>JAFTWI010000026.1 GCA_017465345.1 Oscillospiraceae bacterium
ATTAAACTTTATGAATACATGGACGACATTATCCGGACCCTTGAGGAAGGCAGAAGCCGTTTTGCGGTAATGTTTATTGACATTGACAACTTTAAATGGCTCAACGAAACACTTGGTCATAACTTCGGTGATGCGGTTCTCAGTGCATTTGCTTCCGAGCTTAAGGAACATATTCACCCCGACAGCGCTATTTTCCGTTTCAGCGGGGACGAATTTATTATAATCACGGAGTTTGACACCGACTATAGTGCTGTTTATGATGTTATTGAAAAGCTTCACAAATGCTTCAACAAGCCACTTGAAATTCTCAATGACAAAATTTATGTCAAGTTTTCTGTCGGCGTATCCATTTACCCCGATGATGACCTTACTCCAGATTTTCTGCTGCGTAATGCGGAAATGGCTCTTCACCGTGCAAAGGAATCAGGCAAGGACAGAGTTGCATTTTACACCAACTCACACAAAAATCAGAGCTTCTACAGCAAGGCTGCTATTGCAAGAAGCCTTAACGAAGCACTCAGAAACGGTGAGCTTTTCCTTCACTATCAGCCGATTGTTTCAGCAGAAAGCTGTGACATTCACGGATTCGAGGTACTCCTTCGCTGGATAAGCCCTGAATTTGGTGTTGTACCTCCTACAGAGTTCATCAAGGTTGCTGAGGAAAGCGGTGCGATTATTCAGATTGGTACATGGATTTTCGAAAGTGCCTGCCGTACTCTTAAGCAAATCAATGAAAATCTTAACCCTGATGTTATTATGTCAATCAACGTTTCCCCTGTCCAGCTCAGACGTGACAACTATATTGAACATATTAGAAGAGTAATTGACATCACTCAGGTAAATCCGAAAAATATTCAGCTTGAAATTACCGAAAGCACTCTTATTGACTTCACTGACTCGAAGAACACTGTCATCAATGACATTAATGATATGGGCATTGCTCTTGCACTGGACGACTTCGGCACAGGCTATTCGTCACTTAATTACCTCAAGAACTTCCCTATCAAGTGTCTGAAGATTGACAAGTCTTTCATTGATGAAATCAACAACAACAAGCGTGACTACGCAATTACGGACTCAATTATTGACCTTGTGCACAACCTCGGTATACACACTGTTGCGGAGGGTATCGAGACAGTTGGTCAGTATGACTTCCTCAAGGATATGAATTGCGACTACATTCAGGGCTTCCTTATGAGCAAGCCGCTTGAAGAGGCTGACGCTATTGAGTTTGTTGAAAAGTATGACGCTCTTCACAGACCTGACAAGCACAAGCTTGAGGAAAATGAACACAAGCTTGCTGATGAGCGCAAGAAGCGTGCTGACAATAAGCAGGAACAGACACCGTCTGATGGCGTAGTGCTGACAGAGGATTTCATAATATCCAAATAATCAATGCCTCGGAAGTATATTATTCCGAGGCATTTTTGCAACCTTAGGTTGCTTAAATTGTAAAAACAGAACCATAAGGTTTATAGACTTATGCATCGATATAGATTATAATTTAGACATAAAACACAAAGGAGTTGTTAAAATGGGATTCGGAGAAAACCTTCAGTACCTGAGAAAAATGATGAATAAAATGACACAGGAAGAGCTTGCAGAAAAAATCGGGGTCAGCAGGCAAACTGTTTCAAAGTGGGAGGTAAATGCAGCTTACCCTGAAATGAACAAGCTTATTGAGCTTTGTGAGCTTTTTTCCTGTAATATGGATCAGCTGGTACGTGAAGATATGAACGTAAATGATGAAGCGTACTCGAATATCAGAGTGGAAGAAAAAGCTCCCTTTGATTATATCAGATACACTGTTATCAGCACTGACCCTGAAACCGACGCTATAAATCGCATGAACACTTTGGCTCAAAATCTCGGCATAAAACCGAATATCATCGGCTGGGATTTTCCGTTTTTATCTCAGGAGCAAATCAATGTATACAATATGCACGGCTACACGGCAGCATTAATTCTTGATGGTGAACCTTCAGAGGATTTGAAGCCGCAGGTTATTCATCAAAACAAGCAGTGCTACATTGCAATCACAATAAAACAGCCTTTCGATGCACCGTTTACGATTATTCCAAACGCTTACAAAACTCTTATGACGCATATGCAGGTCAACGGTATTGCACATAAATGTGACAAAAAGATTATCGAATGCTTTGAAAAGGAATATACTGCTGACGGAATTGATTGTATGGACATATACATTGCTATTGAATAAAGAAAAGTCACTTCCTACAAATTATCGGAAGTGACTTTTTATTACTCATCAGTATTTTGCTCCGAAGCTTCATTAGTTTCGACAGACTCGGGATTTTTGCTTTCTATATCACGGAAAATATTTATCGCCACGCTGCACACGGTCAGCATTACAAATGCGGGTCCCACAATGAGAATGAGTATCATCGTTTTCGGACTCCAAAGCATTGCTGCAAGCTCTATTGCCACAATTATCACCAACAGCGCTGAACGAAGGAAATATCTCATACTGATATTGAAGCCGTTTCTCAGGGTATTCAGCAATGTGTTTTCGTACCGTGCCAGAAGTGCAAAGGCATAAAGCATTGTAAACACAAATATGTACGCTGCAACTATTCCTGTAATCAGGAATATCACCTGATGCTCCTCTGCATTGGCGATGAGCTGAAAATCAAGATACAGTGCCCACACGCATATTATTGAAATAAAGGACATCGGTATACCCTGCTTCCAGTTTTCCTTGAATGCTTTGATGAAATCGTGGAATATATAGCCTTCCTGCCCCTCGGCAATTTTCAAGGCAACGTAATGCGCCGCAATGGTTGAAATGCCGATTGTAACAATTGGTAGACTGAACACCAACCACAGAAAGTTAAGCTTTACAAGGTCTGTAAGTCTGCACATAAAACGGTACAGCTTGCTGTCCGTGCTGAATAAACCTGCCATAAGAAAATCCTTTCAAAGTGAAATTTTGGGGCACGCCTGTGACGCACCCCAAAATTAGTATACCATTATCTAACCTGATCTTCAAGTGCGCATCTGATTTTTGCTTCTTCTTCGCACCATGCGAGGCAGAGACCATCAGGGTCATACTCGCCGCACTTTGTAATCATTTCGTTTACGATTCTGTCGTATTCTTCATCGCTTTCAGCGTAGATTGCCTGCCATGTGTAGTTTACGAGACACTCAGCAACCTGTTCCCAGATAATCTTAAGATCATCGGAACGCTTGGATTCTGTATAAGATGTACCAAGAGCAACCTTGAAGTTTGTTGTGTTCATGTAATCCTGGAATGTGTACTGACCATACTTGTCTCTCCAATCCTGGAGGATATCGTATGTTTCGTCTTTACGCTGGGACTTCCAGTTGATGTAGTTGTATGTTTCACCATTTGAATCAGGGTTGGAAGCATCCTTGGACCATGTTGTATTGTTAGCCTGGAATGTACCATCGTTGAATGTACCGCCGCCCCATTCGTCAGGCATCATTGTACCCTTACGGTCAGCCTGTGCAGCTTCACCGAGTTCTGTAAGGTAGGAGTTACCTTCTTCGTCGTAGTACCAGCAGAGATCCTTTGGACCGTAGTTGTATGTCATATATCCCTCAGGAGTTGTGAGATAGTTGATAATAGCCATACAAAGCTCAGGATACTCTGTGTTTGCACCGATTGTATACATTCTGTTACCACCGAGAACGTTCATACCGTAGCAGAGAGGTGTAGCATCGTTTGGTACCATTGGGTACATAGCCTTGCCTTCTTCAAGGTGAACGTCAGTGTTGTAAAGCTGAGAACCAGCGTAGTCAAAGATAGAGAAGAATGTACCGCCGGCAGTAACCTTTTCACTCATCTCGTTGTAAGTCTGAGTCATGGAGTTAGGGTCGATAAGACCAGCCTGATAGAGCTTATTGAAGAACTTAAGTGACTTGAGGTATGGACCGTCTGCTTCAAGAGCATCGTGGTAATCACCTGTTTCTACATCGTAAAGACCGAAGCCCATTTCATCGTAGCCCCAGTAGCAAGTAGCGAATGCCTTAACATACATTACCATGTTACCGTCCCAGTCAGGCCAGAGGGAAGTAGCGTAAGTTTCGTTACCGTTCTCATCTGTTGGGCAGATACCCTTCATATCAACCATAAGCTGATAGAATTCATCAAGGTTGTTGATTTCAGGGTAGCCGAGCTGCTTATAGAGATCCCAACGAACGTCCATTGTATAGAAGAATGCTTCGTGGTCATCAGGGCTTGTAGCAACGTTGTGACCGATACCGTGCATAACCTTTTCACCTGTTACAGTTTCATTGAGGTTAGCATTGTTTTCGAGAGCATATGGCATATTTTCCATCATGTAGGAGCCATAGTTTGCAAGGAGGTCGTCTTCGTTGAGGTCGTAGAGCATACCTTCCTTTACAGCACGCTGATACTGGTCGCCGTTGGAGCCGAATACTACAATATCGCCGAGGTCACCTGATTCCATACGTGTATCGAACATACCGTCTGTATCAGGGATAATTGTCATTTCGCAGTTGAATTCACGCTTCATAACCTCAGCAAACCAACCTGTGAGCTTACCTGAATAGTTAGCGAGCTGGCTGAATACGGTAATCTGAATTGTTTCGTCACCGTAAAGTTCCTGAAGTGTAGGAACTGCGTTTTCGGGAGCAGCTGTTGTGTCAGCAGCACCTGCATCGCCGCCTGCTGTTGTTGTGTCACCTGCTGCAGTTGTTGCCTGAGGAGCAACATCAGGAGCAACTGTTGAAGAGCCGCAGCCTGCAAGTGAACCGAGCATTACCATTGAGGTAAGCCCTGCAATGATTCTTTTAAGTTTCATATTTTTCCTCCTAAATTATTTATTTTACTTAAATAAAAACTTGTTTAACCCTTTACCGCACCGAGCATAAGACCCTTTACAAAATATCGCTGCATAAATGGGTACACGCACAGGATTGGGATTATCGTTACCATCGAAATAGTATACTGAATAATCTTTGTATTCATCTGACCGGCAATAGTCGCACTGTCGGCGGCACTTGCACCGGGCTGTACCAACGCTGAAAGGTTGGAACTCTGGTTAAGGTAGATATAAAGTCTGTGCTGGAGTGTGTAAAGCTCAGGAGTATTTGCGTTAAGGATAAGAGAGTCCTGGAAGGAGTTCCAGTGACCAACCGCACCGAAGATAGCAATTGTTGCAAGGATAGGCAGGCTGAGAGGCCAGATAATCTTATAGAAAATCTTCCAGTAGCTTGCACCGTCGATATAAGCACTTTCTTCAATTTCGGCAGGGATAGACTCAATATAGGTCTTAACGAGAATGATGTTGTAAGGGGAAACGATACCTGGGATTATGTATGCAGCAAAGGTATTTGTAAGACCAAGCATAGCCATATTCAGGTACCATGGGATAAGACCTGCGTTGAAGTACATTGTGATAACAAGGAAGCGATACCAGAATTTTCTGTGCCACATTTCCTTCTTTGTAACAAGGTAGCCTGCAAGTGCAGAGGCAAATACCATCAGCGCAGTACCGAGAATTGTTCTGATAAATGTGATACCAACTGAACTCCAAAGGTCATTAACCTTACCCATCTGAATGTAGTTGGAAATAGTCAGACCCTTAGGAAGAAGTGTGATAGCACCCTTTGTAACAAGTGCATTATCAGAAATTGTGTTGATGAAAATATAGTAGAATGGGAAAATACAGCTAAGTGTAAAAATTGCAAAGAAAAGGTAGTTGAAGATATTGAACACGATATCAGCAGGAGTCAGCTTGATTTTCTGGTGGTGCTCCTTGAAGTATCTCTTTTCTTCAAGCTTTTCCTTACGGGAAAGTTTAATTTCGCTCATATCCGCACCTCCTTAAACAATGCTCTCGCCGCGGACAGCCTTGGATACGCCGTTTGCAGCAAACAGAAGCACAACGCTGACTACGGATTTAACCATACCGATAACAGTTGAAAGCGGGATAAGACCGTTTCCGATACCGAGGTTATAAACATAAAGGTCAAGAACCTGAATGGACTCACGGTTTACCGCATTGGAGAATACGAGATACTGGTCCATACCGTTGGAGAGGATATTTGCGATAGACATAAGCAGGAGTACGCAGAATGTAGGGATAAGCTCAGGGACAGTTATGTACCACATTTTTGCAAATCTGCCTGCTCCGTCAACTGTAGCTGCTTCATAAAGCCCCTGGTCGATACCTGAAATGGAGGCGATATAGATAATAGCGCTCCAGCCCACGCCCTTCCAAAGACCCCATGCAAGCATTTTCAGCCACATATGGTCGCTGTTCATCAGGTAGTTTGTTGTAACAGCTTCACCTGTAACACTTGTAAGCATTGTATTGATAAAACCGTCTGTAGAGAAGATTGCAAGGGCAATCGCATAAACAAGTACCCAGCTGATGAAGTTAGGAATTGTCGTAAATGTCTGAACAAGCTGTCTGAACTGGGTATTCTTGACTTCAGAGAGGAAAATCGCAAATGCCATAGGAATCCAGCTTGTTACGATACCGAGACCGCTCATTGCAAGAGTATTCTTGAGAACAGTAACGATATCTCGCTTTGTAGCAGCATTCTGGAACAAAGATGTAAACCACTTGAAGCCTACAAATTTATCCATTGTGAGGGTTTCACCAGACTTGTACTCGAAGAAAGCGTATCTCCAGCCATAGAGAGGAAGGTAGCTGAACACGAAAGCAAGAGCAATAAATGGGAGCATCATAAGGAAAAGCTGGAACTGAGGTTCCATTTCAAATGCATCGCCCTTGTTCACTCTTGGAAGCAGAACAAAGTTAGCCACGGAAATTGCAAGATAAGCAATTGAAATTACTGTAAATGCAGTAATTACAGGAGGGAAGAAAAGCTTCATGTCCTCAAACTTACCTACGGCATTTGACTGGTTTGCAAGATCCTGAACAATAGGATTAATCTGAAGAACAGTAATAAGCTGAACCAGACCGCCTGCAAAAGAGAAAAGCAGACCGAACTTTTTAAGCTTGGTGTTACCCAAAGACATACAGCCGCCCGCAGCAGCAAGAACTGTTGCAATGATAATCACAACGCCAATGATGCTGAGTGTCTGAAAAGCCGGTTCCAACCATTCCTGACGACGGAGTGTAGCCTTGAATGTATTAAGCATCGACTCATGTGAAAGTGAGCATGAGAACAATGACATATTCTTATTTACGTTTTCGCTGACTCTGATAGGGTTAAATGCAGGAAAAAACAGCATAACAACGTTAGCGATAACAGCAATACGCATTATCCAATAAAGCACATCAGCAATCTTTTCGCCCATTGTTTTCGGAGCAGCGAGTCTTTTCTTGTTTCTTGCCTTGATTTCCTTTTCGGAAAGAGTAGCAATATCAGTTGCCATTTTGATAATCAGTCCTTTCGTTGGGACATTTGTAAACCCTGAAAACGATTTACATCATAAAAATTCAGACTGCTGCCGCCGATTATGCGGTAGCAGCAGTCATGAACAAGTTGATTTAATTACAAATTAGTTTCTCTTAGAAATGGAACTCTTAGTTTCTTTTAGAAATGAAACTCTTAGTTTCTTTTAGAAATGAAACTCTTAGTTTCTTTTCTTGGATACTACTGCAGCTGTAGCAGCAACTGCCATTACAGAAAGCATTACAGCAGCAGGAACATTACCTGTTGTTGGAGCTGTAGTTGTTGTATCAGCTGGAGCATCTGTTGTGTCAGCAGCGCCGCCGAGAAGAGCGTCCATACCTGTAACTGTGAACTCAATTTCGATGGAAGATGTAGGCATTACATAACCGAAGAGTTCAGCAATATCAGGATTCCAGATGTTGATGCACTGGAGGTTGAAATATTCCTTTTCATCAGGGTTGAGGAAAGCATCGTCAAATGTGTGCTTTGTGTTGCCATCCATCTTAACCTTAACGTCTGTAAACTTAATAGCATCGTTAAGAGGAACATCTGTGGATACAAAGAGAAGGTTAAGTGACTCGTCAGCACCGAAGTCGAAATCTGTTACGGAAACTGTATAAGTACCATCACCTGTGATTTCAACGTCTGTAAGTGTACCTGCCTTAGCTTCTGGAGCAGCAGGATAGTTAGCAGTAATCTGGTTGAAGTATTCTGTTCCAAGACCTGTAGAAGCATTGTTGAAAGCATCTCTGAAAGTGAAGCTTGCAGACTGAACACCGATATATGCGTGGTAGGAATCAGCTGCAGAAACAGGCATTGCCATGGATACGAAAGTTGTAGCTGCGATAGCTGCAGCAGTAATTGCGCTGAGAATTCTTGATTTCTTCATAGTAAATCTCTCCTTTAATTTTAGGGCAAAATGTATAAACTAAAATCGTTTACACGCCCTTTGATTACTATAATTTTACTATATTTTATTTATCATTGTCAAGTATCATTTTTAACAAATAGAACGTTTACATTGTGTAACATTGCACAATAAACAGTTGATTTTTTGACGCAAAATACACTATTTACTATATTTTGACGCAAAAAAATGTAATAATTTGTATTTCCATTTTGTGTATAATAAGCTGTCAGATTGCACTTGTATATTTTTGCAGAAATTCCAGCTCATCTCCATCAAAATACGGTGCAAGCTTATCATAAACCATTTTATGATAATAGTTCAGCCTGTCCTTGTCACGCTGTTCCATCTGTGAAGGGTCGATACAATCCAGATCAATGGGAGCATAAGTAAGCATTTCAAACTCCATCAACTGACCATATTCGCAATTTTCCGCCTTTACGCACAAAAGCTCGTTCTCTATACGGATACCATGACTGCTCTCAATATAAACCCCAGGCTCGTCGGTTGTAACCATACCTTCTTCAAGAACAGCTGTCCTCGGCAAATCGTCCCTCAATCTCCAGCGGAAGCTGTTAGGTGACTCGTGGACGCTTAGAAGGTAGCCAACGCCGTGTCCTGTGCCGTGACGGTAATCGAGTCCCATTTTCCACATCGGCTCACGGGCAAGAATGTCAAGATTTTCGCCACTGCAGCCATACATAAACTTTGCCGCCGCAAGATTCAGCATTGAACGGAGCGTAACGGTAAAATGGCTGCGCATTTCAGCTGTAATCTTACCGAGTGCAAATGTACGGGTGATATCTGTCGTGCCCTCAAGATAGTGTCCGCCACTGTCAACGAGGAGCATTCCCTCAGGCTTGATTTCAGCATTATTTCCTGTTTCTGAGGAATAGTGCACCATCGCCGCATTCGCTCCGTAAGCACTGATTGTTTCAAAGCTTACTCCGATAAAGCTGTCACCTCCGATTTCTCCGCGAAGATTATCAATATACTCAGCGGCATCGCTTTCGGTAATTTTCATTTTTCCAACGCTGTTTTTCAGCCAGTACATAAACTTGGTAACAGCAATACCGTCTATAAGATGTGCTTTTCGGATATTTTCAATTTCAACAGGGTTTTTCACTGCTTTCAGAAGTGAACACGGATTGGGCTTTGAAATAATTTCACACTTCTCCAAAATCTGCACCAGACGGTAATTGGCACGGCTTTTATTAATCAGTACACGCTTATCTGACAGCTTTTCCGCATACTCATAAATGCTGTCATAAGGAAGGATTTCCGCACCGCTTTTCTGAATGTAATCCCGTACAGCTGCACCGCAAGCCTTTTCGTCAAGAAAAAGGTACGCATTTTCAGCTGTTACTGCCGCATATGAAAGCACCACGGGACAGCATTCCACGTCATTGGCACGGATATTGAACAGCCACGAAATGTCGTCCAGTGCTGTTATAATATGTACGTCAGCCTTTTCCTCAGCAAGCTTTTTCCGTACTTCAGCAAGCTTTTCTGCCGTACTTTTGCCACTGTACTTCTCATCGAGAAGAAAAATTTCAGTATGTTCAAGTGCAGGTCTGTCAGTCCACACCTTGTCGGCAAGGTCAATATCGCAGATAATCCTTCCGCCCTTTTCAGCAGCGATTTTTTCGTAGTTTTCCCCTGCCAAGCCTGTTATAACACGTCCATCAAAGCCGATTGCTCCGCCACTTGTAAGAGAATTCTCAACATATTGTTTCACCGTAGGCACATTCGGTTCACCCGACTTCATCAAGGTAATTCCGCTGCCTGAAAGCTGGTTTTCAGCCTGTATAAAATAACGCCCGTCAGTGAACAGCACCGCATCGTCTGAGGTTACAACAAGAGTTCCCGCCGAGCCTGTAAAACCGCTGAGAAACCTGCGTGCCATAAAATACGGACTTACATATTCGCTGTCGTGGAAATCTGAAGTAGGTACAATATAAACGTCCACACCTGCAGATTTCATTTCATTCCGCAGTGCAGTAATTTTTTCAGTGGTGGTCATAATTACTCCTCCAAAGGTTTGATGAATATATTATAGCTTATTTTGCAGCTGTTGTAAATAATAATTTGTAGGGGTGAGCTTTGTTCACCCCTACAAAAGTCAGCTGTTATCCAGACAAATTATTATTTATACAACTGCTCTTCAATTCTCAACAGTCTGTTATATTTTGCTGTTCTTTCGCTTCGGCATGGTGCACCCGTTTTAATCTGTCCCGCATTAACGGCAACCGCAAGGTCAGCAATAAATGCGTCCTCGGTTTCACCGCTTCGATGGGAGATAATTGTGCCGTAGCCATTTTCCTTGGCAAGACGGATTGCCGCAAGAGTTTCGGTCAGCGTACCAATCTGATTGAGCTTGACAAGGATTGAGTTTGCGCAGCCCTTGTCGATGCCCTCACGCAGGCGCTTCGGATTTGTTACAAAAAGGTCATCGCCTACCAGCTTCACGCTTCTGCCCAGCTCATAGGTAAGCTTCTTCCAGCCGTCCCAGTCCTCCTCGTCAAGAGGGTCTTCAATTGATACAATTGGGTACTTGCCGCAGAGACTTTTCCACTCCTCGATAAGCTCATCGCTGCTGCGGTTAAGCTTTTTCTTCGGCAGGAAGTAGCCTGTCCCGTCAGCCTTCCACTCGCTTGATGCGGCATCAAGTGCAAGCGTGAAGTCCTTTCCGGGACGGTAGCCTGCCCTCTCCACAGCTTCGAGAATAAGCTCAATAGCTTCCTCCTCGCCACTCAAATCGGGTGCAAAGCCGCCCTCGTCGCCCACACCCGTGCTCAGTCCCTTGATTTTCAGAATTTTCGCAAGGCTGTGGTAGACCTCTGCACACTGACGCAGACCGCTTCGGAAGCTGTCCGCGCCCTGTGGAATAATCATGAATTCCTGCACGTCAAGATTATTGGAAGCGTGAGCACCGCCGTTTAGAATATTCATCATCGGCACAGGCATTTTCACGGCATTCACCCCGCCGATGAATTTGTAAAGCGGCATACGATAATGCGCCGCCGCTGCCCTTGACGCCGCAAGTGAAACCGCAAGCATTGCGTTTGCACCCATACGGGATTTGTTGTCCGTGCCATCGGTGTTGATAAGGGTCTTGTCAACAGTTGCAGTGTCCGCCGCATTTACGCCCTTCAACGCTGTGTTGAGGGTGGTGTTGATGTTATTCACAGCTTTGGTCACGCCCTTGCCGCAGTAACGCATTTCGTCCCCGTCACGAAGCTCGTGTGCCTCGAAAATCCCCGTGCTTGCGCCGCTTGGTGCCGCACCTCTGCCTGCGGTGCCGTCTGAAAGCCATACCTCCGCCTCGACGGTTGGGTTGCCTCGTGAGTCAATGATTTCACGTCCTATAACCCTCTCAATAGTTGCCTTATGTTCAAACATTTATTACCATTCCTTTCGTGGTTTTGAACTTAGTGTGCACATTAAAAAATGGTTTATACATTTATGCTTGATTATTCCAAAACAATATGGTAAAATGATAGTATCTTTTTTGGGAGGAGATACCGTGAAAATCAAAAGAATTATTTCACTTATCAGCGCTGCTGCTATGACTGCAATGCTTTTCACAGCCTGCAACGGCGGCGGTACTGCTGAAGAAACAACCGTTACGGAGGAACACGATATGACTGTTGAAACAACTTACACCGCAAGTGAGGAAAACGTTAAACACCTTGGACGTACATATTTCAGCGAGGACAAGCTCTACTGCGCACTTTCAGGCTCGGGTGCTGAATTCAGCTTCAACGGAACAAAGTGCGTTATCAAAATCAAGGGTGACTCTACAAGTATGGGCGGTGCAGCTCAGGCTGACAATCAGGCAAGAGTTGCTGTTTATGTAAACGGCGAGCGTGTTGTTGATGATATGGTTGACAATGCTTTCGAGGAATACACTGTATTTGAAAGTGCAACAGCCGAAGATGTTACTGTTTCCGTTGTAAAGCTTTCAGAGTCACCAATGTCCACAATTGCAATTGACGAAATCAAGGTTACAGGCACAGTTATCAAGCCTACCGCAAACAAGGACCTGTTCATCGAATTCATCGGTGACTCTATCACCTGCGGATACGGCTCAGATGACCCTGTCAAGGAGAACCACTTCTCCACAAAAACAGAGGACGTTACAAAGGCTTATGCTTATAAGACAGCACAGGCACTTGGTGCTGACTACAGCATGGTTTCCTTCAGCGGCTACGGTATCATTTCAGGCTACTCAACAAACGACCAGCCTGTTACTGCTCAGACCGTTCCGCAGTTCTATACAAAGCTCGGTTACTGCTGGGGCTCAAACGGCAACTTCAAGCCTTCAAACGTTGAATGGGATTTCAGCAAGCGTCAGCCTGACGTTATTGTAATCAACCTCGGCACCAACGATGATAGCTACACAAAAACCGAAGCTGACCGCCAGCAGGCTTACGCTGACGAGTATGTAAACTTCCTCAAGACTATCCGTGAAAAGAATCCTGACGCAAAGATTGTCTGCACACTCGGCGTAATGGGCGACAGACTTTTCGAATATGTTCAGCTTGCTGCTGACACATACAAAGCTGAAACAGGTGACAACAACATCTACACAATGAAGTTTGATGTTCAGGACCCTAATGACGGCTACTCCGCTGACTGGCACCCATCTATCACAACTCACGATAAGGCTGCTGCAAAGCTTACTGCTGAGCTTAAAACACTCCTTGGTCTTTGATAAAACAAAATCCGCTTGCTTGACTGCAGGCGGATTATTTTACATCTGTTCGCATATGCTGTAAAAAGGAGGTGTGCTATGAAAAATATTTTTGCTCACCGTGGATTGGTAAGCGGCAGTTTTTCCGAAAACTCCCTGAGTGCTTTCAGAGAAGCTGTTTTTATGAAAAAAGGTATAGAACTTGATGTGCGTATCACAAATGACGGCGTACCTGTTGTGTTTCATGACAAAACACTCAAAAGAATGTGCGGGGACAAACGAAAGGTTTCTGACTGCACCTATGATGAGATATGCACGCTCCATCTGCTTGACACGGAAGAAAAAATCCCGACTCTTGATGAGGTGCTCAGCCTTGTTGCAGGAAAAGTACCATTGCTAATAGAAATCAAGCTGCCGAAGCGTTTTTTATGGCACCATAAGCTTGAAAAGGCAATGCTCCCGCTGCTGAAAAAATACAAGGGTGAATATTTGCTGCAATCATTCAATAAATATAGTATGCGCTATATGAAGCGAAAGCTTCCGAAGGTAAAATGCGGAATACTTTCGGGAAATAATTACAGCGAGCCTGACGGATTTGATTTTATCAGCTACCGTCTCAAAGGTCTTACCCCAAAGAAAATGTCATCCCTAAAAGAAAAATACAACGAGATTTTTCTCTGGACTGGCAAACAGCTTTCCGAGGCTGAGCTGAAAAAGGTTATTGCTGAATACCGTCCTGACGGAATAATAAATTAACGACGTTATGTTTTGAACATAACGTCGTTTTATTATAGCTGTTCAAGTAATCTTCGTATTTCTTCGCCCGTTGCAAGTCCCTCAGAAAAAGTCGTTGCACCTCCGCATGCTGTACCAAGCTTGAGTGCATAATCGTAACCGCCCTGCTCAAGTCCAGCAATGAAACCTGCAACCATTGAGTCGCCTGCACCAACGGAGTTTTTCACCGTACCCTTGCAGACTCCGCTGACGTGGATATTATTGTTTTCGTCCACAAGCAATGCCCCCTGCTCCGCCATTGAAATAAGAACATTCTGTGCGCCCATTTCTTTGAGCTTTCCTGCATACTCAGCAACCTGTTCATTATTTTCAAGGGTTACATTGAAAAGCTCGGCAAGCTCGAAATTGTTAGGCTTAACAAGGAATGGTTTGTATTTCAGCACACGGAGAAGCAGCTCCCCTGTTGCGTCAACAACCGCACGGATATTTCTGCCATCAAGGTGTTCAAGAATACGCTCGTAGATATCCTTCGGCAGGCTGCTCGGAATACTTCCCGCAAGGACTATTGTGTCACCCTCTTTGAGAGCATCAAACTTTGTAAAAAGCTCAGCGATAGCCTTATCGCTGATGTCAGGACCCTGACCGTTAAGCTCGGTTTCCTCAGCAGATTTTATCTTCACATTAATTCGTGAAAAACCGCTTTCGAGGTGCACAAAATCCGTGTCAATACCCATATCCGCAACACCGCTTTCAATTGCCGCACCTGTAAATCCTGCAACAAAACCAAGTGCCTTTGATTTTATTCCCAATTCCTTTAGCACGATTGACACATTGATGCCCTTACCGCCGAAGTAGATTTCCTCCTTGCTGCTTCGGTTTGTCGCACCCGTTTTCATTTCACCCGTGTGAACAACATAGTCCACGGCAGGGTTAAAGGTTACTGTATATATCATCTGAATTGCTCCTTTGATTTGTTTAGTCTTACTGATTTTACCACATAAACACCACTCCGTCAATAGTTGACAAACACCGTATTTTGTGGTATTATGTATACCACAGACAGTTCGGAACCATCCTGTCTTTAAACAAAACTACGGGCAACAAAATATTCTGCTGTGAAACGATTATTGTGTCACGGCTTACGCCCTTTTGTATTTGTTCGGTACAAAGGGTTTTTATTTTGCTGCGGAAAAGAGGTTAACTATGAACGAACTTTTACTCATCGGGTCGGTAATCCTGACCTACGGTGCTGTGGTTGTCGCATACCGCTTATTTGGGAAAGTCGGTATGTATGCTATGACAGCAATCTCCACAATTCTTGCAAACATTGAAGTGCTGATGCTTGTGGACGGCTTCGGAATGGAGCAGACCCTCGGCAATGTTATGTTTGCATCAACCTATCTCATCACAGATATCCTCAGCGAAAACGAAAGTAAGGAATCCGCCTCACGTGCAGTATGGCTGGGAGTATTCACTGCGGCTGCAATGTTCATTTTCACCCAGTACTGGCAGCTGTACACTCCTGCCGAAAGCGATTGGGCAACTCCACACATTGAAGCGATTTTCTCCACAACGCCACGTCTGTTGCTGGGCAGCTTTCTCGGTTATGCCGTGTCGCAGAGAATTGACGTGTGGCTTTATCACAGAATATGGAACGCTACAACCAAGAAAAGCGGCGACAGCAAGCGCTTCCTGTGGCTGAGAAACAACGGCTCAACTATGCTTTCCCAGATTATCAACACCGTGCTTTTCACGCTGATTGCCTTCGCAGGCGTTTATGACAACAGCACACTGATTTCCATTATGATTTCCAGCTATGTTGTCTACATCTTCACAAGCCTTGCAGATACACCTGCTGTGTACCTTGCAAGAATTATGAAGCAGAAAAATAAAATTCCCGAGTAAAGCAAAACTCACGATACGTAAGTACCGTGAGTTTTTTGTATTGTATCTTATTCGTGATTTCTGTTGTAAATCTGCATAAGTCCCTTGAGCATTATGTCGTCATCAACTATAATTTCATTCTTGCAAAGCGGCACGATAACTCCCGCAAGCCCACCGGTTGCAACTACAGTGCACTCACCTATCTCCGCCTTGATACGGTCGATAATTCCGTCAAGCGCACCTGCGTTTCCGTAAAGAATGCCGTTTCTGATACAGTCGATTGTATTTCGTCCTATAACTTTTTTCGGCGCTTCAAGCGCAACCTTAGGAAGCTGTGCAGTACGGCTTACCAGTGCATCGTGAGAAATTCCCACACCCGGCATAATCATACCGCCGAGATAGTTCCTGTTCTTGTCAATTACAGAAACCGTTGTAGCCGTGCCCATATCAATTACAATCTGCGGAAGCGGATACTCGTTGATTGTTGCGACAGCTGCTACAACAAGGTCACTTCCAAGCTGTGCAGGGTTATCAATAAGGATATTCAGGCCTGTTTTGAGTCCGGGACCGATTACAAGCGCGTCCTTATCCATAACCTTTTCAATTGCACTGTGCACAGTTGCTGTTACCGACGGAACAACCGACGAAATGATTGCACCGTCAATATCTTCCTTAACAATGCCATAGAATTCAAGAATACTCTTGAAGCTGATAGCATATTCAAGGACAGTTGCGTCAGCCTTTGTGGAAACACGCTCCACGAAAATAATCTTATTGTCACGGCAGCAGCCGATTACAATGTTTGTATTACCAATGTCAACTGCAAATACCATAATATCATTCCTTTATCCCTGCGGTTCTGCTTTTGGTGCAGGCTTTTTAATAATGTTAAGTACTCTTACAATTACAGAACTGAGTGCAATATTTACTACCGCCTCAACCACGAAATTCAGACCTACAAGTCCGAAAATCATATACTGTCCAGCGGATTCAAAACCTGCTCCTGCTGCCCATTCGTTGATTGTAGGGAAGAAGAAAATTCTGCATCCAAGCAGGAAAATTCCAGTGTTCACAATCGGTGCAGCAATTGCCGCAGAGATTACTGCTGCCCAGCGATTTTTGTTTTCCAATGCCTTGTACACAAGACCCGCCACAAGACCTGCAAGCATACCCTTGAGTACGCAGGTTGCGACTGTACCAGGTACATTGATTGCAAGAAACGCACCTGCGTCCGTTGCTACTACGACTACTCCGAAAACAAATCCGAGCCACGCACCTGCCTTGATTCCATACAGTGCCGCACCGACTACTATTGGAATAAGCACCAGCGTAATGCTGAATGTTCCGAAGCGGATTGCCAGAGCCATCGACTGGAGTACGATAACAATGGCTGTAAGGATACCTGTCCCTACCAGAGTCCTTGTTTTTGTGTTCATATTAAATTCCTCCTTGTTATTATTCCCGAAAGGGATACAATACACTTATATTATAACACAAAAATTCTGAAATGTATATACCTTTTTAAAATTTATCCTCAGAAATCTCATCTGTCAGAAATTGCCATTCTTGCGTGCGAAGTGTTCGGCAGGGGCGCTGCTACTTTTGGTATGTAGTAAAGAATATTTCCCTTTTTCTTAATGTTGTCACAGCTTACCGCAATGGTGGTAAGCTCCGCATCGACATAACGGACAACCGCTTCAATATGATTAATGTACTACTTGCCCGAACCGAGAATAAAGCGCAAATCAAATTCATGACCACCTAAAACAAACTTATCGTTGTTCACAGTGTAAATCCTTTCTATACTTCTTATTTGCCTGTTTCTCGGTATTGTCCTTTCTGTATTTGAAAATTGTTCAAATTCCCTTCTGCCATAACAAACAATTCTGACTTACCCCTGCGCAGGAATACCATCAAGTCCTACTGAAAATAAATCATTACCCTCAGAAACACCTCCACCTGCTTCATCACTGAAAATGTCAAAATGCATGCTGTTCGGGTCTGTCGGAACAGCTGAAATTCCGTCATTATAGAATGGTGAAACATTCGCTTCGCCGACCTTGCTTATGGTGCTGTTGGTCATTTCATAAATATGAAGATACATCTGTGTTTCAAGCTCTGTGAAAATGTACAGATAATTCCTTCCATCAGCTGTTTTTACATAGTACGGCTCGCAGGCGTAAGCCCAGAAGCTTTCCGCATAATAAACATCTGCAACATAAATATACAATGTTGCATAATAATCATTTTCTTCATCATAGCTGTCAATCACGGTAAGCTCGTCATTAATTCCATCACCGTCAAGGTCTGTGTAAAATGTTGATTTAATCGGCAAACCAACAATATACGTTTCCGGCACGTCTATGTATTTCTTATTAAACAGGTCAGGATACTCCTCAAATTCTATTGTAAGATTTATAGCACCAAAGCCTGAATTAGCGACCTCACCTTCATCAAAATACACTGTAACGCCATTATATTCCATAGTCCAATGAGTTCCGTCAGCACTGTACTCCTTGAAGTAATCTTCAATAATCGTATCACTGTAAAAAACATCAGCTCCAACAGTGCTGAAAAGCTTGTTTTCAACAACCTTTGCAAACTCATCAATATTTGTCACAACATCAGGAAGATAAAGCTCTTTGCCTGTTTCCGTGTCATAGTTTCCGCCCCAGAAACTTCTGCTTCCATCGTTCATTCCATTATAGTAATAAGAGTCATAAAGCACACTTAACACAACATTATCCGCACGTCTTACGTGTACATCAAGCGTAGAAACAAGAGTATCAAAGCCCTCAGCACCTGAAGAAATGCTTTCCTTTGCAGACTCTATAAGCATATCATGTTCTTCCAACAAATTTACTTCATAGTAATCGGAAGCTTCAGAAAGTGCTTTTGCAAGTTCGGGATAGCGTTCAGCATCTTCATTACCAAGAAGAACTGTCGAACAATCAAGTTTTGTCAAAGCCATTCCAAAATCCTCTGACCATTCGGATTCGTATAATTCTTTTTTATTAAGCTTTAGCAATGGTTGTGTTTCTGTCGGAACAACCTCCGTCTCGGATTCTTCAGTTGCGGCTGTCGCTGTCCGTTCGGTCTGTGCTGTTGTTTCAGCAGTTGATGTTTCTTCAGACTTTGATAACGAGGTCTCCTGTGAAACTGTTACAGATGCAGTTTCATCAACTGTATCAGGGTTGCTGTTGCAACCTGACGATGTCAGCAGAACACATAACATTAAAATAATTCCTGCTATTTTTTTGAGTTTCATACTTTTATCACCTGTTTTTCTTAACAACCCTATTATGCCCAAGGGTCTTCCTCTACTGGAACACGAATATCCGCAAGGCACTGAATATCATTCAGGAACCACTGACCTGTAGACGGCTTCTTTCTCAGCTTTATAGGACGGGGATTATCCGCACCACCGCTTGTAACATAAAGGGTTGCCCAGTTTTCATCGTCAAAGGAATAAGGATTTTCGCTTACCTTTATAACGTAAGGAGTATTTGGCTTGTATCCATTTTCGGGAGTTGCTCCCTCAAAGAAGGAAAAAGTCTTGTAGAATTTGCCGTTAAGGCGTTCCTTGATGAAGCCTTTTTCATATGTACTCACCTCAGCAGGACCCTTGAGGAAGTTAAGCATTTCAATACAGCCTTCAGGATTATTCTCATAAGCACAAAGCACTGCAATTGTAAGTGCTGTTGTCTTGAATGCAGAGTCGAGAGAAGCCTCAGGCATTGCCTGCAGCTCCTGCACACTGTTAGGAAGCACAGCAAAAGTAAAGCTTTCAGTATGGTTCTTACCCTTCCCTACAGACTGAACGGCATTGTTTACTGCCTTTGCGGTTTCACGCTTAACAGCGTGTTCAGCTGATTTCATAAGTGAATCAAATAATCCCATTAGTTATTCCTCCTGTGTAATTGGTTATCATTTGTTGTTTTTTGGAAATCTTGACTAAATCAATCCAATATGATAAAATTAAAAACGGGCGGTTCCTGTGTATGTTGGCGCACCCACAGGAACAAAATCAAGCACAACTTGAATGAGTACCCTTAATGCGGCAGGATATATACTCTCTTTTACCCTTGCGGATATTATTATATCAAAAATAGCACCTTTTTACACTACCCTAATAACGCAAAATGGGTAGGAAATGCGAAAGAACACGCAGAAACGGGTAGTAAATCGTGATGTACACCCACATAGGAAGGGAATATATAATGAAAAAAATAATAGCATTAGTCTTAACCTTTGCAATTACAGCAGTCTATTTTTCAGGCTGTTCAGATAAATCAAAACCTGACGCCGATAACCCTGTTACACTTACAATGTGGCACGTTTACGGCAGCCAGACAAAATCTCCTCTTAATGACGCAATCGACGAATTCAATGATACTGTCGGAAGAGAAAACGGCGTTACGGTGAATGTTGTATCGGTAACAAGCTCCTCGGCAATCGACAAGGCTCTTTCCGCTTCGGCAAACGGTGAGCCCGGTGCAGAGGATCTGCCCGACCTGTTTACCGCATATCCGAGAGTGGCGGAAATTGTGGGAGAGGACAAGCTTCTTTACTGGAACAATTACTTTTCTGCGGACGAGCTTTTGCCGTTCAGAGATGAATTTATTTTCGAAGGATATTTCGGGGATAAGCTGCTTATGCTGCCTATTGCAAAATCCTCCGAAGCGTTGTTTCTGAACAAGACACTGTTTGACAGATTTTGTGCAGAAACAGGCGTATCAGCTGATGTGCTCAAAACTTTTGAAGGATTTTTTGAAACAGCAAATGTCTACTATGACTGGTCAGGCGGTCAGAATTTCACACAGATAAACGATTTTTACAACTATGCATATATCGGAATGAAAGCTTATGGCGGCGAATTTATCAAGGACGGAAAGCTTAATCTGAATGACGGAGCCTTTGAAAAAGTGTGGAAGCCTTTAAGCAGGGCAGCAATCTACGGCGGAATATGCCTTGACGACGGATATGCAGCTTCACGCTGGAAAACCGTTGAAATAATCTCGAACATAGGCTCAACCGCTGATATCCTTTATCAGCCCGAAATGGTGTTCTATCCTGACAACACAACAGAAAATATAACCTCCGTATCCTTGCCGTATCCTGTATTTGCAACAAATAAGCCTGTTGCTGTTCACAGAGGCGGCGGCTTGTTTGCCGTGCGAAGTGATGACGAGCGCAAGAATTACGGCGCATACCTTTTCGCAAGATGGCTTACCGAAAAAGAAAATAACCTGCGCTTTGTTACAAGCACAGGCTATCTTCCTGTTACAGATGAAGCTTTTGAAACGCTTTTTGCCGATACAAGCATTGCTGAAAAGGAAAGCTATCAAAATCTGTATGATATGATGAACAATATGATGAACAGCTATGAGCTTCACGCATTGCCCCTTTACAGCAACGCTTCCGATATTCAGAGCCGCTTTGAGCAGAATGTGAAACTGGTGCTGAAATCCGCACATAACCAGTATGCTGAACGGACAGCAAAAGGCGAGGACAAAGAAGCTGTTCTGAACGAGCTTTCCGCTTCTTCCCTTGAAGAACTGAAAAAGCTTTCGGACAAGGATATGTGAGGTTGCAGATATGAATATACTAAAATACCTTGACATTAAGAGCCTTGTAAAACAGTTTAAATCCGAAGGCCTTTCCATGCGAAGAAGATTTGCTTTCTATGTTTTTTCTGTAATCTGTCTGTTCCTTGCGGTCATTATCATTCTGCTTAATCTGTTTGGTATTCTTAATCCCACCGACAGACAGATAATGAATGAACTCAATGCACGGCTTTCTGCCTGTTCTGAGCGGATTGAACGTGACTGCGACGAGCTTGCGGCTTGCGCAATATCCTTTTCAGGTCAGCTTGAAAGGTCAATTCAGAACTATCTTACCGAAAACCATATCAGCTTTGATGAGCTGAAAAACAATTCCGATGCACTTGATGCCCTGCAGAACAGGCTTTACGATTCGGTTTACCTTAATATGCAGGTTGCCCCTGCAAGCGGAGCGTTTTACATTCTTGATACAACAGTAAACAGCAGTTCTGACGTACCGCTTTATAACGGCATTTATCTGAAATATATCAACCTTTCCTCCGAAAACACTGTAAACAATGACTTCTCCATTTACAGAGGTTCATTTTCAACAGGAAAAAGCAAGGGAATAAATTTCCACAGCGGTTGGAAAAATGAAAGCAGTACCACATTTTTTGAAAATTGCAACGATGTTTTTTCTGATGGAACGCATTATCTTTTAAGTACTGCTGTTGAAATTCCCGATACTTGGGAAAGGGCAAGATATATTTATGTTCCCATACGGGATTACAATGACAATATCATCGGCGTATGCGGTTTTGAAATAACCGACCTTCTTTTCCAGCTTTCCCATAAAACTATAAACGGACAATGGGGAAATGAGATATGCGGTCTGCTTGATGAGCATAACGGTATTTACTCGGGGCAGTTCAGCTCAGGGAGATATAATAATACAGACAACGACTTGATTATCAAGGACAGTAACGGCTCTCGTATTTTTGATTTTGACAACGAAAAATGTGTTGGTCTGACAAAAGAAATAATACTCGGCAATGAAACCTTCAGCACTGCTGTTATGCTTCCGAAAACGCAGTACGACAGCTTCCTGCGCAAGGGACAGATGAATATTATGCTGATTTTTCTGATTATTGCAATTCTCGCTGCCGTCTGCTGTGTTCTTATGAGCAAGAAGTATGTTTCCCCAATTCTGAAGAAAATAGAGCAGGTCAAAGCAAACGAGAATTTTGGTGAACAGCTTCGTATCCGTGAGATAGATGACCTTTTCGCTTTTCTTGAAGAAAAGGATAATTATTACGAGCAGCAGCTTGATGCCCTTGAAAATGCAAAGAATTTTGCTGAGGAAGAAGCACGAAAGGCAAAAGAAGAATACGAAAAGGCAGCTGAAAAATACGAGCTTGCCAAAAGTGAAATCGACCGTCTTGCTGAAAAGCACAAGGAGGAAATTGTTCCTGAGGAGTATAACTTTTTCGTGGAAAACCTCAGTATGCTTACTCCTGCCGAGTACAGGGTATATGAGCTGTATCTTTCCGGAAAGACTGCAAAGCAGATTGCGGAAATCCTTCACATTACCGAAAATACACTTAAATACCATAACAAAAATATTTACAGCAAGCTGGGTATCTCCTCACGCAAACAGCTGCTTCGCTTCGCCGCCCTTAAACAGCACAGGGACGGGAAAGAAAACTGGACATAACTTAATAAGCTTATCCCGATAATTACGTGAAGAAATTATCGGGATTTTTTATGCAATATTCATCACCTTTTTATGTTCAGCGTTTTTGTTACCGTACAAATTCGTCTATTCAACCAAATAATTTGTCAGGTTCATAATCTACGCTGTGCGGAATAACGCAACTCCACCTGATTGGTTACAAGCAGCTCATCGCTGAAAATTTCGGGATTGGATATCATTATACACACCTCAGTATACAGAATACAACATATAATTTCATTGTTATTCCCTGTTTTTCAACACCTCAGCAGGCGTAATTTTTTTCAGCTTGCCTACCAAAATCGTGTTAACAACAAAATAGAAAAGCATTATTCCGCCGAAAATCGCCGCATACATATACCACGGAAAATGAAGATTGAGACCGCAGGCATTCTGTGCGATAAAGCTTGGGTATATTGCATCCATAATCAGCTTTGAAAGCGGTATGGTTATAATTGCACCGACAGCAACCGTTACAGCGTTTCCGTTAAGATAAAGCTTGCGGATTTCCTTTGTGC
Organism: Oscillospiraceae bacterium; assembly: GCA_017465345.1. Classification (GTDB taxonomy): domain Bacteria; phylum Bacillota; class Clostridia; order Oscillospirales; family Ruminococcaceae; genus RGIG8773. The sequence goes on from JAFTWI010000026.1 coordinate 23,393, forward strand.
GGAAACCAAAAATCTTCACGAGCGAAATTCCGAATGATGCACGGTCAATCATAACATTCATCATCAGGTACATTACCACGCAGAAAATGATTATCGACATCGAAACAAGCATTGTGAACATTCCTTTCATCTGCTCAATAAAAATGGAAGCGGATTGCTCAATATCATATTTTGTTGTTACGGAATAGACCCTGCCCTCGTCAATGTCCAGCTTCTCATCGGAAAGGAGCATATTGTAGTAGTCCTCGTCCCTGCCGAAAAGCTCACGCATACTGTCAATATCCATAAATACTGAAAGTCCTACCGAATATTCTGCAATTCCGTCCACGGTAAATGCATAGTCCAATTCGTTTGCCGTATCGCTCAGAATAAGCTTGTCACCAACGGAAAGACCGTATTTCTGTGCCGTAGAAGAAGCAGCAATAATGCTGTTTCTGCCCTGCTGCGGCTTTGCGGAATAGTATTTGTTGTCGCTGTCAACACCGATGATATTTACATCAAGTGTATATCCCATGTTTGTTTTCGAAAGACTTTCTATATAGCATGCTTCTGCATTTTCAGGAGCAGTTTTCTCAGGATATTTCAGTGTGTACATATAGCTATACTTTGTATCCTCTGAATTTTCAACCTTGATATTGCTGCAAAGCACATAGCAGTTCATACCAAGCATAAATATCAGCAGACAAATAAACATACCGAAAACTACTGTAATGCCTGTTCTTGCCTCACGAAGCATCTGACGCACCTGAAAACGACGGATAAATCCCATATTTCCGAGGTTGACTTTACTGCGGTGGGAAATCTTCTGCTCGTTTCTGATAAGGGACAAAGCCGTGCGGGAAAGACGCCTGCTTATTACGATGTAATTCACAATTACAGAAATAACAGGGGGCATCACAACCGCATAAATAATCAGATAAAGCGGATATGCAGGCGGCATATCGGGAATTGAAAAATAACTGTAACTGTCAGCCATCTGCCACTCAATACCGAATTTGCTGAATCCGATTGCTGAGCCGATAAGTCCTCCGATGAAGCAGATAATTGTGGGCAAGGTTATGTAGTGCAGTATCAGATCTTTTTTCTTTGCACCGAGAGCGTAGAGTGCGCCGATAACACTGCTTTCACGCTGAATTTGGTGAATTACAAAAACCGAAATTACATAGGTGAACAAAATCATTATTATCACACCTGCCGCAAGCCCTACCGTCTTGTTCATTTCAAGGTCAATCGCAGCGGCAAGAATACGTGGGTTATCTTCTGCCTTGAGAAACGAAGTAAGATTGTCAATATCGACCTCAAAGAACTCGTCAAGAAGCTTGTCGGTTTCTTCCTTGAGTTCGGTTGTTCCATCATATAATTCAACCGCACCGTTATAAATTTCCGTGCCCGTAAAGCCTGCCGAAGCATTACCTTCGGAAAGCTCCCTTGCACCACTATTCAACTCATCAATACCCTTCTGAAATTCCTCTTTCCTTCCAAGAGTTTCATCAAGCATTTCACGGAAATATTTATCCTCAACCTCAGTATAATCAAATTCAAGTTCCTTGATTTTTTCTTTCACTTCATCGTGAGTAAGCTTGTCATTGAGACGATAAGCGTAGCAATAATCCTCAACAACAGGTGTGGCTGCGAGAATTTCATCATACTGTTCCGCTGTTACAAATACAAGTCCGAAAAGACTGCTTTCAACAGCTGTATCAGAAAGCTTATTCATAGGGCTGTCATATTCGGGAACAGTGCCTATGCCTGTCACAGTAAGATTTGCGCCGCCGATTTCAACGCTGTCACCGACAGAAATTCCGTGCTCCTCGCTGTATCGCTTTTCAATTACAGCTTCACCTTTCTGAGTTGGAAGTGTGCCGTTATCAAGCTGAATAAGATTGATTTCCTCACGAACTTTCATAAGGCGAAGGGTTGACCTGTCTGCCACTTTCATATCAGCGGAAAACATTTTCTCAATTGTAACACCACTGTCAGTGAGCTCTTTTTCCTGCTTCTCGGTAAGAGGAATGAACACGCTGAATTGACCATCCTCAACCTTGTTTTCGATGACAAGCTCGTTCGTGCCTGTGATAATCGTTTCTGCTGCACCTACAACAGCAATTATAATGAACATTCCTGCAATTATCATTAACAGCAACGCAAGATAACGTGCAAAGTTTGCTTTAAGGTCACGGAGTATTCTTCTGTTAAGCACCTTGTTCATTACAAATCCTCCAGTTCAGCCGCAGGGACTCTTGTTTCATTAAGGTATTCCTTTTTCACAAGACCATCCTTGACGATGATGACTTTATGCACCATATTTTTGATAGAATTGTTGTGGGTTACTATAAGCATTGTAGTGCCGTATTTTTCGTTGATTTTTTCAAGAAGCACAAGAATATCACGGGAGGTCTTGCTGTCAAGTGCACCTGTAGGCTCATCGCATAGAAGAAGCTTCGGATTTTTCACAAGCGCTCTTGCAATTGCACATCTCTGCTGCTGACCGCCCGAAAGCTGTGACGGGAACTTATTCTGATGCTCGGTAAGTCCAAGGGTTTCAAGCAGCTCATCAACATCAAGCGGGTTTTCAGCAAGATATTCGCACACAAGGATATTTTCGCGCACCGTCAGATTCGGCACAAGGTTGTAGAACTGAAAAATGAAGCCAAGATTATCACGGCGATAATCGGAAAGTGCATCAGGCTTCAGACCGAAAATCTCCTTCCCGTCAACCTTTACCGAGCCGCTGTCCATTTCGTCAAGACCGCCTATGCAGTTGAGAAGCGTTGATTTTCCGCTGCCGCTTGTGCCCTGAATTACGCACATCTGACCCTTTTCGAGTCCCGTTGTAACGCCTTTGAGTACCTGAATGTAGTTTGAGTCATTACCATAGCTTTTCTTCACATCTTTAATTTCAAGATACATCATCATTACCTCCATAACATTGTTATGTTAATTCTATAAAATAAAGCCTTTTCGGCTGAATGCTGATATCCGCATAACATAACAGCGTTATGTTATGCTCAGAAAATTAACCGCAGAACTGCGGCTAATTATTAATCCAAAACTGTATCCGTCCAGTTGTGCATAGTCATTTTAAACACTTTTTTAATGTTTGCAAGTGCTTTTTTCTCATCAGACTCGTGTGTGACAAGGTGAACAAAGGAGTCAACAACAACGTGTATTACAAGATGAAGCATATATCGGTTGACTTTTTTCTTTTTGCCATTTTGTAAAGCGATTTTTTCCATTGTTTCAACGCTTTTGCTCTCAGTAAAATCAACTATCCTGTCAACAATGTTTTCGTATTCCGACCCCTGCGATTTCGTAAGCAGAAGAATTGCAGCGTCATAATTGCTGTATATATGGTGAATAAGCAGCTGTGCAACTTCGCTGTGGTCATCTTCATTAGCATCATAATCGGGACTTGTGATAATTTCATCGTCCTCATCGAAATGAGCCTGCATAATTTTAAACAGCTCATCAACAGGCTTGCCTACGATTGCCCTGTACAAGTCTGCCTTATCCTCAAAGAAGAAATACAGTGCTCCCGTTGTGACCCCTGCCTTTGCGCAGATTGAGCGGAGAGAAGCTTTATTGTAGCCCTTTTCCATAAACTCTGTTTTTGCGCTTTCTATAAGTTTATCACGGGTTTCCTTATCCTGTGCCATAATCCGCCTCCTGCATAACAGCGTTACGTAACATTGTTATCTTAACACATAACACCATTCTTGTCAAGAGGTAAAATAAATATTTTCAGCTTTTTATTGTACCGCTTCCGCATTTGTGATATAATTATTGTAAAGGAGCTGAACAATATGCAGTTTATAACCAAACCCAATAAAATCATCTGCCTTGAAAATGAAGTTGAGGTTGGAGAAATTACCTTTTCTGAAACCGAAACAGGCATATTTGATATAAATCACACCTTTGTTGACCCTGCTATGCAGGGCAAGGGCATTGCGGCTCAGCTTGTCCGCCGTGCTGTAAATGAAATAAATCTCCTCGGCGGAGAGATTACAGCAAGCTGTTCGTATGCACAGAAATACATTGAAAAGCACGGCCTCCGCCCCGTTGTAATCTGCCACATGGTAACCAGCATTGATGGCAAGGTTACAGGTGATTTCCTCAGCAGTGAAAAATGTACAGCAGTGTGCGAAACCTATTACGAAATTAACCGTAAGCTGAAAGGTGATGCTTTTGCCTGCGGACGTGTTACAATGGAAAGCAGCTTTACAAACGGTTTCAAGCCTGATTTGTCAGCTTTTGAAGCTGCCGATGCTACAAATGAAGATTACATTGCTATGAAGCACAGTTACTATGCCGTATCCTTTGACAGCTGCGGAAGTACCGGCTGGACTGACAGCAAAATCCACGATGCTGACCCTGGATATGATGACTGCCATATAATTGAAGTGCTGACAGAAAAGACTCCTAAGGAAATGCTTGCCTATTATAGAAGTATCGGTGTTTCATATATTTTTGCAGGTACAGAAAGCATCAATTTAAAGCTCGCTCTGAACAAGCTTTACAGCATTTTCGGAATAAAGAAGCTTCTGCTTGAGGGCGGCAGTATTATAAACGGATCTTTTCTGCGTGAAGGCCTTGTCGATGAACTTAGTCTTGTTACTGCACCGATAATCGCTGATAAAAAAGACAAGCCTTTGTTTATGGACTCGGATATTTGTGATTTCAGCCTTATAAGCGCAGAAGCTATGCCTGACGGGGCTGTATGGCTCAGATATACGAAATATTGATTTAATGGGGTATTTATATGTTTGATTTTGAAATAGACATTCTGAAATCTCTTGAAGGTCTGCGAAATGATTTTCTTAACACGCTTTTTGAATCTATAACAATATTAGGCGAGGAAACGCTCCTTGTTCTGCTCATCGTAACACTTTGGTTTGCATTTGATAAGAAATTTGCGCAGAAGCTTCTGTTTGTTACGATGGCATCTATGAGCGTAAACAGCGCCATAAAAAATTTCACACGAATTCCAAGACCCTTTGTATCAGGTGAGGTAACCTGTGTAAGACCTGATACCGCAACGGGATACTCCTTTCCAAGCGGTCATACACAGAATTTTTCAACATGGAGCACCATTTCGGCAATGCAGCTGAAAAAACGTCTGATTACGATTGTCACCGTGGTGCTTATTCTGCTTGTAGCGTTTTCAAGAGTATTTCTCGGCGCACATTATCCAAGTGACGTAATTGTCGGTGTGGTGCTGGGCGTTGCATTCGGTACAGCAGGCAGTATCATTTACGACAAAGCTGAAAATAAAAACACAATTTACTTCGGTATGACGATTATCCTCACACCGCTTGCTATTTTGTTCATGTTTGACGCAGAGCCTTTACTGGAAGATTTTTACAAGTTCTACGGCATGGTAGCAGGTATCCCTTTTGCAGTAAGCTTTGAAGAAAAATACGCACCCCTTGAATATAACGTAGGCAAAGGCAAAAAGCTGCTGCGTATAGTTATCGGTGTGGCAGCTGCATTTGCTGTAAAGGAAGGAATAAAACTGCTCAACGTGACGGATATTGTTCAGGTGTCATTTATAATTGATGCCGTAAGATACTTCGTGCTTGTTTTTGCAGTAATGGGACTTTGCCCGCTGCTGTTTAAAAAATGCAGGATATAATCCGATGCTTCAAAGACAGAAATTCAATTAAGAACAGTGCAATACACATGTGCCATTACGCATATTGAAAAGTACTGATACTTAGATTTATTTATACGTTATAAAGGCAGCCGTATATAAACTATTTTTAATATAATATAAAATAAAATTCTTGTTATTATTAACAAAAAAGCATTTTTTCGTTGACAACACTATAAATCAGTAATATAATTTAATGTGTATAAGTATTTTTTCACAAATTCAGAAGGCACGCTTGGACTGTCTACAGCAAATAATAATTATTAGGGCTGTAACAGTAATACTGCAAAGAAGCTTTTGACAGTGTTATTACTTGAGTGATGGCTTTGGTGATGACTGTCTTTGCGGCACACTGTAAAGTGCAAACAGTTAAAATACAAATAAAGTTTTCAATATAGAAAAGGAAGCGAATTAACAAGATTAGTGAACTGAATATTATATGGTAAATGGAATCAGGGAGAGATAAAATTGAACAATCTTAATGTTCCGAAATCAGATGCAGCTGAACAGGTTGTGTCGAAAAATAATGCAGAATTTGTAGAGAAACCTGTTTATGACTTCTTCAAAAGAGCCTTTGATATAGTTTCATCACTTGCTGCGAGTATTATTTTAATAATCCCTATTATTATTATTGCAGCTGTGATTGTTATAAAAGATGGCTGGAGTCCGTTATATAAGCATAAGAGAATCGGCAAAAACGGCAAGAAGTTTGACGTTTATAAATTCAGAAGCATGAAGAAAAACGCAGACAAACTTGAAGAAATGCTTACTCCTGAGCAGCTTGCAGAGTATAAAAAAGAATATAAGCTTAAAGATGACCCGCGCCTTATCGGATATAAAAATCCAGGTGATGGAGATAGGTGCTTTGGTGCAAAGCTTCGCAAATTGAGTCTTGATGAGTTTCCGCAAATAATGATAAATATACTGGTACTTGGAAATATGTCAGTAGTTGGACCACGTCCGATTATTGAAAGTGAGCTTAATGAAAATTATACTATTGAAGAACAGAAATTACTTCTTTCCGTAAAACCTGGACTTACAGGATATTGGCAAGCTTATGCAAGAAACAATGTCGGATATGAAAGCGGTGACCGCCAGAAGATGGAGATGTTTTATGTGCATAACAGGTCATTTTTATTGGATATGAAGATTATTTTTAAAACGATTATTGTTGTTTTGAAGAGAACAGGGGCAAAGTAATGAGTAAAAAAATGAAAGGTATAATCCTTGCGGGCGGTTCAGGAACAAGGCTGTATCCATTGACAAAAGTAACATCAAAACAGCTTTTACCCATATTTGATAAACCGATGATCTATTACCCGATGTCTGTACTTATGAACGCAGGCATTCGGGATATTCTCATTATCTCAACGCCACAGGACACACCAAGATTTCAGGATCTTTTGGGTGATGGTCACCAGTTCGGTATAAATCTCAGCTATGCAATACAACCATCTCCGGATGGACTCGCACAAGCATTTATTATCGGTGCGGACTTTATCGGAAGCGATTGCGTATCAATGGTTCTGGGTGATAACATTTTTGCAGGACACGGCTTGAAAAAGCGTCTTGTGCAGGCTGTTAAAAATGCTGAAAGCGGAAATGGAGCAACTATTTTCGGCTATTACGTTGATGACCCTGAACGATTCGGAATAGTTGAGTTTGACAGTAACGGACATGCTGTATCAATTGAAGAGAAACCGCAGAAACCAAAGAGCAATTATTGCGTAACAGGTCTGTATTTCTATGATAACAGCGTAATTGAGTATGCAAAAGAATTAAAGCCTTCAGCAAGAGGTGAACTCGAAATTACCGACCTTAACAGAAAATATCTGGAAAGCGGAAATCTTAACGTTGAGCTATTAGGTCAAGGTTTCACCTGGCTTGATACAGGTACCCACGAAAGTCTTGTTGAAGCAACAAATTTCGTTATGACGGTTGAAAAGCATCAGCACAGAAAAATTGCATGTCTTGAAGAAATTGCCTATCTCAACGGCTGGATTTCAAAGGAAGATATGCTGAGGCTTTATGAAATATACAAGAAAAATCAATACGGTCAATACCTCAAGGATGTCCTGGATGGTAAGTATATCGATGCGTTAAGATAAATCATTCGGAGGAATTTGGAATGACAATAATTGTAACTGGCGGAGCGGGTTTTATCGGTTCAAACTTCGTCTTTCATATGCTGAATAAATATCCCGATTACAGAATTGTCTGTCTTGATAAGCTTACATATGCAGGCAATCTTTCAACCCTGAAAAATGTGATGAACAATCCGAATTTCCGTTTTGTAAAGGCAGATATCTGCGACAGAAAGGCGGTTTATACTCTTTTTGAAGAAGTAAAGCCTGATATAGTTGTAAACTTTGCTGCTGAATCACACGTTGACCGTTCTATCGACAATCCGAGCGTGTTTCTTGAAACCAATATTATGGGCACGGCAACTCTTATGGACGCTTGCTGCAAGCATGGTATCAAACGTTACCATCAGGTTTCCACCGACGAGGTTTACGGTGATTTACCCATTGACAGACCTGACCTTTTTTTTACAGAGAAAACTCCTATCCATACAAGCAGTCCATACAGCAGTTCGAAAGCAAGTGCTGACCTGCTTGTACAGGCATATAACAGGACATATGGACTCCCAGTGACAATCAGCAGATGTTCAAATAACTACGGTCCATATCACTTTCCCGAAAAACTTATTCCACTTATGATTGTAAACGCACTTAACGATAAGCCTCTCCCTGTTTACGGAACTGGAGAAAACATCCGTGACTGGCTCTACGTTGAAGACCACTGCAAGGCAATTGACCTTATCATTCATAAAGGAAAGGTTGGCGAGGTATACAACATTGGCGGTCATAATGAAATGAAGAATATCGACATAGTTAAGATAATTTGCAATACACTTGGCAAGCCAGAAGACCTTATCAAATACGTTGAAGACAGAAAAGGACACGATATGCGTTACGCAATCGACCCTACAAAAATTCACAGTGAGCTTGACTGGCTTCCTGAAACAAAGTTTGCAGATGGAATACAGAAAACAATTCAGTGGTATCTCGACAACCGTGAATGGTGGGAAGAAATCATAAGCGGTGAGTATCAGAATTACTACAATAAAATGTATGCTAACAGATAAAATTTTCAAGGATAATTTGGTATGAAATATTTGGTAACGGGTGCGGGCGGACAGCTTGGTTATGATGTAGTGAATGAACTGAAAAAGCGCAGATATGAAGTGATTGGCTGTGATATTACAGATGACGCCGAAATCATGCTTGATATCACTGACAGCACGTCTGTTTCTGAAACGATTGAAAAAATAAAACCTGATGTTGTAGTTCATTGTGCAGCATGGACTGCTGTTGATGCTGCAGAAGACGAGGAAAACATTTCAAAGGTTTATGCTGTAAATGTTAACGGAACCAAAAATCTTGCAGCGGCTTGTCAAAAAATTGATTGTAAAATGATATATATTTCTACGGATTATGTATTCAATGGACAAGGAATAAAGCCTTGGGAGCCTGACTGCACGGACTATGCCCCGCTTTCTGTTTACGGTAAAAGTAAGCTGGAAGGTGAACTTGCAGTTGCAGAATGCCTTGAAAAATACTTCATCGTAAGAATAGCCTGGGTATTCGGAAAGAACGGAAAGAACTTTATTAACACAATGCTTAACATCGGCAAGAAATATCCCGAGGTAAGAGTGGTAAATGACCAGATTGGTACGCCAACGTACACCCTTGACCTTGCACATCTGCTCATTGATATGGCAGAAAGCGAAAAGTATGGATATTACCACGCGACAAACGAAGGCGGATATATCAGCTGGTATGATTTCACCTGTGAAATTTTCAAACAAGCAGGTTACGAAACAAAAGTTACTCCCGTTACAACATCGGAATACGGCTTAAACAAAGCATTACGCCCATTTAACAGCAGACTTGATAAGAGCAAACTGAAGGAAAATGGTTTTGAGCCGCTTCCTGACTGGAAGGACGCCTTGAAAAGATATTTGAAGGAAGTTGAATTTTAATGGGACAGATAAAGGTTACAAAATGCCCGATTGAAGGGCTTTACATAATTGAACCTGCTGTGCACAGCGATAACAGAGGGTATTTTATGGAAACCTACAATCAGCGTGATATGGAGGAAGCAGGTCTCAATATGAAGTTTGTACAAGACAATCAGAGTATGTCAGTAAAAGGCGTGCTTAGAGGTCTCCATTTTCAAAAACAATACCCGCAGGGCAAGCTTGTCCGTGTACTCAAGGGCAGAGTTTTTGACGTTGCTGTTGACTTGCGTTTCGGCAGTGAAACCTATGGTAAATGGTACGGTGTTGAGCTTACAGAAGAAAACAAGAAGCAATTTTACATATCCAAGGGCTTTGCCCATGGTTTTCTTGTTTTAAGCGAAACAGCGGAATTCTGCTACAAATGTACGGAATTCTACCACCCGGGCGATGAAGGCGGTCTCGCTTGGAATGACCCGACAATCGGGATTGAGTGGCCCGATATTATCGGTCAGTACAACGGCACAGCAAGCTCGGAAGGATACTCATTAACAGATGGTACTCCGCTTAATCTTTCCGAGAAGGATATGAAGTGGTCGGGGCTCATGGATACCTTTAGGTTTAATAATATTGAAACTTAGTTATTTTAAAGTTACGATGTGTTGAAAACAATTTGATGATTAATTATATATAATAAGTTGAATAATACTTTTGCTGTTTGCAAAAAAGTTTTGGTGTAATTTTATGAATATAATTCTACTCTCAGGCGGTAGCGGAAAGCGCTTATGGCCGCTTTCAAATGACATAAGAAGCAAGCAGTTCATCAAGCTTTTCAAAAAGGAAGATGGCAGCTATGAATCAATGGTGCAGCGTGTTTATCGTCAGATAACAACTGTTGACCCTGAAGCAAAAGTAACAATCGCCACAAGCAAAACACAGGTAAGCGCAATAAGACATCAGCTTGGAGAAAAAATTGACATCTGTATAGAACCATGCAGAAGAGATACCTTCCCTGCAATCGCTTTGGCAGCGTTATATCTTAATGATGTACTCAAAGTATCACTTGAGGATACAGTTGCAGTATGCCCTGTTGACCCTTTTGTTGAAAATACATATTATGAGGCTGTATG
>JAFTWI010000043.1 GCA_017465345.1 Oscillospiraceae bacterium
AGGCGGCTCTGTCTCCACAGGTTCTGTTTAGGAAGGAACTGTTTTAGTTTCCGTTGTAGCAGGTGTAATAACCGAAGCTTCTGTATGCTGTTCACGCATTTCGTCTATGCTGCTTTTATTTTTAGCCTGCTGAACAAAATACGATGCAAGAATTACAAGTGAAGCAATCAGCACAATGAAGCATACTATTGTTACTATTTTTCTTGCAAGCTCAACACCTGAGTCACCCTTACGAGGAAGAAGCTTGTCTATTATGCTTGTTTTTGTTTTTTTATATCCTGCCATAAATTAACCTCATTACTTATAAATTACGTCCCAGTCAGGCTCCTTTGCCTCGGTGTTGAGATAAGCCAGTGAAACATCAACTGCGGGGTCTTCTCCCCCACGGACTTTTCTTGCAAAGACCACAAATCTTGATGGCTCAAATTCATTTGAACAGGTTGACAGAGTAAGAAACTCGTCCCCGTACTGCACGTCCACATCTGTGATAATCTGTGTTCTAAGCATTATATTATCGATAAAATCGTTATATTCCGATTTACTGCTGAAATTCAGCTTGTTGTGATAATCAAAAATTACTCCGTCAGCCGTCTGCGACTCCAAAACAGGAGTTACGAAATAAGCAAAAATCTTGTAGGTATCCGTTTTGTAGTTGGAGCTGAACTGAATAACGGGGTGCTGAGAATAATAGCCCAAATCCTTTTTGTAGTATGCAAGGTCACCAAACATTGTTTTATCCTTCTGGTTATGACCGTAAAGAATAAGGTTATCTGAGCGTTTATGCGCATTAATCACGTTACGCATATCCATAAAGACGGTGCCTGCTTTATTTGAGCTGCCATCAAAGGCACGCTTGAGATAATACTCGTTTCCGTCGCTTGTTGTTTTCTGCACGACAGGAAGCGAAACGTTGGTACCCTCGATATGCACCCAGCCGACTGTATCGGGGTTGATTTCAAGCAGCTGTTTTGCGCTGTCGAGAATTTCGCCGTCATTATCCCCTGGGCTGATATAGGTAAAATACAAATCCTGCAAAGAATTATTCAGGAATTTTGCACTCAAAGAAAGTCTGAGTTCATTTGCAAGAATAACTATACACCCTATAAGCACCACAAGTGCAAACTGGGTAAAAAGCTTACTTGCTACCTCTTTGGCACAATCCCCCTTCTGGATAAGAAGCCAATGTCCCCGCCTCTTTTTCTGTTTCGCTTTAAACGCCTTTTTATAGGCTTTTTTAGCGCTTCCGGAAAGTGCCATAGCTGAAAATGAAGCCTCCATTTTTGTAAATTATCAGCGAGTACATACAACTACTGATAATACTATAATACACCTTTTTTGTCAATTCGTCAAGGAATTCCGTGTATTTTGTAGTTTATTCCAAAAGGTTTCACATCTTTTACACATACTTATCAAAAAGGCGACGGATAAAGTGCCCTGCAATGAAATATTTTATGATTTTACTGCTTGCTAAATCGGCAGTTTTGTTGTATAATAAAATTAATTATTGCAATTTGAAGTGAAAGGATTGAAATATATGGCAGTTTATCTTGACAATGCCGCTACGACACGTCCTTGTGAGCCTGCGGTTTCAGCTGTATTTCAGAATATGGTTGAGGATTACGGCAACCCCTCTTCTCTGCACGCAATCGGTCTGAAAGCTGAGCAGAATATTACTGAGGCGAGAAAAGCTATTGCTGCTGCACTTGTGTGTGACCCTCAGTGCATAACTTTTACATCGGGTGCGACAGAATGCAACAACACGGCTGTTTTCGGTGCTGCAAAAAATTACGGAAAGAGAAAGAAAAAGATTGTTGTTTCGGCAATTGAGCACCCTTCTGTTGCTGAGCCGATTAAATATCTTGAGGAAAAGGAAGGCTTTGAGGTTGTCCGCATAAAGCCGTCTAGAAACGGTGAGATTGCTGTTGAGGATTTCATCGATGCGGTTGACGAAAATACCTGCCTTGTTTCCTGTATGCTGGTAAACAACGAAACCGGCTCAATTCAGCCTGTACGCAAGATTTTTTCCTATGTAAAGCGCAACTTCCCCGAATGCGTGACTCACTGTGACGCTGTTCAGGGATTTATGAAAATTCCGATGAAGTCCGCTGAGCTTTTTGCTGACATCATTGTTGTTTCGGGACACAAGGTGCACGCTGTCAAGGGTGTTGGTGCGATGTACATACGCAAGGGTATCCGTGTTGCTCCGCTTCTTATGGGAGGCGGTCAGGAAAAGGGTGTACGCTCGGGTACTGAATCCGTGCCGCTGATTGCAGGATTCGGTGCAGCTGTAAGGGCGCTTATGCCGACTATGTCCGTGGCTTACAGCAACGCCGAGGAGATTACCGAATATCTGCTGAAGAAGCTTGCTAAGCTGGATTATATCACGATTAACTCTATTGCTGAAAACAAGTCTCCTTTTATCACGAATTTTTCTGTAAAAGGTATTCGTTCGGAAATTATGCTTCATTTCCTTGAAAGCAAGGAAGTTTACGTTTCAAGCGGTTCAGCCTGCTCAAAGGGTGCGCACAGCTCGGTACTGACAGCTATGGGTGTTTCGGACAAGCTTGCTGACTCGGCTATCCGTGTTTCAATCGGGCGCACTACAACAAAGGGTGAGATTGACGTGCTTGTTAACGCTATTCAGGAGGGATATCAGTCCCTTGCAAAGACTAAATAAGGAAGGTAAAATATGAAAGAATTAATTATATTCAAAGAGGGCGAAATCGCTCTCAAGGGTTTGAACAAGAGAACATTCGAGGACGCTTTTATCCGCAACCTCAAGCACCGTCTTGGCAAGCTGGGCAAGTTTGAGTACACAAAGGCACAGTCCACGATTTACGCTATTCCGCAGTCCGAGGACATCGACCTTGACGAAGCTGTTGAACTTGGCTCTAAGGTATTCGGTGCGGCTGCACTTTGCCGTGCGCTGGTTGTTGAAAAGGATTTTGAGGCAATCTGCCGTGGAGCTATTGCTTACATTGAAGAAACAGCGATGATGTCACGCACGTTCAAGGTTGAGGCAAAGCGCTCCGACAAGAAATTCCCGATGAAGTCTCCTGAAATCTGCATGGAGCTTGGCGGAAAAATTCTTGAGGCTTACCCACACCTTACTGTTGATGTGAAAAATCCGCAGATGGTTGTAACGGTTGAAATCCGTGATACTGCTGCTTATATTCACGCGGGCAATCTCCCCGGTGCAGGCGGTATTCCTGTAGGCACTTCGGGAAGTGCTATGCTTCTGCTTTCGGGCGGTATTGACAGTCCTGTTGCAGCTTATATGATGGCAAAGCGTGGTATCAAGCTTTCCGCTATTCACTATGTTTCACCACCGTACACCTCCGAAAGAGCACGCTTGAAGGTTGAGAGACTTTGCGAGAAGCTTACACCATACTGCGGTGATGTTGCTTTCTACTGCGTACCATTTACAAAAATTCAGGAGGCACTCCGTGACAACTGTCCTGAGGAGCTTTTCACTATTCTTATGCGCCGATTGATGATGGAGATTGCACAGCGTATTGCTGAGGAAAAGGATATGCAGGCACTTATCACGGGTGAAAGCGTTGGTCAGGTTGCGAGTCAGACTATGGGTGCAATTGTGTGCACTGATGCGGCTTGCAGAATGCCTGTTTTCCGTCCTGTAATCGGTATGGACAAGACTGAAATCGTGGAAATTGCAAGAAAGATTGACACATTCGATATTTCCATTGAGCCTTATGAGGACTGCTGCACAGTATTTACTCCGAAGCACCCTAAGACAAGACCTATTCTCGCTGATGTTGAGGCTGCTCAGAATGCATTTGATTTTGAACCGCTGATTGCTGAGGCTGTTGCAGGAACAGAACTGAAGGTAATCAAGCTGTGAGTACACTTTATCTTTCTGACCTTGACGGTACTTTGCTGAACAGCGAGCAGAGGATTTCTGAAAAAAGCTGTGAAATTCTCAACAAGCTGATTGACAATGGTTTGCTGTTTTCATATGCAACGGCCCGTTCAGCTGTTACCTCTGTAAAGGCTACAGCTGGGCTTTCTGCGAAAATTCCGATTGTTGTTTACAATGGTGTATTCACGATTGACAGCGGCACGGGTGAGCGTATTTTATCAAATATGTTCAGCCGTGATGATGCGCTGTGGATTTACGATGTACTACTGAGTCATGACATTAACCCGATTGTGTATTCAATTATTAATGGTGTGGAGAAGTTTTCTTATATTGATGAACGTTGCACAACCGGAATGAGGGAATTTCTTAATACAAGAAAAAATGACGTTCGTGAACGAATTGCCGCAAATGAAGATGAAATGCGTGAGGGTGAAATTTTTTATTTCACCTGCATTGATAATGCGGAAAAGCTTTTCCCTGCTTGTACGATACTGGAAAAGAAATTCCGTTGTATTTTTGACAAGGATATTTACAGCGGCAATCAATGGCTTGAAATTTTGCCGAAAGATGCAACAAAGGCCAATGCGGCGCTTGAACTGAAAAAACATTTCGGCTGTGACAGGCTGGTGGTTTTCGGTGATGGAACAAATGATATTCAGATGTTTGAAGCAGCGGATGAATGTTACGCTGTTGCAAATGCTTCAAGTCAGCTGAAAGCTCTTGCTGACAGTATTATCGGCAGCAATAATGAGGACAGTGTTGCAAGGTTTATTTTGGAAGATTTTGAGTGGCGAGAAAAAACTGAAAAAAATTTCAAAAAAAGACTTGACAAACATAATTCGACATGATATAATAATTAAGTCGTTGAGGAAAGCCTCACGAAATTAAATTTTATATTATGTTTGCGGCAGTGCTGGAATAGGCAGACAGGCACGTTTGAGGGGCGTGTGTCTTCGACGTATGGGTTCAAGTCCCATTTGCCGCACCAAAAAGTAAACTCACAAATCACGAAAATGTGTGATTTGTGAGTTTTTTCATTTATTACTGTTATTTAAAAAATGTTAATCATTAACCGCTTCGGCAAAAGCAGTCAGAATTTTCTCTGCCTGCTTTTTATTTTTGTCTGAGAGAGTATTCAAGATAAAAATTATTCCATCATTGTCGTCATTTACATTTGTACCGTTTACGATATAATCCGTAGGCACAAGCAAAGCAGCTGCTATTCTTTTCAATGTTGCAATTGTCATTGACTTTCTTCCTTTTTCTATATCTGCAAGGAATTGTACTGAAACGTCTGAAAACTCCGACAGCTTTTCACGGGTATAGCCACGCTGTTTGCGCATTTCTGTTATTCTTGCACCAACTTCTATATTGAAATTATCCATTTAATCACCTCAACAAAAATTTCTCAAAATAATCATTAGAAATAGTATAACTTAAACTAAAGTTTATATAAATCATCAATAGTTATTGACACAGTATTACTATTAATGTATAATAAAGCATGTTTTTGATGTTATGAATAAAATTTTACAAAAATTATTGACAAATCAAATATGTGGTGATATACTAAATTCATGATTTTTTCGAAAGGAGGCAGACAAATGCTTAAGTTTACACATCACACATCTGAAACTTTAATACTCAGGAATGAACACTTGTCTGCCGAAAAATGTATCCTTGCGATATGTAGTTTTTGACGGTCAGGGCGTGCATTTCTGTATGAAGTGCACGCCCTTTTTGTTTTATATAAAGGAGATAACGAACAAATGTATGTATATCATGTAGTAACAGACAGACCTATGTATGTTGGTCAGAAAATCGTATTTGATAAAGATCATCACAGTGGGGTATATCAGAGAGTACATTAAAAAGTAGATATAGTGGA
>JAFTWI010000191.1 GCA_017465345.1 Oscillospiraceae bacterium
GGTCCTCCCTCAAACTCCCTCCCTAAAACTTTCAATGTAATTTTTCATATAGGGCTATAGCCCTATATGAAAAATTAGACTAAAAGTCTTTGGAAAGGGGTCTGGGGAAGAACCTTTCCTCAGAAAGGTTTTCCCCAGTGGATCTCCACAATACCCCTCAAAATTATAATTTGTCAATAAAACAGTCCATGAGTTTCCTCATGGACTGTTATACTATTATAATTATTCAAATACTGCTTTAAGAGTGAAGTCGCCTGTGAATGTGATTTCAGCAACCGCTGCGTTAGGGTCGGAAATTTCTGCGCCTGTGCACTCCCAGCACTTGAAGCTTGCACCGTCGGCAGGCTCAGCTGCAACTGTAAGAGTGTAGTCAGGGAAGTATCTTCCTGCAAATTCCTTGCTCAGGTCGAGTTTTGCTCCGTCGATTGAAACCGTACCCTTTGCGGAGTCGGAAGCGCTGATTGTTACATTAGCAAACTTGCTCAGCCCCATTGCACTCTCCATAAGGCCGCAGAAGACAAGGTATCGTTTCTCCATAAAGGTTTCGAACTGATAAAGCTCATCATAGTAATATTTCTGAGTATCCCATGTGAGCCAGTCGGGACCGAAACGGTCGAAGGTAGGCGGAACAAGCTTTGCGTAAACTGCGCTCATTTCGTCCATAAGTGCCATAGCCTTTTCCTTCTCGAAGTACACGTTTCTCATGTTGCACATTGCTGTAACAAGGTCCTTCTTGAAGCTTTCGTTCTGATAAAGAGCGTTTATCATAGCAGCAGGGTTACGGCTTTCTTCGCCTGTTTCCTCGTCGGTAACCATAACCTCAGCCTCAGCCATAGCTTTGATTACCTTAGAAATATTATCAAAGGTATAGGTGTTACCGTCGTTGTAAATGCCTGTAGAGAAGTCTGTATCATAAACGAGCATTCTCCACTTTCCGTCAGCGTAAGGGCTGTCCTCGCCCTTGTCCCTTACACGCCACATCTGCCAGTTGTTGCCCTCAAAAATGCTGTCCTCGTTGTAGATGTAGAGGTTCAGTGCCAGCATATCCACAAAGCTGCCCATATCAATCATTTCGCAGACTTTAGCGTAGTTAGCTTCATCGGTCATATCGTTTGAAGTGATGAAATCGAACATATCGTAGTAAAGACTGATGTCGGAGTCGTTACCCTCCTCAATTTCGCCCTTCTTCACGATTACAACATTCTTGTTGTCGATGCCGTAGTTGTTTTCGATATAGTTGTCGGAGTAGTCCTCCGCCATTGTGTACATACCCCAGTATTCGCCGTTAAGGTAAACAACGCAAGGTGCAGAAGCCATTGTGTCAAATCTGCCGCCCTCAGCAAGCTTCTGAATATACGGGTCACGGATTTTTGCAAAGTTGCAGTCATTACCGCCGTTACGGAGCACGAAGGACTTGTACTTTGTAACCTCACCTGTTCCGTCGCTGCGCTGAACATTCGGAATAAGCGGATACTCGACAGCCTTTTTGCCGTAATCTGCTCTTGCAACAAATCTCAAGCTTTTCTGCGTATCATTTCTTGAAGCCGCACCCATAATTCTGAAGCCCATATCCTGCATAAAGCTTTCGCCTGCCGCAGTTATGTACTCCATATTTACAGGACGCTCCCACTCCTTGCCCTTGTTGGAGTAGTTGCCCTCAGCCTGCCACGCTTCATAGTAGCCGTCCTGCTCAGCCTTCCAGTCATCGTAGGTTTTACCGAGAATATAGATACCCTTTTCGTAATCGTAAAGGTTGTCAAATTCCGTCATAAGGGAAATAACTGGAACATTTCCGTACTCCTCGTTTCGGTCAATACCAACCCAGAATGTACCGTTTCTTACAGCACTTGTTGTTCCGTCGGGGAATACCGCAATCGCTCTAATAACGTTTGCCTTCTTAACCTTGCCCTTGGGAATGTAATCTCCGCCTGCACTTGTGCCTGTCTGGCTGCTGAGAACGTTTGGAGAGGTTGTCTTATTGCTTAATGTTATCGCACCTGTGTAAAGTGTATCCGTTTCATCGGGCACACTTCCGTCGAGGGTATAGAAAATCTTCGCACCGTCCGTAGCGCAGGTCATTTCAAGAGTGATGTCATCGGCATAGAAGCCGCTTCCGTGGCTGAAAACAACATCTGTCAGATTTTCCGCAGGGGCAGCTGTATAAACAGCTTCAACAACAGCATCGCTGCCGCCGTCGGTATTTTCGTTGCCGCCCGAGGAGCTACAGCCTGCAAGACCCATGCAGAGTGCAGCTGCAAGCATTGCCGCAATCAGTTTATTTCCATTGAAACGCATAATAGTCCTCCGTATATAAATTTTTTCCATTATATCACAATTAAATGCGAATTGTCAACCAAGCTTGAGTTACTTCATATACAGTGCCATTTCCGACTGGATTACGTTCTGCAAATCAGACGCAATCGGTGCATATTTCTTGTCAAGGCCAAGCAGTCTGCGGAGTGCATCTACACAGCCCTTATAGTCACGGCTGCTGCGGAGGAGATTGATTTCCGCAACGGTAACCGCCGCCATGATTTCGGGAGGAATGGAGTTTTCACCGAATGCCTGCAGATACATAATTCCTAAGTTACCCAAATCGTTGTACATGGACGATGCAGCAAGGCCGTTTTTAAGACGTCCTAACACTGATTCAAGATAAATTCTTGCCGCAGTAAGGATATCTCCCCTTGCAACATTGTTGATATTAAGCGACTTGATTTTTTCGCTGAAATTTACAATAAGCTCAAAGCCGTTTTCCACGAGTCCCGAAACATCGCTGCATTTTGAAAGATAAGGGAATGGATTTATACCTTCCTCAAGCATTATGCAGAGCAGGTCGGTACAGTCCATACCGTGCTTGTCTGTATACGTCATAATTCTTGCTTCACCTGCAGCACCCTTGGAGAAATGCTCCTTGTATATCGGAAGCAGGTGTCTCTGGGGAGCGGATTTAAGGTTTGCACTTGCAAGCTTGTTTATTATATCAATACGTTTTTGGCTGTCCATTGAAAGAACTGCATAACGGAATGCGCGGAATAATTCATTCTGGAATTTACCGCCTTCGCTGAGAACAGAAGCAAGTTTCTTCTCGTCGCACATATTAAGGAACACGGTTTCCTGACGGATACGGTCAAAGAAGTAATTCTTTCTGTCGGTGTAGTTATCCGCCATACAGATTCTCAGACTTTTTTCCATTTCCTTTGCACGATTTGTTTTCATACAGCAGTTTACATAGAAAAGGTGCATTTCCGCAAGAGCGTAACTATCCGATATATACTGATATATATACAGAACGTCACGGGTACGGATACCCTGTCTTTCGATTCTTTCGTACAAATCGAAATAGCTTTCCATCATTTTGCGTGCTTCGTCATATCTGTGCATATTGTAAAGAGCAAGTGATGCAAAGCCTATGATTTCAAGGTCTGTATTACGCACCTTTATCTTTATCTCATCGCTGAGGGAGAAATATTCCTCATAGGTTTTCATAGCTTCTTCGTTGCGTCCCTTGGAAACGCAGGAAGCCATTCTGCATTGATAAAGAGCAAGAATGTAATCATCTTTGGTTTCAAGGCAAAGGTCAATGCCCTTCTGCAGATATTCCTCAGCCTGTTCCTTTCCGTCAGCTTTGGTATTGTATGCCTCATAAAGCTCACGGTAAAGGGAAGGTTTTATTTCTTCGCTTTCAAGACGCTGAAGAAGAAGCTCAGTGTTTCGTTCGGACTTTTCCTCGGTGCGTGTTTTTATGTAGCCGTAATGGTCAGCAACATCTGCAAGAAGTCTTAATGGCTTGCCGTAGGTGTTGAAGTTTTCGTGCACCTTGTTCACATATTTTGTTTCGGGAAGAATCTTTGTAAGTCTCGGAACATAGAAATCGACATATCTTCCTGTTCTCTCCTCATTGCGGTAGTTTCTTACCGCAAAGGTAGCGGAGTTGTATTCCTTGTATTCGCCCGAGTTGAAGAAATTGATTATATCGTTGCAGGAAAGGAAAATTTCGTCAGCGTCCACAGTCATAAACCATTCGCCCTTTGCCTGCTTAAGACCCACGTTTCTTGCGGCGGAGAAATCCTTTGTCCATTCGTAGAACAGAACCTTGTCAGTAAACTCCTTAGCGATTTCAACGGTGCTGTCGGTTGAGCCTGTGTCAACAATTATGAGCTCACTGTCAACGTTTTTCAGTATCGGCTGAAGTGCTTCAAGACACCTTCTGAGAATTTTCTCCTCATTTTTGACAATCATACCTATTGTAAGTATCATTATTTCAACTCCTTTGCAGATTGAGGTATACTATATTAATAATATCACATTTGTTTCACGATTGCAACAAGTCAGTTCCGAATTCCCTGAACGGTGTTTCTTCGTCGAAGCTCCTTGTCAATTCCGTTCAGCACGGATTTTTTGTCACGGCTCCAAAGGGGAGCGATAAGGGTTTCCTTGTCACCGTCTCCCGTAAGACGTTCAATCAGCGTTTCGGGGTGAAGCAATTCAAGCTGGTCGCAGACGGTTTCGATGTAGCTTTCCATATCCATTTCAGCAAACTCTCCACGCTCAAACATTTCCGCAAGAGCCGTGCCGCGGATAATATGGAGCAGGTGGATTTTTACAGCGTGAGGACGAAGCCTGCCAAGTTCTCTTGCTGTTTCAAGCATCATCTCTCTCGTTTCAAAGGGCAGACCGTTTATGATGTGCACGCACACGTTTATTCCGCGCTTTTCCAGCATTTCATAGCCGTGAAGAAAATCCGAATAGGTGTGACAGCGGTTGATGAGCCTTGCTGTTTCGTCGTGAATGGTCTGCAAGCCAAGCTCCACCGTAAGATAGGTCTGCTTCGAAAGCTCAGCAAGATAATCAGCCGTTTCCTCGGTTATGCAGTCGGGACGTGTCGAAACCGCAAGCCCCACAACATTTTCCTGCGACAGAGCCTCGCTGTAAAGCTTTTTCAGCCTTTCAAGGGGAGCGTAGGTGTTGGTGTTTGCCTGAAAATAGGGGATACAGAGCAGGTCGCTGCCCCACTTGTTCATCAGCTTTTCTTTTACCTCGCCGAACTGCTCCGAAATGCTTTTTATCGGGTTGCCGCCGAAGTCGCCGCTGCCCTTTGAGGAGCAGTATATACAGCCGCCCGCGCCCTTTGTGCCGTCAATGTTAGGACAGGTGAAACCGCCGTTCAGACTGATTTTTACCGTCTTTTTGCCAAAGCGTTTTTTAAGGTAGCTGCTCTGTGCATTGTAGCGTTTGTTGGTGCATGGGTCGGGTAAAATTACTGGCATTTTATGGAACTCCTTTTATGTATTTTCAACGGATTTTCGTGTTTATTTTTTACTATTATAGCGTATTATTCAGAAAAATGCTACTTAATTCGGCAAAAAGGCTATTGCTTTTTTTGATTTTTGTGGTATAATGTAAGAGTATAGATATATAAATTTACAGAACGGAGGGCGGCTTTTATGAAAACTGTTATGGTTACAGGTGCGTCCGGGCTTATCGGAAGCGAACTTTCTGAAGCCTTGCTTGCTAAAGGATTTAAAGTAGTAGGTGTCGACAATACCCCAAGTTCATCTGTCGGCAATCCTAATTTTGTATTTGTTCAGGCTGCTATCGAGGATAAGGACGCTGTTACAAGAGCAATGTCCGAACATAGAATAGATGTGCTTGTTCATACTGCATGTGCAGTTGATAACGACCTGCCGAATATTATTACATCTGCTCATGAAAAGCAGTCTGCTGCGGTGGATAAATATCTTTACAAGAACGCTGTTACAGCAGGTGCAAGTGATATTATCCTTCTCAGTACACATCAGGTTTATGCTCCTCAGAAGACACGTGAACCAATCCGTGAGTCAGCTGACGAAAAGCCTGCAAGCGATTACGCAAAGATGAAGTATGACAGCGAAAAGGCTCTTGCAAAGGTTATCAAGGGTGCAGGCTCCTGTAAGGGTGTTATCGCGAGAGTGTGTCCGATTTACACAAAGACTTATGTGCCGAATCTCCACTCCAAGATTTTTGACCCTAAGGATAACTGCTCATACATCTACGGCTACGGCGATTACGGTTTCACATTCTGCTGTCTGTATAACTTTATCGACTTTGTTCTCGGTATTCTTACAGTAAACGGCGGTATCAACTATCAGGGCGTTTACAACGTGTGTGATACAAAGCCTATCCTTGCAAAGGAAATCGTTGAGTTTGAAAGAACACACCACAAGCTCGGTGCTGTAATTCAGCGTAATTACGGCTCAGGCGTGGTAAAATCAGCTCTCGGCTTCGGCAACAAGGACGCAAAGGTTGACTATCGTTACAACGACCCGAGCATCGTGTGCAGCAACGTTTCCTACGATAACACAAAGGCTCAGAGAATTTCCACATTCAGATGGAAGCTTTCCAACACAAAGTAAAATTAAAACCGTCTCCATCAGGGCAATGACCGTATAGAAGTAATTAAGGGTACCGAGTCACAAACTCGATACCCTTGATTTGTTTATTACGGATTGGCAAAGGGGACACCCCTTAGGGAGACGGTTTTTTATTATTGATATCTTTTGCTGTTTCTTCTGCCTGCGGATTTGCTGTTGTTTCCGCCGTAGTGAGGACGCTTGCGGTTGTGGTCACGCTTGCGTTCAAGATTGCGGTAGTCCTTCTGTCTGCCGCCGTCCTTTTCCTTGCCGCCTCTGCCCTCGTAAAGCTTGATTTTGATTTTCTGACCGTTGATTTTCGTGCCCGTCATAGTTTCGATAACGTGGTCCTTGTCGGCTTCGGGGATTTCAACTGTTGTAAATCTGTCGTAAATATCAATCTTGCCGAAGTTTTTACCAGGCATTCCCGTTGCATCAACAAGTGCACCAAGCACGAAGTTAGGTGCAATTTTATTTTGTCTGCCTACGGAAATCTCAACCTTGACGCTTCCGCCGCCTTCTTTGCCCTTCCTGCCCTTTTCGGTGCGCATAACAGGCTTGATGAATTCGGGCACGTTCTTTGTTTCGGCTGAAATCTTCATTCCGAGAAGTGCCGCCGCCAGCATTTCAGCGGTGAAGCCCTCTGCTTCAAGAGCCTTGACCTGTTCAGCGTATTCAGCGTACTTGCCGGACATAACCGTGCTCTTGATGATGTTCAGCAGGTTGGTTGTCTTTGCAGCAACGATTTCCTCACGTGTCGGCAAATCCTTTCGCTGAATGAACGCCTTGATATATTTTGCAATCTCCATCAGCTCGGTAACCTGACGTCTGCCACTGGCAATGGTGTATGCAACACCCGTCTTGCCTGCACGTCCTGTTCTTCCGATACGGTGAATATAGTATTCGTTGTCCTGTGGAATATCGTAGTTGAACACGGCGTCAACGTCGTCAACGTCGATACCTCTCGCCGCAACATCTGTCGCAATGAGAATGTTCAGTCTGCCGCTTTTGAATGCATTAAGCACCTGAGTACGGCTCTGCTGCTTCATATCGCCGTGGAGACCTGCCGCCTTGAAGCCCTTTGAAACAAGCTGCTCAGTAAGCTCGTCAACCATACGCTTTGTGTTGCAGAAAACCATAGAAAGCTTCGGCTCGTAAGCAAGAAGCAATGTCTGCAAAGCGTCAGTCTTTCTTCCCATAGGCACTTCAAAGAAGAACTGCTCCACGCTGTCAACGGTACGGGATTTCTGTTCAACACCAACAACCACAGGATCACGCTGATACTGCTCTGTGATAGCCATAATCGGCTCGGGCATTGTTGCACTGAAAAGCACGGTCTGACGGTTTTCGGGAACATAGCCGAGAATAAGCTCAATATCCTCACGGAAGCCCATGTTCAGCATTTCGTCAGCTTCGTCAAGAATGATGGTGCTGAGGTTGTCCAGCTTCAATGTCTTACGGTTGATGTGGTCCATAACACGTCCCGGAGTACCAACAACGATGTTCACCCCACGCTTCAGACGCATAATCTGACGTTCAATGTCAGCTCCGCCGTAAACAGCGCAGGTGCGTACCCAAGGCATATGGGCAGCAAACTTGTCCAGTTCGTCGCAGGCCTGCATAGCAAGCTCACGTGTCGGACAATGAATTAGCACACGGACAGTATTTCTGTCTCCCTTGCCAATCATAGACACCGCAGGAATGCCAAAAGCAGCAGTCTTGCCCGTGCCTGTGTGGGAGCGTCCTATAACGTCCCTGCCCTCAAGAAGCAGGGGAATGGTTTTAGCCTGAATTTCAGTGGCTTCCTCGAATCCGATTTCGTCAACAGCCCTGACGATTTCCTCAGGAAGACCAAGCTCGCTGAATAACATAATATATAAATTCCTTTCAAGGTTATTTTGCATTTCATTTGAAGATACGCAGAAATTCATTATAACACAACAAAAAAGCTTTGTCAATCGAAAGCTGTCCCATTTTGCGTTTTACAACAGCGCAAAAATGTGGTATACTATTGTAAATAATAATTTAGCGGGACATTATGGAAATCTATTGAGGGAGACCCTTTTGAAAAAGGGTCCTCCCTCAAACTCCCTCCCTAAAACTTTCAATGTAATTTTTCATATAGGGCTATAGCCCTATATGAAAAATTAGACTAAAAGTCTTTGGAAAGGGGTCTGGGGAAGAACCTTTCCTCAGAA
>JAFTWI010000027.1 GCA_017465345.1 Oscillospiraceae bacterium
AATATGGCAAGACGTTTACAGGGCAAGGATACAATCATTCTTCATCAGGAAACGATGATTGGTGCACTTGCAAGATATATATCCGACGAAACGGTTGAAAATTTCCAGCCAATGGGCGCCAATATGGGAATTCTCCCCGAAATCGGTGTCCGCATAAAGGACAAGCAGGAACGCTATCAGGTTATCGCCGACAGGGCACTTGAAGCGTTTGAGAAATATATGAACGGTACACAAACTTGAAAGGAAGTAAAGATATGAAAATAATTGTTGACGCATTCGGCGGCGATAACGCACCTCTCGAGGTCATCAAGGGTGCAGCCGAAGCTGTTGCAAAGCTTGACGTTGAGGTTGTCCTCACGGGTAACGAAAAAATCATCAAGGACACAGCCGCTGAAAACGGTATAAGCCTTGAAAAAATATCCATAATACATACTGAGTCGGTTATCGACATTCACGAGGAGCCTACTGAGGTTATCAAGAGCAAGGCTGACTGCTCAATGGCTGTCGGACTCAAGGCACTTGCCGAGGGTCAGGGCGACGCATTCGTTTCCGCAGGAAGCACGGGTGCTCTCGTTGTGGGCGCAACCTTTATCGCAAAGCGTATCAAGGGCGTTAAACGTGCGGCTCTTTCTCCTGTTATGCCAACAGCTGCAGGCCACATGATTCTCGTTGACGGCGGCGCAAACGTGGATTGCCGTCCCGAAATGCTTGTGCAGTTCGGAATTATGGGCAGCTGCTATATGAACAAGGTTATGGGCGTTGGCTCACCTAAGGTCGGACTTGTAAACGTTGGCGCAGAGGACACAAAGGGCAGAGAAATCGAGCTTGACGCATACAAACAGTTCAAGGAAGCTCCCGTTAATTTTTACGGCAACCTTGAAGCGAGAGAAATTCCGTTCGGTGCTTGCGAGGTTGTTGTTTCCGACGGCTTTACAGGCAACGTAGTCCTCAAGCTTTATGAGGGTATGGGCTCATATTTTGCTAAGACTCTCAAGAATATGCTTACCACAACAATCCGCGGTAAAATTGCTGCACTTCTCATCTATAAGAAAATTAAGGCTTTCCGCAGCAAGATGGACTATAAGGAAGTCGGCGGAGCTGTTCTTCTCGGCATCTCCAAGCCTGTAATCAAGGCACACGGTTCTTCCGATGCAAAGGCTTTCTACAATGCAATCCGTCAGGCTAAGAACTGCGTTGAGGGCAAGGTTGTTGAGGAAATCACAGCTTCACTTGCTGAACTTAACGCTAAGAAAAAGGCAGAATAATCTCTCCATCAGGAGGCATTTAAAATGAACTTTACAGAGTTTGAAAATAAAATCGGATACACCTTTAAAAACAAGGATTTGCTCCACGAAGCACTTTCTCATTCTTCATATGCAAATGAAAGCAAACAGCACGGAAGACATTCTAACGAGCGTCTTGAATTCCTTGGTGACAGCGTGCTTTCAATCGTTGTTTCGGAGCACCTTTTCACCCATTTCAAGCACCTTCCCGAAGGTGAGCTTACAAAAATTAGAGCGTCACTTGTTTGCGAAAAGGCGCTGTTCGAGTTCTCAAAAAAAATTGATTTGGGACAGCATATTCTCCTTGGTAAGGGCGAGGAAAACAGCGGCGGCAGAGAACGTCCGTCAATCGTTTCCGACGCATTTGAAGCAGTAATCGCTGCAATTTTTCTTGACGGAGGAATGGAAGCAGCTGCAAAGTACGTGCTTTCTTTTATCCCGAAAAATCTTGATTCCAACAGCGCAAAAGCTTTGCAGGACTATAAGACGATGCTTCAGGAAATTATCCAGCGAAATCCAGAGGAGCGTGTGGAGTACGTTCTTGCCGACCAGATTGGTCCCGACCACGACAGAAAATTCGTGGTAAATGTCTGCCTCAACAGCAACATCATCGGCACAGGCGAGGGACACAGCAAAAAGCAGGCTGAACAGGCTGCTGCAAAGGAAGCACTCAAATTGATGGGCTATAAAATTTAAAATATGAGACTGAAACACAGTAACATTTCAATCTTCATTCCCCATCTTGGCTGTCCGAATATGTGCTCGTTCTGCAACCAGCGTACAATCAGCCACACGCCCTCTGCGCCCACGGCTGACGAGGTTAAGGAAACGCTGTTGCAGGCTTGTGAAAAGTTGCCGCAGGGTACGGCTGAAATCGCATTTTTCGGCGGCAGCTTCACAGCAATTGAGCGCACATATATGGTTTCCCTGCTTGAAGCGGCACAGCCTTTTGTGCAAAGCGGAAAGGTCAGCGGAATACGCATTTCAACCCGTCCCGACTGCATCGACAGCGAAGTTCTTGCGTTGCTGAAAAAATACGGTGTAATTGCAATCGAGCTCGGCGCACAGTCAATGGATAACGAAGTTCTTGCGGCAAATGACCGAGGACATACCGCAGAAGATGTGGAACAAGCGTCGCAATTAATCCGTGAACACGGCTTTGAACTTGGCTTGCAGATGATGACGGGACTTTACAAATCCACTCCCGAAAAGGACTTGCAGACAGCTGAAAAAATTGCCGAAATCAAGCCTGATACCGTAAGGATTTATCCCGTGGTAATTCTTCGTGGAACACGGCTCGGTGAGCTGTTCCAAAGCGGTGAATATGTTCCGTACAGCATTGACACGGCGGCAGAAATCTGTGCCGATATGCTGACAATGTTCGAGCATAAAGGCATACGTGTAATCAAGCTTGGCCTGCACGCTTCAGAAACGGTTGAGGAGGATATGCTGGGCGGCTTTTACCACCCCGCTTTCCGTGAAATCTGCGAGGGCATACTGTTCCGCAGGAAGATTGAAAAGAACACAGAACGCAAAAACAACTACACGGTTTTCACCGCACCCAATGCCGTCAGCAAAGCGGCTGGGCAGAAGCGGTGCAACATTGAATACTTTGCATCAAAGGATATCGGAATAAAAATCCGTCCCGACAGCAGACTGAAAAACCGTGAAATTATATTGAAAAAGGACGAATAAAATGTATCTTGAATCACTTGAAATGCAGGGGTTTAAATCCTTCCCCGATAAAATAAAGCTGGACTTCCACAAGGGTCTGACAGCGGTTGTCGGACCAAACGGAAGCGGTAAATCAAATATCGGTGACGCTGTGCGCTGGGTACTTGGCGAGCAGTCCTCAAAGAGCCTTCGTGGCGGTAAAATGGAGGACGTTATCTTCGCGGGTACAACCCAGAGAAAAGCAGTTGGCTACGCACAGGTTACCCTTAATATCGTCAACAACAGAGGTGTGCTCCAGCTTCCGTCCGACAGAGTTTCTGTAACACGAAAGCTCTACAGAAGCGGCGAAAGTGAGTACCTTATCAACGGTGCTCAGGTGCGTCTGAAAGACATTGTTGAGCTGTTTATGGACACAGGTCTCGGACGTGATGGCTACTCCATAATCGGACAGGGTCGTGTCGCTGAAATTGTTTCAGCAAAGTCGGGCGAGCGCCGTGAAATCTTTGAGGAAGCCGCAGGAATTTCTAAATTCCGTTACAAGAAAGCAGAGGCTGAACGCCGCCTTTCTGCCGCACAGGAGAACATTCTCCGTCTGCGTGACATAATGGGAGAGCTGGAAAGCAGAGTTGAGCCGCTGCGTATACAGTCGGAAAAGGCAGCGAAGTTCCTTGAATATTCCGAGCAGAAAAAGGCTTTGGAAATTACCGTGTGGGTTAAACAACTCGACGATTTGAAAATCAAGCTTTCAGAACTTTCCGATAAAATACTTATCAATACCAATGAGTACGAGGGTATCGAAGCTGACATTTCACGTCTTGAAGCAGAGGCGGAGGAACTGCAGAGCAAAATGCAAGAAAGCTCAATCCGCATTGAGGAGCTCCGTGAACAAATCCTCGAAGCAGAGCGTGCAAACACACAGCTCCACTCGGATATTGCCGTGTACGAAAATGATATTGAGCACTGCAACGAAGCAATTGCCGACATAGAAAACCAGCAGAGGAACGCTGAAAATTCAGGTGAGGAAAACCGCAGAATTATCGAAGAAAAGCAGGCTCTTGTAAAAAAGGCTGACGAGGATATCGCTGACAGCGAAAAGGAATACGCAAAGACAAGCGATGAGCTTAATGCACTTATTTCCGAGCAGGACAGCTTCGACAGCAAGTATTCCGACGTGAGCGGAAATCTCAACAAGCTTTATATCAAGCAGTCCGAACTTAACATAACAATTACCTCCGGCGACAGCGGCAAGGCTGAGCTTGAAGAACAGCTGAAGCAGAGCCGTGCAATGGAGGAACAGCTCCGTATAAACAGCGAGGAGCTTACAAAGGAAAAGAAGGAAATCGAGGACGGCGTAAGCCTTCTCGATGAAAAGACAAACGAGGCAAACAACCGTATCAACGGCATTTCAAAGCTTTATTCGGGACGTGCCGAAAAGCTTGCACTTGCTAAAAAGGAGTACGACGACATCGGCTTCTCAATCCGTGACAAGGAGCAG
>JAFTWI010000192.1 GCA_017465345.1 Oscillospiraceae bacterium
CAGATAGGCATTGTCCTTGTTTGAGTCCTCCAACAGCTTATAATTCGGGTGTTTCTCAATCACGAATTTGTCGCAGAAAAACGGATATATACCACGGACGAACAGAATACACTCATTATCTTTCATAACCTTCAGCTCGTCCACTGTCATAAGCTCACGTCCCAAGATACCGTCATTTTCAGAGGTAGAACCATTCTTGCCCCTTGTACGGTTATGGGAACGGGTATCAATAGTTTCCTTGCCCAGCGTTTTGGAAACGTGTTCAAGAGTTGTCGGCTCCTGACCGCCCAAGAATAACAGGCTGTCGCAGTTACCGAGTACGTTTTCCCAGCTATCCTTATACATCTTTTTAAGCTGTGAAAGGTTCTGTATAATGACGTTTGCTGAAATTTCCATAGAACGCATTGTTGCCAACAGCTCCTCAAATCGAGGGATAGTACCAACGTTTGCGAACTCGTCCAGCAGACAGCGGACGTGAAAAGGAAGTCTGCCGCCGTGCTTGAAATTTGCTCTGTCATACAGGACATCGAAAAGCTGTGTGTACATCATCGCCGCCAAGAAGTTGAAAGTATCGTCTGATGACGGAATGATGATATACATAACGGTCTTTTCATCACCTATCATTTCAAGGTGAATGTTGTCACAGCAGGTCAAGTCCATAACTTCGGGAATGTTGAACGCCTGCAATCTTACCGCAGTAGAAATAAGGATAGATTTTGCTGTATCGCCTGCCGCCTTTTTGAAATCCTTGTAGTATTTCAGACACATATATCTGCTTGCAGGCTTTGCTGATTTTGCAAGGTCAATGAGGTTCAGGTTCTTGAACTGCTCATTGTGTTCGGCTTCCTCTGTCTGATACTTTTCGGGAAATTCAAGTGCGTCGAAGATAAGGTCAAGGTCGGATTGATAATCGTCACTGCCCTCTTTCACCTCCGCTTTTTTCAGAAGCTTCATAACCTCCGAAAAATTCTGCATTGATTTATCTTCACACTCAACAAGATAGAAACAGAGTGCCGCTAAAAGTGCCTTTGTGGAGTCGTCCCAGAACTGGTCGCCTCCACCGCCGCCCTCCTTTGAGGTATTCTTCATCAAGACGTTTACCATCTTGATTACGGCGGTTGCACTGTAATTTCCGTCAACGTCATAAATGTAGTTGAACGGGTTGTAATTGTGAGAGTGAGCCATATCAATAAGGTTGAACACCTTTATTTTATAGCCGTAGCTCTCCAGCATTTTTCCCGTAGAACGAAGAAGCTCTCCTTTAGGGTCGTTGCAGACATAGCTTGTGTTAGCCTGCATAAGGTTCGGCTTTACATAGAAACGGGATTTACCCGAACCTGAGCCGCCGATTACCATAACATTGAGGTTTTTCCTCGTCTGCCTTGTGTTAAGGGACATTTTCACATCATTTGTAAGAATGATGTTATTGTCCATAACAAACTCACCCTTTTTCGGCTTAGGCTGGTCACGAGGTTTTTTCTCGCCTTTCTTCGGTTTAGGCGGCTTGTCCAGAAGCGAAGCTATTTCTTTTTTATTTGCCCACCTCGAAGAACCGTGTTCCTCACCCTTTCGGTGAAACTTCTTCTTGCCTGTTACTTTCATAAGAGCATAAAGTCCGATACCGAAAGCAGTAAACAAAGGAAACATTAACGCATTGCCGCCAGCCTTAACCTGTTCAAAGACAAGCTCGGTATCCATAAGAGTTGTTTCCAAGCTGTTCGCAAGGTTATCGAAATCAACCTTGCCTTCCTCGACTGATGAAAGGTCAAAACACGCTCCCAGCGAAGCCGCAAAATAAATTACGAATACGACAAGCACCGCATAAATGCTGAGTGTAACGAAATCAGGCTTTTTTGCTATTCGGCTCATTTGCGTGACCCCCTATCCAGCTTCTTATGCTTGATAGCGTCGGCTGTCAACGCCGCCTTTGCTTTAGCCTTTTTCAGCAGATTGTTTATAACTGTCTGCTTTCTCGCTTTGTCGATAATTCTTTCAGCCTTTGCCGCTGTCATTCCAAAGCTGTCCATAAGCTGTTTTTTCGCTGTTTCTCTGTCAGACAAATCAAGTCTGACTACTGTAGAACCGCCACGCACCGTAAATGCGGATTGTGTTTCACGCTCAATAAGGTACTCTTTGAACTGAACCTGTTTCGGCTCATCGACAAAGCCAAGCCTTTCGGCTTTTGTCATAATTGCCTTGACCGTTTCCGTATCCTCAACCTTTAAATGCTGACGAATACTTTTTTCAATCTCGGCTCTGTCCCGTGTGTTTGCAGAAAGGACAACAAAATGCCCTCGCTCATCGGTAATGGCGAGCTTCGGAGTATCCTCCTCCTGAAACTGCATTTTCGCAAATGAGAACTTATCCGTCAGAACATTCTCGTTTTCAAACTTGATGTCCTTTTCGTAATAAGCCATCTGTTCAAGCTGTCTTGCTCCGCTGAGATAATAACCCATCTGCTGATCTGACAGCTTTGATGTGAGTGCATTTGCAGCTTCAACAGCCTTAACTTTTGAAAATCCCATACGCTCCTGCAAAACTCTTTCAA
>JAFTWI010000193.1 GCA_017465345.1 Oscillospiraceae bacterium
GCACCTCCGATTTTTGATGTGTTGTTTCCAATTATAACATAAAATTCAATAAAGTTCAATGTAAAAGCATAGCCGCTTCAGAAAGTACTGTTTGCGGTTGTTGCATATTATACTATATTTTGTTGTAATATAATTCTATACTTGTTAGATTTCTATTCTTTATTATTTATCTCTTCCTTGATTTTGATAATAAAGCTTTCCAGTGGCATAACCTCTGTATTTCCGTTATCGCGATTTCTGACAGAAATTACTCCATCATTAGCTTCTTTTTCACCGATGACAAGCATATACGGAACACGCTCCACATACTGTGCCTCGCGAATCATATAGCCGATTTTTTCGTTGCGGTTATCAAGCTCACAGCGTATTCCTGCTTCACACAAAGCAGAATATATCTCTCTTGCGTATTCCTCGCTTTTTGGCGAAACAACAAGCACTTTCGCCTGAACAGGAGCAAGCCAGACTGGGAATTTACCTGCATAATGCTCTGTGAGAATGCCTATAAAACGCTCAATTGAGCCGAAGCACACACGATGAATCATAATAGGACGCTGCTTCTGATTGTTCTCGTCAATATAGCTTAAATCAAAATTCTGCGGAAGCTGGAAATCAAGCTGAATTGTTCCGCACTGCCATGTACGTCCGATACTGTCTTTAAGATGAAAATCTATTTTCGGTCCGTAGAAAGCACCGTCACCCTCATTGATTTCGTAAGGCAACCCCAGCTGTTCAAGTGCAGCTTTAAGTCCGTCTGTTGCTGCCTCCCAATCCTCATCGCTTCCCATACTGTTTTCGGGACGTGTCGAAAGTTCAAGCGAATATTTAAAACCGAATTTTGAATACACCTCATCGATAAGATGTACTACGCCTGCAATTTCGTCTGCAATCTGGTCTTTTCTCATAAAGATATGTGCGTCATCCTGTGTAAAGCATCTTACACGGAACAATCCGTGCAGTGTACCACGCAGTTCATTGCGATGCACCACACCGAGTTCTCCCATTCTTATAGGGAGTTCACGATAGCTGTGAGGCTTGCTTTTATAAACAAGTACACCGCCCGGACAGTTCATCGGCTTTATGCAATATTGCCCTTCATCATTTTCAAAGGAATACATAATATCCGAATAATGCTCCCAATGGCCGCTTGTTTTCCACAACTCACGGTTCATAATAACAGGTGTTGATATTTCCGAGTAACCATTTCTGTAATGAATCTGACGCCAATATTCAATAAGCGAATTCTTGACTGCTAATCCGTTAGGAAGGAAAAACGGGAATCCCACGCCCTCATCAGCAAGCATAAACAACTCCATTTCCTTACCAATTTTTCTGTGGTCACGCTTTGCGGCTTCCTCCTGTAATTTAAGAAAATCATCAAGCTCCTGCTGACTGAAAAAAGCTGTTCCATAAATTCTTGTAAGCATTTTGTTGCTGCTGTCATTTTTCCAGTATGCGCCCGAAACACCTGTCAGCCTGAATGCTTTGAGTGCTTTTGTGTAAGTAATATGCGGACCTCTGCACATATCGATATAATCACCCTGACGATAAAAGCTGATAGGCTCATTATCGGCAAGGTCGGCAATGTGCTGTACCTTGTAGTCTTCACCACGTTCCTTCATCAGCTTTACAGCTTCTTCATGTGACAGAATAAACGGCTTCAGCGGCAGATTTTCTTTTACAATATTACGCATTTCAGCTTCGATTTTGGACAGACTTTCTTCTGATAGCTTCACATCGCCCAAATCAATATCATAGTAGAATCCTTTTTCCGTTGCAGGACCGTATCCGAATTTTGCTTCGGGATAAAGCCTTTTTACCGCCTGTGCCATAATGTGTGCGGCGCTGTGTCTTAGCACCTCAAGTTTATCTGCACCCTCGCAGATACCGATACTTCCGTTGTTGTAAATAACCTTCATAATTTACAACCTCCTTATTCAAATTTTTTATTGAATAAGAAAAGCACCCAAGACAAGTCACAGCATGGCTGTAACTGTCAAGGGTGCATACTAATCACGAAAAAATGCACGGTTCCACCTTGATTTTTAACTCTTCGGATTCCAACAAATCCTATTCTTTAACGCAGAAATACGGTAACGCTTACTCTGCTTTGGGCGTTACAGCTCAGGAGCGGTCTTCACCTCTGCTTCCCATAAGAAGCTTCCACCAAACGCTTCTCTCTCTGGCTGTTCCGCAAGGGCTACTCTTTCCTTCATAGCTTTTCTTATTCAATTAACTGCATTTTAGCATATATACTTGGATTTGTCAAGTGGGTAAAATATTTTAAAAAAATTCCAAAAAGGGTCTTCTCAAAATCGGTCAACGGTATTATAATAGCATTGACCGATACAGTCAGGAGGTAAGATATGAACGATAAATTCTTTTCCCTGCCCGAGGAAAAGCAGCTTGCAATCATCAATGCAGGCTATCGGGTTTTCTCACAGAACAGCTATAAGAAAAGCCCTATGAGCGAGATTGCCGCAGAGGCAGGAATAAGCAAATCCCTGCTTTTCCACTATTTTAAAAATAAGCGTTAACTTTATATTTTCCTTATCAATCACGGCAATAAGAACACATATCAGTACCTCCACGATTTCGGTTGCTTTGAAGAAGAAGACTTCTTTGAAA
>JAFTWI010000028.1 GCA_017465345.1 Oscillospiraceae bacterium
TGTATATACACAGTCGCCCAGTGTTTTATTGTTAATTATGCACCAGTTATATCTGTCAAAAATCTATTTAGTTGTAACAAATTACAAAACGTGCATATGTATATTGACAAACCGTGTATATCTGTGTATACTGTGTATATAACGTTATACACAGTATACACAGAAGGAGGCGATTGAGTGAATTTATACATCAATGCAGCAGGTGACAAGCCAATGTATGAACAGGTAAAGGATGGCATCAGACAGGCTATAATGAACGGTGAGTTGAAAGCCCACGAGCTTATGCCAAGCGTAAGACAGCTTTCCGCTGACCTTAACGTGAGCATGATTACCACAAAGCGAGCGTACGCTGACCTTGAACAGGAAGGCTTGATTTACACGGTTGCAGGCAAGGGTACATTTGTTAAACTGGAGGACGTAAGTATGATACAGGAAAAACACGTTGACGAAGCACTGGAGCTTTTCAGAAAGCAGGCAGAGGTGCTGAAAAAGCTTGATGTTCCGATGGAGCGTCTTGATGATGAGCTTAAATCCGTTTACAACGGCAAGAAATAATTTACCAAATACAATTTGAAAGGGATATATATATGAATGACATTCTTCACATTGATAATCTTTGTAAGGACTATAAAGACTTTAAACTCGATAATGTAAGCTTTTCCATTGAGCCCGGCACAGTTATGGGTCTCATCGGTCAGAACGGCGCAGGCAAGACTACAATCATCCGTCTGATTATGAATATGATTGACAGGACAGACGGAAAAATCACAGTATGCGGTTTTGACAACATTGATGATGAAATTGCAGTAAAGAACAGAATCGGCTACGTTTCCGACGAGTGTTATCTTTTCTACAACTCCACTCTTGCAAAGACTGCACAGGCTTGTGCACTTGCTTATGAGAACTGGGACAAAGAAAAGTTCAGCAAGCTTATCAAAATGTGGGATTTGCCCGAAAAGAAGAAAATCTCCGCATTTTCAAAGGGTATGCAGACAAAGGCGATGCTTGCCATTGCACTTTCCCACAAGCCTCAGCTTCTTATCCTTGACGAGCCTACAGCGGGACTTGACCCAGTGGCAAGAATTGAAATCCTCGACATTCTCCGTGAGTTCGTTGCGGACGGTGAACGCTCCGTGCTGTTCTCCACACACATCACAGGCGACCTCGACAAGATTGCTGACGTTATCACGCTTATCATCGACGGTAAAATCCGTGAGTCAATGAGCATTGACCTTATCGAAGATAAGTACGCTGTAATCAGCGGTGCAAACGACAAGCTGACCCGTGAAAATGAAAAGTACACAATCGGCATCAGAAAGACAAATGCAGGCTTTGAGGCGCTTGTTCTCCGTGAAAACCTCAGCAAGTTCGACGGCGTAAGCGTGAGAAATCCTAACGTGGAAAACCTGCTCACATTCTCAATCTGGCAGAACAGAAAGGAGCTTGCCGTATGACAAAGGCAGATAAACAAAGAGTAAAGCTGCTCACAGCCGTGTCGAAAATGTCCTGCGGAATGGGCGACGGAAAGATAGTAAGTATCCTTTCCTTTGTTGGTGTGCTTCTGATTGATGTGGCTCTGTTTATTGCAGCAGGGGCTGACGATGAGCTTTATATGATGCTTCCGTTCCATGTCTTTTGCATAACGATATTTATGGGCTTTTTATCAACCATTACAACCTCGCTTGTTGGTGATGTCCAGAGCCTGTTCGGAGTTAATAATGCAACAATGCTTTACGGCGGCAGCATCAAATCGGGTGACTTTTTAAGTACGCTTCCTTTTAACGCAAAGGACGTTCTTGCCCTGAAACTTGCAAACTATGAAAGACAGCTTGTGCTTTCAGCAGCTTCGGTTATCCTTATGGAAATTATGCTTATCATTGCAGAAAATGCGGGCTACGCAGTATATTCGGGCATAGGCGCAATCGGAGTAGTTGCTTATCTGCTTTTTGAGGTGATGTTTATGTTTCTTGTTTTTGCAAGAAAGGCTGTGACAAGTTTTGCTGTAGTAATAATCGGTATGATTGCGGTATTCGGACCGTTTATGGGTCTTGCTGATGTTGCTGAGGACCACGAAAAGTCTGCTGAACTGGGCAAGCTTATTGACAGCATAGGTTTCCTTGCTGAAGTACCGGGAATGATTATTCTTGCTGTTCTTACTGTGGCAATAATCGCAATAGGCAGAGCAATTCTTAAGAGCAAACACGGCGTTTCCTGGAATCTGAGATAAGAGGTGCAGAATGAAAAAGTTATCTTTATTCAAAAAAATAAGGCTTGCCTTTATGGCGGAGGGCTGGATGGTAAAACTGATTATTATGTTTTATCCGCTGATGATGTTCGCTACAATCTTTGATGACGAGAGCTTCCTGAGAATAATGGGTATGGTTTGTTTCGGACTTATTGTAGGGTCAATGTCATTTGTTTATATGTCTATGCCTGCAGGCAATCTGAAAATGTACAAGGTAATGCCTATGAGAACAGCGGATATTGTTGATGTTATGTCGGTACACACATTGCTCGGAGCAATTCTTATTGCCGTTCCATACATTATCCTCCTACCCCTTGCAGGCAAGGCTGATCTGCTTCCGTATTTCCTCTGCGTTGATTTTGCTTGTCTTGCAATAACATCAACAGCGGTTATATGGTACGCAAAGGACAAATACGCTTACGCACAGGCAAAGGACAGAACAGGCGACGAAGCTGACATAAAGAAGAATACCCGCCGTGCTATGTGGACAGCATTCGGTTATATGTTTGTTGAAGGTGCAATCGGGTTTATTATTCTTTTCCAGAGTATTGACTCGGAACTTTCAGCAGATGCGCCGTGGCTTATCGCAGTTTCCGCTGTGGCACTTATAATCTACACAGCCGTTGCACTCGGTGCAAGAAAAATCAAAAACGCATTCATATATTAAAAGAATCGCTGATTAATTCGTTTCACGACGCTCTCAGTTAAGGCTTTTCGAGCGTCGGAAACGATACCTTCGGCATTAATCAGCGTTTCCTATATATTCCTTTTGAGCGTCCCTGTCACGTTGCTGACGGGGACGTTTTTTCTTATTTACACAAAATCAGCACCGAAAAAAGCCTACTTTTGCATTTGTCAAATAATTGACAAAGCCGCTGTTATATAGTATAATTGTAGTGGTAAAAATTCATTCTATTTATAAAGGAGTTAATCAATATGAACAAGAATCTCAGAAAAGCTATTATCGCAGGTAACTGGAAGATGAACAAGACCCGTCCAGAAGCTAAGGAGCTTCTCGAAGCTATCAAGCCTCTCGTTGCTAATGCTGACGGCAAGGTTGAAGTTATCGCTTGCGTACCTTTCACAAACCTCGAAACAGCTGTAAATACAACAGCAGGCTCCAACGTTAAGGTTGGCGCTGAAAACTGCCACTTTGAAAAGAGCGGTGCATTCACAGGTGAAATCT
This sequence comes from Oscillospiraceae bacterium, assembly GCA_017465345.1. Classification (GTDB taxonomy): domain Bacteria; phylum Bacillota; class Clostridia; order Oscillospirales; family Ruminococcaceae; genus RGIG8773. The sequence goes on from JAFTWI010000028.1 coordinate 3,432, forward strand.
CTGCTGATATGCTCGTTGAAGTTGGCGTTGAATACGTTGTTCTCGGTCACTCCGAAAGAAGACAGTACTTCGGTGAAACTGACGAAACAGTTAACAAGAGAACTAAGGCTGCTCTCGCTGCAGGCCTCAAGCCAATCGTTTGCGTTGGCGAACTTCTCTGGGAAAGAGAATGCAACATCACTGAAGAAGTTATCGCTCGTCAGATTAAGCTCGACCTCTTCGATATCTCCGCTGAAGATGTTAAGAAGTGCGTAATTGCTTATGAGCCAGTATGGGCTATCGGTACAGGTAAGACTGCTACAGCTGACCAGGCTGAAGAAGT
>JAFTWI010000194.1 GCA_017465345.1 Oscillospiraceae bacterium
CTGTCACGAAGCTTTTCGTCATTCAACAATTCACTATACTGCTCACTATTCTCAGCAATTGAGGAAAGCTGTTCATCACTAAGGGTAAGTCCGTTTTCTTCAAGTATTTCATTGAGTTTCTGTGATGACAGGTATTCAGCATCAAGGCTTTCTGCCTTTGTTTCAAGTGCAGATATTACTGATGGCTTGACAAGATTTTCATATACATATTCAGACGCAACATTACTGACAAATATTGCTGCCGCACCTGCTGCAACATAACCTGCAAGCGTAATAAGCATTCTGACTGCACCTTTGCGTGAACCTGCCGCTGTGCACCCTATGATAAGAATAATTACCACAAGGTCCAGAACATAATTCAAACTATCAATCCTTTCGATTATGCTCAATTAAATGTTATTCTGTTAACCTCATCATATCCGAGAAGATAGATGTAGCTGTCAAGTCTTAAAAAGTCCTCATATTCAGTATCAAGCTGCACTGATGAAATGGGAGTTCCAGTTTCCGTGCAGGATTCGATACCGTTTTTTGTCTGTATATATACAGTATCTCCACTAACCTGAATATTAAGCACATCATGGTCGAGGGATTTTTCATTTATTGCACCAGTTTCGCAGTTTATTGTAACAAGCTCAGCTGTACGGCGTTCATCATTTCGGAAAACCAATGCGCCAATTGATGAATTAGAGCTGTAGTCAACAAGGTCACGCTCATATTCGTAGGTTTTGAGAACATTTCCGTTCAAATCAAAATATGCACAAATTCTGTCACCGAACATAATAATATTGTTTTCACCGAAAAGGCGGACAGATAATGCGAGCGTTTCAAGCGGTTCGCTCTCCCATACAGGAAGTGGACTTCCCGATGTATCATAGTCAATATGGTCAAATCGGTAGTAAATCATTTTTGAAACAATAAGACCGCCGTCTGCTCCGATTGTTGTTATATAGCAGCCTGAATTATCGGAATTGAATGTTACATCAATAATTCTTGAAACAGAGCGATAATTAAAAATATTCTTTCCAGTCGCATCATATACCATCAATTCCGACGGATATTTATCGCTCTTGATTACAACTGCCGCAGTATCATTACTTCCGAGACGTGCAAGAAGAATCGGGTCATCGGTTGTTTTTTCGTAGATATTCTTATATTTGCTATAAAGTGCAAAGCTTTTACCGCCTAAATCGTACAGCAGAGTTTTCTTGTTTCCTGTTGTAATAAGCGGATTTGCCAATGTATGCTGAACTGAATTTGCAATTTTGCCATTGCTGTTATAGATAAACAGGTGCGAATCATCCACAAGAGCAATGTTATCGTCCAAAGCCTTTATCTGATAATCGGCACCGCCCTCTATAGACAGCGGAAAGTTGCCCTCTGCAAGCTCTGCGGTATTATTCGGAGCAGGGATTTTTGTAAGTATCCCGTCAAGCTTGGGATACCACATATCCTTGGTAAAAACGATTATAAGAATTACCGCTGCTGCTATGGCAACAATTATCAGCTTCTTGATGAACTTATCACGCTTTTTCTTATTTCTGCGCTCACGAAGCATAGAAATATCCGTTACCGCCAAGCTTATTCCTCCTTTAGTCAGTATGTATTATAAAATTTATTTCATTCCTTTTATTACGCTGATTATTGTAACAGCTATTACAGCGACAATAAAAACAATTACAGAAAACACAAAAATTGATTTGGAAACAAACTGAAATGCAAACATAACCGAAATTGCTGTAAAAGCAAACATCAGTATCGAAATAACAATAAGTGCTTTACCGCTTAATTTGCCAAGCTTATTTATATCTGTCTGAGCCTTTTCAGTTTCGGACATTGAGCCGTAGCCTGCAACAAGATTTAGATTTTTACCATTAATGAAAGATACTCCGAGAAAAAGAACGAGAATACCTACAAGTAATGTGATTACTGCTGTAATGATTGCGCCTGTTTCCATAACATAATCCTCCTCAATAAAAAATCTTGTTGAGATACAAGCCGTGCGCCTCGGCTGTTTTTCCTGCAAGATTTCTGTCCTTTGCGGCTAAAATCTGCGGGATTGAGTCGGGTGCAAGCTTTTTTTCGTTAATAAAAATGAGTGTACCAACCATTATCCTAACCATATTATACAAAAATCCGTCGCCTTTTACAATGAGTTTCACAAGATTTTCATCTTTCTCAACCTTTAAATACTCGATGGTACGGACGCTATTTTCCTTTTGGTTTGCGGTGCCACAGAAAGATGTAAAATCGTGTGTACCCACAAAATCCTGTGCAGCTGTTGCCATAAGCTCGGTATCCATTGCATAGGGATAGTGCAGAGCCAAATCCGCTAAAAACGGGTCCTTGCTCATTCGGTTGAGGATAAGATACTGATATTCCTTTGCTTTGCAGGAATATCGTGCATGAAAATCCTCAGCTGCTTCCTCGCAATTCAAAATTGCCAAGTCATCTGGAAGAATTGAATTCATTCCCCTTATAATATTGTTGCACGGAATTCTATGCTCTGTTTCAAAGGAAAAGCAATATTCATTTGCGTGGACGCCTGTATCCGTTCTTGAACAGCCGTTGATTTTCACGGGTGCGTTTGTGATTGCGGAAAGCTTTTCCTCAAGGACATTTTGTATTCCAACTGCGTTTTCCTGCCGCTGAAATCCATGGTAAGCTGTCCCGCGATACGCCATTGTTACTTTTAAATTACGCATTATGTCACCTTACCCTAAAAAGCAATTCATCAAGATTATAATATCGAAGAACACAATTGAAATTCCAAGTGCAAAGAAATCTGTACCTGTAGAATGAAGCTGACGGAGACGTGTTCTTCCGTCGCCGCCCTGATAACAGCGGCACTCCATTGCGAGAGCAAGCTCCTCAGCACGTCTGAAGGCTGAAACAAAAAGCGGAATGAGAATAGGAGTAAGCGCCTTTGCACGCTGTAAAAGGCTTCCGCTTTCCATATCTGCGCCTCTTGCCTTCTGAGCAGACATAATCTTGTCTGTTTCCTCAATAAGAGTCGGGATAAACCGAAGTGCAATCGTCATCATCATTGCAAGCTCGTGCACTGGGAATTTCAGTTTTTTCAGTGGTGAAAGCAATCTTTCAATTGCATCTGTGAGCGTAATCGGTGAGGTGGTATAGGTAAGCAGTGAGCTACCCATAATCAGCGCTACGATACGGATAATCATAAAGGCACTTGTGCGGAGTCCCTCATAAGTTACTTTTATAAAGCCAAGCTTAAAAAGTACCACACCGTCAAGGAAAAACAGGTTGAGGATTGATGTGAAAATGATAATTGGGATAATCGGTTTCAGGCTTTTCAGCATAAGCTTGAATGGTATCTGTGAAAGCAGGAAACTTACAAGCAGGAACACCATTCCAATGCCGAGTCCTATAAAATTATCAGCGGTGAAAAGCATTGCTATAAACACGCCTGTAATGATAATCTTGAAACGCGGGTCAAGTCTGTGAATTACAGAATTTCCTGGGAAATACTGACCGATTGTGATATCTTTAAGCACGCTCGCCACCTCTTTTCTCAAGATATTCGAGGATTGTTTTTCGTGCAAATTCAGTTGTATAAACGTCGGTACGGATATCAATTCCGCTTTGCTTCAAGCGGTTGAATACTCTTGTAATCTGCGGCACTGCAAGTCCCATATTTGAAAGCTCGCCTGCACGCTTAAACACCTCAGGTGTATCGTCATAGCAGAAAAGCTGCGCCTTATTCATAACGAGGATTTTATCTGCAAATTTTGCTACGTCCTCCATACTGTGAGAAACAAGGAGCACGGTGGATTTTTTCTGCTGATGATATTCCTTAATCTGACTGAGAATTTTGTCCCTGCCCTTAGGGTCAAGACCAGCTGTCGGTTCGTCAAGGATAAGTACCTTAGGCTCCATTGCCATTACGCCTGCGATTGCGACACGGCGCTTCTGTCCGCCCGAAAGCTCGAATGGTGACTTGTACAGGTTTTCCTTGTGCAGTCCAACGAGCTCGGCAGTTTCCTTGATACGTCGGTCGATTTCTTCATCGGGCAGACCCATATTTTTAGGTCCGAAAGCAATATCCTTGTACACAGTCTCCTCGAAAATCTGATATTCAGGGTACTGGAAAACAAGTCCTACCTTGAATCGGATATCACGGAGCTTGGTTTCCTTAGCCCATATATCCTGACCGTCAACGTAGATTTTGCCCGATGTTGGCTTTACAAGGCCGTTGAAATGCTGGATAAGGGTAGACTTGCCCGAGCCTGTATGACCGATAATACCTACAAGCGCTCCCTCTTCAATTTCAAGATTTACATTATCGACAGCCGTTTTTTCAAAGGGCGTGCCGATACTGTATGTGTAAGTCAGATTTTCGGTTTTAATTACTGACATTTTTATTCCTCCGAAACGAAATACATTTTGTAAATCACAATAATGTTTTCTGAATTATTTCAAAAGCTCCAAAAGTGCCTCAACGCACTCATCTTCATCTATTATATGTGTATCGGACGGCAGACCTGCTTCACCCATAAGGTACATCAGCTCTGTCACCTGCGGCACATCGAGTCCGATTTTTTTCATTGTTTCAACGTTTGAGAAAACCTCTTTCGGTACATCATCCATAATAATTGTACCGCCGTCCATTACAACAATTCTGTCAGCCTGTGCGGCTTCGTCCATATAATGGGTAATCAGTACAATTGTTATTCCGTAGTCACGGTTGAGTCTGCGGATTGTTTTCAGCACCTCACGTCTGCCCTTCGGGTCAAGCATTGCGGTAGGCTCGTCCAGCACGATACAATCAGGACGCATTGCAATTATTCCTGCGATTGCAACACGCTGTTTCTGACCGCCAGAAAGCTGGTGTGGAGAATGTTCACGATATTCGTACATTCCAACAGATTTAAGTGCATCGTCAACACGCTCTCTCATTTCATCGGGAGCTACTCCGAGATTTTCAAGAGCAAATGCAACGTCCTCCTCGACAATTGTTGCTACAATCTGATTATCGGGATTCTGAAACACCATTCCTACGTGCTGACGGATATCGAAAAGCTTTTCCTCGTCGGCTGTATCAATCCCCTCAACGTAAACCTTACCTCCGCAGGGAAGAAGGATAGCATTGAAATGCTTGGCAATTGTGGATTTACCGCTACCGTTATGACCAAGAATAGCTGTAAAGCTGCCCTTTTCGATATCAAGGCTTACACCTTTGAGCACCTGTTTTACAGGTGCATCTTCATATTCATTATCGTAATGGAACTCAACATTCTGCGCTGTAATAATTTTTTCCTGCATAGTAAAATTCCTCTTATAATTCCATAATCAAATCAATTCCGCTGATAAGTGCTACAACAAGCAGAATTGCACCTACTGCGATGTAGGTTATGCTGACGGTTTTAACTTCCTTGGGTGAAAGTGGCGTGCCCATTTTGGATTTGTAGGCACTCCCCTTTTTTGTTATTCCGACAAAGAGAAAATATATTCCTCCGAGAAGAGCGAGCAATGGCATTTTTTTCTCCTTACTTTGTCCAGATAGCTGTTGAGCCGCACGGCAGTACACAGCCGCTTGCTTCAACAGGAAGTCCGATTTCGTCAGCAGTTACTCCGCCGCCATATTTTGCTCCGATTGTTTCGCTTAAAATATAGGACATTACAGATGGAGAAAGTCCTGTTGTATAGCTGTTGAGCAGGAAGAAAAGAGGGTCATCGCTCAAAACGTTGGAACAAAGCTTAATGAGGTCATAAATGCAGTCCTCCAGCTTCCATACTTCCTGATTTGGTCCTCTGCCGTAAGATGGAGGGTCCATAATCACGGCATCGTATTTTCTTCCACGCTTGATTTCACGGGCAACAAACTTTTCGCAGTCGTCAACAATCCAACGAATTGGTCTATCGGAGAGTCCCGAAGAAGCTGCGTTGTCGCGTGCCCACTGAACCATACCCTTTGAGGCATCAACGTGACACACGCTTGCACCTGCATTTGCACAGGCAAGAGTTGCTCCGCCTGTGTATGCAAAGAGGTTAAGCACGTTGATGGGTCTGCCTGCGTTACGGATAAGGTTATCCATATAGTCCCAGTTCACAGCCTGCTCAGGGAAAAGTCCCGTATGCTTGAAGCCTGTTGGACGGATATTGAATTTCAAATCGCCGTAGCTGATAAGCCAGCTGTCGGGAATTTTTTTCTTAAAGCTCCATTGACCGCCTCCCTTGTCAGAGCGGTGATAGTGGCCATATGCGGTATTCCATAGATTTGATTTTCTGTCGGTTTTCCAGATAATCTGCGGGTCGGGACGGATAAGGGAAATATCGCCCCAAAGCTCCAGCTTTTCGGAGGATGTACAATCGATAAGACGGTAGTCCTTCCAGTTGTCTGCTGTTCTCATTTATTTCAGTTCCTTTCGGGATTATTCTTCTGCGCAACGCTCCTTGATTTTGTCAGCAATCTCAATCGCCATATCGTTGATAAGGTCGAAGCGCTTGCCCTCAATCATTACACGGATAAGAGGCTCAGTACCGCTTTCACGGACAAGAATTCTGCCGCTCGAACCAAGCTTCTTCTGATTTTCAGTGATAGCCTTTTCGATTTCAACGTCGTTCTTCCAGGCTTCCTTCCACTTCTGGGTAATCTTGACGTTAATCATTACCTGTGGGTAACGCTCCATCATTGAGCCAAGCTCGGAAACCTTTCTGTCCTGACGCTTTACAACGCTCATAAGCTGAACAGCTGTAAGCTGTCCGTCACCTGTTGTTGCGAAGTCGTGGAAAATAATGTGACCTGACTGCTCGCCGCCGAGGTTATAACCGCCTGCAAGCATCTGCTCCATAATATAGCGGTCACCGACTTTAGTGGTGATCATATTGATGTTGTTATTCTTTGCAAAATGTGTAAAACCGAGATTTGTCAGCACTGTTACAACAGCTGTATTCTTTTTCAGAGTACCCTTGTCACGCATATCTCTTGCGAAAATGGAGATAAGCTTATCGCCGTCGAGGATTGCGCCTGTTTCGTCAACAGCAAGACAACGGTCTGCGTCACCGTCAAATGCTACACCGAGGTGGCATTTCTTTTCAACAACGTAGCGAGAGATTGCTTCCATATAGGTTGAACCGCACTTGTCATTGATATTTGTGCCGTTCGGAGAAGAATTGAAAAGGTATACGGTTGCACCGAGTCCGCCGAAAAGTCTTTCGGCAGTTGCGCTTGCTGAGCCGTTTGCACAGTCAATTGCAACTCTTACACCTGATAAATCGTGGTCGATAGTTTTCATAATATATCTTATGTAGTCCCATTCAGCATTTTTGTCTGTACTGATTTTACCTACATTTGCACCGCCTGTCATTGCGGCTGTGATTTCTTCGGGGTTATCAAGAACAAGTCTTTCGATTTCTTCTTCGATATCGTCAGAAAGCTTATATCCTGTTCCTGCAAAAAGCTTGATGCCATTGAATTCCATGCTGTTGTGAGAAGCTGAAATCATAACGCCAGCGTCAGCTTCACGCTTCTTAACGAGGAAAGCAACTGCGGGAGTTGGCACCACGCCGAGAGTTACTGCATCTGCTCCCATTGAGCAAATACCTGCAATGAGTGCCGCTTCAAGCACGTCGGAAGAAATTCTTGTATCCTTACCGATGAGGATTTTAGGCTTATGCTTTGCTTTTTTTGTGAGCACCATTGCTGCTGCTCTGCCTATCTGCATTGCTGTTTCGCAGGTAAGCTCGGTAAGAGCAACACCTCTTGCACCGTCTGTTCCGAATAATCTGCCCATATCAAATTCTCCTATTCCGTTTGAAATATCTATCTTTATTCAAAAAATGTCTGCTGACTATTGTCTGTTGGTCCGCCCTTGTATTCGTAGCCCATATGCTTATATGCAAGGGCTGTTGCACATCTACCTCTTGGGGTACGTGCAACAAATCCAAGCTGCATAAGGTAAGGCTCACACACGTCTTCAAGGGTAACAGCTTCCTCACCGATTGCAGAAGCAAGGGTTTCCAGTCCTACCGGACCGCCGTTATATCCTCTGATAAGCATATCAAGCATACGCTTGTCGAGGTTATCAAGACCAAGGCTGTCAATTTCCATTCTATCAAGAGCTATTTTTGCAATATCCTCGGTAATCCTGCCGTTGCCGATTACCTCTGCAAAGTCACGAACACGCTTCAATAAGCGGTTTGCGATACGCGGTGTACCTCGTGCACGCTTAGCAAGCTCCATTGCACCTGCCTTATCACAGGCAATTCCGAGGATTACCGCTGAACGCATAATAATATCGCAAAGCTGGTCATGTGTGTAAAGTTCAAGACGCTGAAGCACACCAAATCTGTCACGAAGAGGTGAAGTAAGCTGACCTGCTCGTGTTGTTGCACCGATAAGTGTAAACTTCGGCAGGTCGATACGAAGTGAACGTGCGGAAGGACCTTTACCGATAATGATATCGAGGGCATAATCCTCAAGTGCAGGATAAAGTACTTCTTCAATTGCACGGGAAAGACGGTGGATTTCATCGATAAACAGCACGTCATTCTCCGAGAGATTTGTGAGAAGTGCAGCAAGGTCGCCAGGCTTTTCGATTGCAGGTCCCGAAGTGATACGGATATTTACACCCATTTCGTGAGCAATAATTGCAGAGAGAGTTGTTTTTCCAAGACCGGGAGGTCCGTAGAGAAGTACATGGTCGAGAGGGTCTCCTCTTTTCTTTGCCGCCTCAATATAGACTGACATATTCTCCTTTACCTTATCCTGTCCGATATACTCGGAAAGGGTTTTAGGGCGAAGATTGACCTCTATATCATCTGTATCTCTTTCAGTCACCTGAGGCGAAACCATTCTGCTCTCAGGACGCTCAAAATTCATTTCGCTTGATTCCAGCATTTTATCTTCCTTTCAAGCTTTATATAAGTTTTTTCTGTTTATATGCTTTGGTTTGCTTAGTGGGAATTACGATAAGCGGAATAATCATTTCCTCGTCGGTAAGTCCGCCGTGATTTGCCTTGTTCATCTGCTTCGGCTTCATATTAAGGGTCTGGTAACGGATACCCTTATCTGCAATTGCGCAAATCATATAGTCACCTATAAAATCTATTGTCTTAGGGTGAGATTTTCCTCCGCCGAGAATTCCCTTATTAAGCACGTCACTCCTTGACAACAGCAGAAAATCATTGCCGAGATAGTTATGCACGGCACGCTCAAAATCTGTTTTGCGGTCATACTTTACATAGCAGGCTGCTGCACGGCTTTCCACAAACGGAGGCACCACAAGGCAATCTGCAATTTCGGAAATGTGATTGATTTTTATTTCCTCGGTAATATCCGTTAAACCGTGGTCAGCTGAAACGATAATCAGCGTATCAGTAAGCGATGATGCCAGTTCTTCAATCTGTTTATTGAGGAATTTCAGCTTTTCCGCAACTGCCTCGCTGTAACAGCCTTCACGGTGAGCAGTATCGTCGGGACTGTTCCATTGGACATATGTAAAAGTATTCTGCGGTGTCTCACAAATTTTTTTCACCAATTCGCACACACGCTCAAACTTATCCGCTGTTTTATGGATATTTCCACGCTCAGCAATATTCACGCCTGTCTGAGAAATTGTAAATGGCTGAACTTCTCCGATAATTGATTTTGCAATATCCCTATAAATCGTTTCATACGGCATCACGAATTCTGCTGCGCTGGTTTTTGTAACAGGCATTTTTGTATACGAGTCAAGGTTTGTATAAACGTCAATTGTTCGGCAGAATTCCTTGAAGAACAGCGACCAGCCGAGCCATGCGTGTTCGTTTGGAGAAACGCCCGTATAGTAGCTTGTCATTGCAGCTGTTGTTGTGGACGGGAAAACCGAAGTAAGATTGTCGATATGGTTACTGCGGAGAAACGCTGTATCCGGAAGGTTGCGCTTCATCATATCTGTTCCCATACCGTCAAGTACGATAAGCACTACGTTTTTATAAAATTTATCGAGATGTGCATCAAGCTTCGGCAAGGTCGGATACTCGTAACGTGCACGATAATATTTAAGGATTGACGAAACAATATTCACAGGACATCTTGTATAATCGGGGTATGACAGCATTTACAGCGCTCCTTTCCAATAATATGCTGAAAAGGCTTGTACCTTTACAGATTTGCAGCCATTTTTTTCAAGGACTGACGAATTAATTCTTCAACGGACAACGTCGGGTCAAGCTTTGCAACAACAGAAGCCGCTTCCGTCTGGCTGTAACCGAGAACAACAAGTGCGGAAATCGCTTCGGAAGTGTTGCTGCCGCTTACTGCTGCTTCGTAATTAATGTCTGCGTTACCAGAAACGGTAAGCTGTTCCTTGGCAATCTTGTCCTTGAGTTCGAGAACAACTCTCTGCGCAAGCTTTGGTCCAACGCCCTTTGTTTTGGTGAAAGCCTTATAGTCGCCTGTTGCAACAGTTAAAGCAAAGCGTTCAGGATTTGTATCAGAAAGAATAGCAAGACCAGCCTTTGGTCCTACACCTGAAACGGAGAGAAGCATTTTGAAGCAGTTAAGCTCCTGCTCGGTTGAAAATCCGAACAATTCAACGCAGTCCTCACGAACGTGAAGATAGGTAAGAAGCATTGCTTCCTCGCCTGTTCTGCCAATTTGAGAAAGGGTTGCAAGTGTTGTACGGCAGGCATAGCCTACACCGCCGCATTCGATTACTGCAACATCTGTACCCTTATGTATAATTTTTCCTCTCACGCTGTATATCATAATTTACTCTCCTCAAATTCCTTGTTTAAGCTTTAACGTTCCGCTTGAATGGCCGTGACAAATTGCAATTGCAAGTGCGTCGGCTGTATCGTCAGGCTTCGGCACGGTAGCAAGCCCGAGAATTTTTCTTGTCATTTCCATAACCTGCGGCTTTTCAGCACGTCCGTAACCTACGACGGATTGCTTAACCTGAAGCGGTGTATATTCATATATCGGGATACCTGCGTTGGTTGCAGCGAGTAAGGTTACTCCCCTTGCCTGAGCAACGTCGATACCCGTTTTCTGGTTAGTGTTGAAAAAAAGCTTTTCAATAGCCATTACGTCGGGTTTGAATGTGGTGATAACCGTGTTCATATCATCGAAAATCGTTTTAAGGCGAATGGTAAAGTCAGTTCCTGCTTCGGTTGTAATTGCACCGAAATGGATTGGAGTAAATTTATATCCGTCATACTCCACAACACCGAAACCAACTATTGCATAGCCTGGGTCTATACCTAAAATTCTCACGAACACACTTCCCCCATCATAATAACAATTAATTATACCACATAATTGCAACTTCTGCAATATTTTTTTTAAAGTTATTGTAATTTTCCTTTTGATATTGTATAATTATTTTGATGTTTTATTTTGATAAAGTGGAGGAACACAAAATGGATTTACAGGAACTCAGAAATCAGATAGATGAAATTGACGGAGAGATACTCGAACTTTTTGCAAAGCGTATGGAGGTTTGCCGTGGAGTTGCGGAATACAAGCGTGTGAACAATCTTCCTGTTATGCAGGGCGGACGTGAAAAGCAAGTGCTTGACCGTATCCGTGACAAATCCCCTGATGATTTGAAAGACGGTGCAGCTATGCTGTTTCAAAGCATTATGGATATCAGCAAATGTATTCAAAATATGGAGTTGCAGCGTGACTCTCACTTATCTTCACCTATTCCATTTATTCCTGAAAACGCAAAGAAAATAGCTTGTCAGGGCACGATGGGTGCTTACTCCGAAGCTGCCTGCAAGAAGCTTTTCGGTGACAAGCCTGCTGTGTTTTATCACGCATTTGAGGACGTATTCAACGCTGTTGAAAGCGGTGAGGCTGACTACGGTATTCTTCCGCTTGAAAACTCAACTATCGGAACAATTTCTGAAACTTATGATTTAATGGCAAAACATCGCTGCAACATATGCTCACTTGTGCGTGTTGAGATTACTCATTGTCTTGCAGCGTGCAAAGGTGCGACGCTCGACACAATAAAGTATGTTTACTCTAAGGCAGAAGCACTTTCACAGTGTTCCGAATTTCTCAAGGAAAAGAAGCTTGTACGCCGTGAATATGCAAACACAGCACTTTCTGCTGAGCTTATCAAGGAACGTAATGACCCAACTATTGCTTGTATATGTTCAAGAAGCTGTGCTGAGCTTTACGGACTTGAAATTGTCAATGACAGAATTGCTGACGCATATCCGAATTACACACGCTTTATCTGCTTCACAAAAGACTACATATCCCCTGTTGACTCGGATATTATCAGCGTTTGTCTTTCTATCCCAAATACTCCCGGTTCGCTGTACCGTATGCTGACCAAGTTCTCTGTTGCAGGTCTTAACCTAACAAAAATTGAGAGTAAGAACATTGCTGGAAGTGATTTTGAAGTGCTGTTCTATCTTGATTTCAAGGGCAGCATCAATGACCAGAAGGTTGTTTCCCTGCTTCACGATTTGGAAAATGAAATGTCATTCTTCCGTTTTCTTGGCACATTCAAGGAAGTTCTGTAACGAGGTGACTTATGGCTGAAATTACTGTTTCTGTTATTGTTGCGTGTGCAGGAAATTCCACCCGTATGGAGGGTGTAAACAAACAGCTTGTTGAGCTGGGCGGCATTCCTGTTGCGGTACGCTCAATGCTTGCTTTTGAGGGGCTTGATGAGGTTACTGAAATCATTGTTTCCGCAAGAGAAAGCGATATCCCTGAAATTGAAAAACTTGCCGAAAAGCACGGTGTAACGAAGTTCAAGTGTGCAGTTGCAGGTGGTGAAACACGTCAGCAGTCTGTACTTAAAGCTTTTGCGCATATTGACAAAGCAACAAGATTTGTTGCAATTCACGATGGGGCACGTCCTTTTGTAAAGGCTGAACATATTCGTCAGTGCATCAAAGACGCTTCGATTTTCGGCGGTGCAACTCTTGGTGTGCCTGTCAAGGACACGCTGAAAGTTGTTGACGGCGGGTTGATTATTGACACACCTAACCGCAAACAGCTTTACATTACACAGACACCGCAGATTTTCCGCAAGGATGTATATGTAAAGGGCATTAACTTTGCAAACGACCACGAACTTGATTTTACCGACGATTGTCAGCTTGTGGAGGCTGTTGGTGTCAAGGTTAATATGACGGTTTCCGATTATCGTAATATTAAGATTACTACGCCTGAGGATTTGGCAATTGCTAAAGTATTTCTTGAAACGGAGTGTTCTGAATGATTAGAATAGGTCACGGATATGACGTACACAAGCTTGTTGAGGGACGTAAGCTTATTCTCGGCGGTGTGGATATTCCTCACGAAACGGGTTTGCTTGGACACTCGGACGCTGATGTTGTTGTTCACGCTATTATGGACGCTATGCTTGGTGCGTTGGCACTTGGCGACATCGGCAAGCACTTCCCTGATACTGACCCTGTTTACAGCGGTGCAGACAGTATTATGCTGTTAAAAAGGGTTACAGAAATTATTGCTGAACAGGGTTATGCCGTTGGAAACATTGACAGCACGATTATTTGTCAGGCACCGAAGCTTGCTCCGCATATTGATATGATGAGGAAAAATATTGCTGAAGCTATCGGGTGCGATATCTCACAGGTAAGTGTTAAGGCTACTACCGAAGAAAAGCTTGGTTTTACAGGTGCAAAGGAAGGTATTTCGGCACATGCCGTTTGTGTGCTGTTAAGAAAGAAGTAATGTTTTATGTGTATTTTCTGTGATATTGCAAAGCATACGCTTGATGCAAATATTGTATATGAAGATAACTTGATTATTGCATTTCTTGACAGTAATCCGATAAATGAAGGTCATATTCTTATTGTTCCGAAAGAACATTATCTTGATATTGATGAAATTCCCGAAGACATAACTTCACATATTACATTCATTGCTAAAAAAATTGTAACAGCACTAAAAACAACATATCATCCTGATGGTTACTCTATTATGCAGAATGGCGGTATTTTTAACGATATCGGTCATTTTCATCTGCATATTTTCCCAAGATATTCAGGTGATGGATTTGATTGGACAGATACAAAAAAAGAAATTGAATATTCAAAAAAGGTTGCTGAGAAAATAGCGGTAACTTTACAAACCTTATAAGCATATTATAATGCAGGCGGACTTTATGTTCACCTGCATTTTCATTTTGAGGACTGACAATATGAAAAGATACACCATCGCTTTTACTTCGATTACTATTGCGATGAAAGCTCAGAATGTTCTCCGTTCAAAAGGTTTCTTCACGGAGGTTGTCCGTACACCGAAAAATCTTGCTTCGGGCTGTGGTTACAGCGTTGTTGTGAACGGAAACATTGAGGAAGCAATAGATTACCTTGAAAAATCAGGTATAAGACACAAGGCAGTTATGCAAAATAAAATCTGAACCATGAGGTTAAGTTAATGATAAATTTTGACAATTCAGCCACTTCTTTCCCGAAGCC
>JAFTWI010000029.1 GCA_017465345.1 Oscillospiraceae bacterium
AGCTTCTCAAAGTCTTTGTTTTCAATCACAACCTTTTGCAATCTTCTTGCCGCCATATCTATCATCGGAAAGTCAGACCATATGGAATGAGGCTGACTGCCGAAGCTGTCAAGCCCACTCGCATAGCTGTATCTGACAAGCTGATAGAACTTCGCAGCCCTGTCGTAATCCCGAAATCTCGGAAAAAGTCCACGTTTATGCAGACTTGCAATCCACTCAAAGTCCTGACGGGAGTCAAGGACATATCTCAGCTTGTATTTCAGCTTGTTGGGGTTATCCCTGACACAGCGGTACAGATTTACCAGATTGCTGTTAAAATCGTTGTATACTTCGAAGTCGTTGCCGGGTGGTTTATGGAACAGAATCCAGCCTGCACCACCGAAGACTTCAATATATCGTTCATAATAGGGAGGGAATCTTGCAAGAACTGCATCACGCAGTGATTTCTTGCCGCCTACCCATGACATAAAACTGTTCATTCGTTTCCTTTCTGCCGTTTATGCCAACAGCAGAAAAGAAAGAACTACAAGTCACTTTGCTAACAACAGATATTAATCTGTCGGACGTGCCGACACGCAGACTTTTGTCACTCCATAATCTATATGGAGGCACAATTGTCTACGGCGACTCGCCGCCTGCTGTTGGCAAAACGACCTTTACTTATTTACGGATGACGGGTTCGATGCAGCGGAAGATGACTTTCTTCTTCTCGTGGTAGCCTTCGGCTTCGTTGACCGCAATGCACAGGTTCTTGTACTGCTTATGGGAAAGCAGAGCCTTTGTGTTGCGGAGCATCACAGGAATGCTGCTGTCGGTGAAGGTGTAGTGGGGTTTCGCTTTACTTCTGCTCGTCTGCATAGTCATATTCCTTTCTAAGCTCACGCTTGAGTCTGCGGATTTCTGCCTTTGCCCATGCAAGGGACGCACAGGAGCTTCCTACGGCAAGTCCTACAAGGATGCCGAGGAGCATTCCTACGAAAAGATGCATCATACGGGTGTCACCTCCTCTTTTTCTGTTTTTGGGTATAAGAAAAGCCGTCTGTGATCGTTAGTCACAAACGGCTATGTAATCATATTCAGTTTTGTAAATCCCAACCTAAACATTCAGTTAACACGGATACATTGTTTTCAGATATTCCACCAGCATTTCGGGAATATACTGATAGTGATGTGATTCATATAATTTATGTGTAAAGTCTACACCGTGGGCTTCAAAGCGTTCTTTCAGCTTTGCAACGCCTTCAAGCGTTGTATCATCACCCTCACGATAATTGTGAGCATAATCGGGATCTTCCAGTGAGCCTGCACAGAGGAATATAGACTTATCCAGCGTTTCATTTCTGTCAAAATAGCCGTAATCGTTCAGCACATCATCATTGGTCATATTATTATCCAGATTATAATGATACAGTCCCCACAGTGCAGGACTGCCGATGATATAATGACCGAAGGGCTGATTTTCATACCTGTCCGAATTGAAAACCGCATTATGCGTAAACACACCGCCGTCCGAATGACCATACAGCGTGGAATTATCACAGTCGATGTTGTAATTCTCACACAAATACGGCATAAGGTTGTCAGTTATAAAATTGAGCAGCTTGTCGCGTTCGATTACAAGGTCATTATAGCGCATCCATTGGTCAGGGTCGGTGACATCGTAGCTGTAATAAAGACTGACAAGTATCACCGGTGCAGCTTCGCCGTTTTCCATGCATTTTCTCAGTTCCGGACAGTTGCCGAATCGCCAGATGCCGTCTGTCAGGAAGAACACAGGATAAGTCTTGTCCTTGTCGTAATCAGGCGGAAGCGTCACATGAACAACAAACTCCTTACCAAGTTCTTCATCATAAATATTGATCTCGTCAACGGAATCTTTGATCGCTTCAACTGCATCACGGTCAAATTCCCAGTCGCTTCTGTAATTGCGAAAGGCATCATAGAAGTACAGCGATTGATCGTTCATATCCACACTACCTTCGGGAAGCGTTTCATAGGTGCCGTTTTTCAATGCTTCGTTTGCGAGCTGCATATGAAGAATTGTCAACTCGGTCTGTTCAGCGGTGTAGCCAAATAATTCTGTACCTTTATTCCTAATGAATTCCAGATACTCCTCAAATGTATCAAAAGAATAGTTTTTCACTTCAGGCTCACCGTTTTCGTTGTACCCAGTCATATTAAACGTAACAGTACCGCCGTCATAAAAGGGATCCTCGTATGGCACTCTTAACATCAAAAGATACCCGTCTACGAGGGTGTACATCGGATTACGATATTCGCCGCCTGCTTTTTCGGCTTTCTGGATTTGGCTCATTATTGAATTATATTCATCGTCTGTTAGTTCATTGCGTTGTTCTTCGAGCGATTTACGCCATTCATCAAGGTCAATCGTCTGAAACTCGATGCTGACTTTGTGTTCAGCATTCGGGTCGGCATTTGGTTTTTCGATTTCGTCAAGAAGCGTGAGAGCGTGCTTATCCACAGAGTTGATCTCTAACTCCGTCATTTTGTTGGTAAGCTTTGTGGGAGATATCGTCTGCGGCTGTTCCGTTTCAGCGGTATTGCTTTCAGTGGTAATACTGCTTTCCTGCTGAACAGAGCTTTCAGGTTGCGAAGAGTTTTCCTGCTTGTTGTTGCAAGAGGTGACTGGTAATGTCATTGCAAGAAGTAAAAGAAATGTGACTATTTTTTTCATTATGATGCCTTTCTGTTATCAATTCATATTTATCGGTCTGTCTAACCTCTTATATTATACCACATCCCACCACCATTTTCAATAGATTAGAGGTCGCAGATCTCAAAAAGAAACCTGCAACCTCAATCGCTTTACATCGTTATATTAAATTCTACTGTACTGATGCCAAGCTCATCGTTCTTGATTGCCTCAAGCATTTCGGCAATCTGCTTTCTGTCACCCTCATAAGTTACAATGTTGGTTACATGGTTGGGCATCAGCATCCCTCCCTGAAATATTCTTTCAGCAGTCTGATAATATACTGCTGTCCTTT
>JAFTWI010000195.1 GCA_017465345.1 Oscillospiraceae bacterium
AATAAACATTACCGCAAAACGGCTTCTGCCTTCCTCACGGGTACGGATAATGTCGTCCATGTATTCATAAAGTTTAATACGGTTGTTAAGACCTGTAAGAGTGTCGGTTGTATTGAAATTGCTGATTATAGCAGCCTTATTCTGAACCATTTCTGCAATTCTATTTACATTTTCGGCAATTTGCGCAGTTTCACTCTTGGATTTTGATTTTGGAATACGGTAATTGAAATTTCCTGCAGCAAGCTCTTCAGTGCAGATATGAATATCTCTGAGTCGGTGGCTTTCACTGCGGAGAATATTGAGTCCAAAGATGAACATAAGCACGCAGAGACATGCAAGAACAATAATCTGCTGAGTAAAGGTGGTGTAAATATTACCGTTTATTTCAGTGCTGTCAAAAAGCACCACAACATTCCAGCCCGTAAGAGGACTTGTTTCCATGTAGTAATAAATAGTTTCATCATCTTCGGAAACGTAGCTTTCAACTGTTCCCGAAAGGCTGAATGGCTGAGAGATAATATTGAGCAGAGTGTTGTCGGAAATAGAGAATTTTTCAGCAAAATTCTGTTCGGAAGGCGTGTAGATTATTTCGGAATCAGCAGCAACAATCGGATAGCTGCCTGTGTTAAAGGTGTACTTGGAAAGAACAGAAAAAATACTTTCTGAAGAAACTTCCATTCCGCAGAATGCGTAAACATTATCACCCGAACGAACAGGAACTATAATGCTGACAACGTTTTCAGCTGGCTTAAGAATCCCCTGTGTAGTTTTTGTGCATATATATGTAGATCTGCCTGTTCTTCCTGAAATGTAGTTCTGATACCATGGCATTTCGTCAAGCCTGTAGTCTTCAGGGGCGAGAAATTCGCCTCCGTTTCCGGTAAGATAGCCCTTCTGCTCTGAGATAATCCATGCAGAAACAATATCAGCATTTTTGACAACAGCATTGTCAAGCAACTCTGTAACTTCTTTTTTCAGCTTAGCAGAATCAGGTTTGTCCGATGTATTTACATTTATAATATACTCTTGAACAATAGGGTCATCAGCAATTGCAGTCAGCTCATCAGCCGAAGATTTGATATGGTCATTCAGCAGTTCGGAAATAAGGCTTCCTGTATTGTTCATAGTCTGAATGCTGTTTGAGGAGATATTCACACGCATAAGTACATATGAGATAATTCCGAAACATATAAGCAGAACAACAATTAGTATAAGGTAATACAGATTGATACGACGAGCGAAATTACTGCGTACGGTTTTAGTTTTTTTAGACATTCAGGTTAATCTCCCTTAAACAGCTTTATATGATGAAAAACGTTAAAAATCCAAATTAATTATAACACATTATATTTAAATTTAAAACACATTTTTTTAACTTTTTTCATTTTCGCCGTTTTGTATAAAAACTGTATGAAATAATATGCAATTTTGTTAATTTCAGAAGTTGGATTGTTTTCGGAAAGCAAACTGATAGAGTTATTTATTATTGACAAAACATCCGTAAAAACCTATACTTATTTTAAGAGCATTTATGAAAGGAACTGTCTTTTTATGATACAGAGTCTTAATGGTGAATGGACAATAAGCTGTAAAGCTTTTGATGAAAAAATTATGGTAAATATTCCCGATTCGGTTTACGGCGCTTTGATGGACGCAGGAAAGCTTGCTGACCCGTACTACGGTGAAAATCAATACAAAACAACGGAGCTTTCCGATAGAGAATACCTGTTTGAGAAAAGCTTTGAAATCGACCCTGAATTTTCGGAATGTGAAAAGGTGTACCTGCGTTTCCACGGCGTAGACACCCTTTCCGATATCGAAATGAACGGCATAAAGGTTGGTAAAACCGAGAATATGCACTGCATATACGAGTTTGATGTTACAAACGCTCTTTCAAGGGGCGGAAATATTCTCCGTGTGAAGTTTCATTCTCCGATTGAATACATAACAAAGCAGCAGCAGAGAAACTATGCATGGGGCGTTGAAACCACAATGGACGGTTTCCCTCATATTCGTAAGGCACACTATATGTTCGGCTGGGACTGGGGTCCGCAGCTTCCTGACGTGGGAATATGGCGTGATGTGGAGCTGGTCGGAGTCAAGCTGGGACGTATCGAAAGTGTATATGTCCGTCAGGAGCATTGGCAGAATACTGTCAGACTTGTTTTTGATACACGAATTGCAGACATATCCTCCGATAAGCTGAGACTTGATATCTGTATCACATCACCTAACGGCGAGGAAACATTGATTTCTGCGCCTGTTACAAAGGATACCCTCACTCCTGAGTGTCTTATTACTGACCCTATGTTGTGGCAGGTAAGAGGCTATGGCAAGCAGAATTTGTATATGGTTAAGGTTATGCTTTTTAGCGGTGACGAGCCTGTGGATATGCAGGAATTCAACGTTGGTCTGCGTAAAATAACCGTCCTTCGCACTCCTGATAATGACGGTACAGACGGTGAAGAATTTACATTCTGCGTAAACGGAATAAAAATTTTTGCAATGGGTGCAAACTATATCCCCGAAGACCAGATTTTGTCCCGCTGCAGTGCCGAAAGAACAAGAGCACTGTTAAAAAGCTGTGCAGCGGCAAACTATAATATGATAAGAGTATGGGGCGGAGGAATTTACCCTGACGATTATTTCTTTGATATGTGCGATAAGCTTGGCTTGCTGGTTTGGCAGGACTTTGCTTTTGCCTGCGCGGTCTATAATGCGGATATTGATTTCTGCCGAAATATCAAGGAAGAATTTATTGATAACATAAAGCGTATCAGAAACCACGCTTCTCTTGCAATGTGGTGCGGAAACAACGAGATTGAGTCACTTATTCAGTATTGGGGCAAGCCTGTTTCCGAAGAACAGAAGGAAGGCTATCTGCGTATTTTTGAAAAGCTCATTCCGAATGTGCTCAAACATTACGACCCGCAGACATTCTACTGGCCTTCATCACCGTCCTCAGGCGGAGGATACAACGAGTCCAGTGCCGCACATAAGGGCGATACACATTACTGGGACGTATGGCACGGTCTGAAGCCGTTTACCGAGTTCAGAAAGTTCAAGTTCCGTTTCTGTTCAGAGTACGGATTTGAGTCAATTCCTTGTATGAAAACAATCCGTACTTTTGCTGAGGAGAAGGATTTGAACCTTTGCTCACCGGTTATGGAGGCACATCAGAAATGCGAAGGCGGCAACGAAAAGCTTCTTTATTACCTTGCTCAGATGGTTCACTATCCATACAGTTTTGAAGGACTTTCCTATGCAACTCAGATTGTTCAGGCTGACGCTATCCGTATCAATGTTGAACATATGCGTCGTAACAGGGGCAGATGTATGGGTTCTCTGTACTGGCAGGTGAACGACAGTAACCCTGTTATTTCCTGGTCGTCCATTGACTATTACGGCAGATGGAAAGCACTCCATTATTATGCGAAGAAATTCTATGCCCCAGTGCTTTGCTCAATTGATGACAGCGATAAGAAAAAGCTTGTAATCAACGTTTCAAACGAAAAGCTTGATGAGTTCAAGGGAGAGGTACGCTGGAGAGTAAGAAAGAACGATACTGAAATTATCGCTCAGGGCAGTACAGCTGTGCTGGTGCCTCCGCTTACCGCCAAAGATGTGCTGACCCTCACTCCTGAAATGACAAGGCTTACGGAAGCAATGCACCGCAACCACTACATCGAATATGCTCTCGTGCAGAATAATGCTGTTGTTTCGGGCGGTACACTTATGCTTGTTCTGCCTAAGAAATTTGATTTCCTTGCTCCTGAAATCAGCGTGAGCATCGACCAGATAGGGGAGATGTTCCGTTTTGAATTCAACAGCAAAAACTTTGCAAAGGGCGTGTATCTCGACTTTGACGAGTATGACTGCGTGTTTGGGGATAACTGGTTCGACCTGCATGGTCAGAGGCATTCGGTGCTGGTGAATAAAATGAACTTCCCGCGGAGCATTACTGTGGAAGAACTGAAAGAGCAGCTTCGTATAAAGAGCTACTATGATATTATCTGAAAGGCAGATTGAAATGAGTTTAAAAGAAGAGTTCCTTGAAATTTACAGAAACAATATTACCCGTGATGGTGCAGATAAGCTGCTGGAGTATCTGCTTTCAGATAAGAGCGACTTTTTTACAGCTCCTGCCAGCACTCGTTTTCACGGTGCTTATGAGGGCGGTCTTCTGGAGCACAGTCTGAACGTTTATCACTGTCTGAAGGATTACCTTTCCCGTGAGCGTGCAAAAAGCGTGTATGGAATGAACTATTCCGAGGAAACAATTGCAATTGCTGCACTGCTCCACGATATCTGCAAGGTCAATTTTTATAAGGTTGACTACCGCAATGCCAAAAATGAGCAGGGTCAGTGGGAGAAAGTGCCTTACTATGCAATCGATGACAAGCTCCCCTACGGACACGGAGAAAAGTCGGTGTATATCATAACAGGCTTTATGCGTCTTTCCCGCGAGGAGGCATTTGCAATCCGCTATCATATGGGATTTTCCGCGAACGATGACCCGAATCAGGTTGGCAAATCATTTGAGATGTTTCCCCTCGCATTTGCACTCAGCGTTGCCGATATGGAAGCGTCCTACTATCTTGAAGGCTCTGTAAAATAAACAAAACGTCCCGTGAAATTTTCTTCACGGGACGTTTTTTACTCTTCTTTAAGCTTGGCTTCCTGCTCAGCCTGAATATCAGCGTATGCCGAAAGCATAGGATAAGGTGCGTTGTCAACCTTCTTTATGTTTCTGTTGATGTAGTTGCAGGTAATTCTTACAACTATCGGAGAAAGCAGAAGTACACCGATAAGGTTCGGAATTGTCATAAGTCCGTTAAGTGTGTCAGCAATATCCCACGCAAGACTCAGGTCAAGTGTACATCCGATTACAATAAACGGAATGAAAATGATTTTGTAAATCGTTACAGCCTTTGCACCGAAAAGATATTCCAGCGCCTTTGTTCCGTAGAATGACCAGCCGAGGACTGTAGAGAACGCAAACAGCAGAATTGCAACCGCAAGAATCATACCGGCAAACTTACCGAAGCGAAGAGAAAATGCGTATGTTACAATAGGAACACCGTTTACTTCTTCAATCTTGACAGAGGTGATAACAGGATTTCCGTTTCCATCAATCATAGCTGTTCCGTCAGCATTCTTGCCCTGGATACCCTGAACGGTCATAATGTTGGCAAATGTGAAATCGTCCTCGTCCTTTGCCTGATCAGCATTCAGAAGCTTAACCGTCAAGTCCTGACCGTAAGCTGTTTTTGCGGCGTATTCGTAGTATGTTCCGTCAGCAGCGTTTTTGTCAGCAACCTTGCATACAACCGTGTAGTTATCGTCAATAAGCTTTACAACACCGTTCTTTTCTTCAGAGGAAAGCTGAAAATACTGTACTTCTGTGGAGATATTCTGCATTGCATCATCAAATGTCTTAGCATTTGCAGGGCTTGAAAGAATGACAAAAGAGGTAAGTGTGCAGACAACAAGTGTGTCGAAGAAAACCTCGAAAATACCCCACATACCCTGAATTACAGGTTCCTTTACATCAGAGGAGGAGTGAACAATTACCGAAGAACCGAGTCCCGACTCGTTGGAGAAAATACCGCGCTTGAAGCCCATCGTTGCCGCACGCATGATTATGTAGCCTCCGATTCCGCCTGCAACAGCGTCAAAGCGAAAAGCGTTGGTGAAAATGCTGGAGAAAACGTAAGGAATCTGCTTATAGTTGGAAATGAAAATTATCAGACAGCCGATAATATAAAACAGCGCCATAAATGGGACAAGCTTTTCCGTAACGCTTGCAATTCGCTTGATACCGCCGATTATTATGAGCCCCGCAATGATTGCGAGAACAATACCTGTCACAAGTGCAGGAATATTGAAGTTTGATTTCATTGCACTGGAAATTGAGTTGACCTGAGTCATATTTCCGATGCCGAAAGAAGCCAGCACACAAAATACTGAAAACAGTATTGAAAGAGGCTTTGCAATTTTTCCGATACCCTTTCTGTTTTTCAGACCTTCTTCAATGTAGTACATCGGTCCGCCTGCCCATTCGCCGTCAGCGTTTTTCTTTCTGAAGTAAATGCCCAGCACCTTTTCCGAGAAGTTTGTCATCATTCCGAAGAAAGCTGACATCCACATCCAGAACACCGCACCCGGTCCTCCGATTACGATTGCAGTTGCAACACCTGCAATATTTCCCGTACCGATAGTTGCAGCAAGAGCTGTAGCAAGCGCCTGAAACTGGGAAATGGCTTTTTTCTCGTTTGTTTTGGTTACAGATTTTTTCTTGAAAATTGCAAAAAGGGTTTCTCCAAACCAGTATTTGATTTTTGTAATCTGAAAGAAGCCTGTTCTTACAGTCATGAAGATGCCCGTTGAAATAATCAGTATAAGCATGGGTACGCCCCATACAAAGCCATTGACAGCGTCGTTTACCGATTCAACAGCTTTAACAAAATTATCCATTAATTTTCCTCCCGTTTATTACAGTAGACATTGATAATTATATCACAATCTTTTAAGGAATTAATGTATATTTTTTAAATATGTTATAATAAAACAATAAATGGCAAACAATTCTGTAAAATAAAAAGCACAGGTTTTAACCTGTGCCCGAGATTATATATTAGCCTTGATAACACTGCAAATCTGTTCCGAGAGCTTTTCCGTTTCAGCAGCGTCTTCTTCAAACCCTTCGTATATGTTATTGCGTACTTTAACTACAATTTCTTCAGCCTTTGATGAAAGAGCAGTCATTCCGAGGTTTGCTGACACACCCTTCAGTTTGTGAGCAGCACTTAAAAGCTTCTCATAATCCTTTTCAGCAATAGCTTTGTGAATGGGAGTGATTCTGTCCTCATCGGGGAAACGTGAAAGAAACTTTACATAGATTTCCGAGTTATTCATAAAACGGGATATTGTTCCGTCCACATCAACGCCGATTTCTTTAAGTGCAGTGAGGAGATTGTTCTGAGTCGTATTCATAGTATATGCCACCGCTTTTCTGAAAATTCTTAAACAGTTTACAACTGCTTAATATATTATAGCGGTTTCACTTTTTTTTGTCAAGCATTTCCTATGATTTGTTACCAAAGAAAAGGTTTTCGATAAACATTATAGATAAAAAAATGTATTTTTGAAATGGTGGTATGTTTAATTTGCACAAAAAAATGCGGTAAAACTGTTTGTTAATTATATTGAAAAATGATAAAATGTAGTGTATAATTATATTGTTAATATGCAGATTAAACAATATCTGTCGATTTTTATATTGAAAGGGTGTACACAATGTCATTGAAGGTAATGGTCTGCGACGATTCCATGTTTGTACGCAAAAAGATGAAGGACGCTGTTGCTGCAGCAGGTGCTTCCGAAATTATTGAAGCAGCTGACGGTCAGCAGGCGATTGATAAGTATAAGGCTGAAAAACCTGATCTGGTTTTTATGGACATTATTATGCCTGTAAAGAGCGGCGTTGAAGCTCTTACGGAAATCAAGGCTTTCGACAGCAACGCTAAGGTTGTTATGGCTTCTTCCGTTGGTACTCAGGAAAATCTCAAGGAGGCTATTATGGCAGGTGCTTATGACTTCCTGCAGAAGCCTATCGCAAATGAAGATGTAGCCAAGATTATTTCCAAGGCTTCACAGTAATTCGGGAGGGCTGATTTAATGTTTACACAATTTTTCGGTAATTATCTGCTTCATCAGCAGCTTGTTTCCCCTGAGCATCTTTCCGAAGTTCTCCAGTCTATGAAAACAACCAGACTTAAGCTTGGTGTTCTTGCTATCAATGCAGGTTATATGACTGCTGAACAGGTTGAAAAGGCCCATACTGAACAGCAGAGGGTTGACAAGAGAATCGGTGAAGTTATGGTTGACATGGGCTTCCTCACAAAGGATCAGGTTGAAGAGCTTTTTAAGACTCAGCCTTCAGGTCACCTGCTTCTCGGTCAGGCTCTTGTTGACAACGGTTATATGACCAATACTCAGTTTGAGCAGGCACTCAACTCCTACAAGCAGGAAAACAGCATCTCCGAAGCTGATTTCAATGACAACAGCGATGATGCAGCTGCAAAGCTTGTAAAGAATTTCTATAATTTCAATATTGGTGAAAATTCTTCTTATATGACAGGATATGTTTCACTCCTGTTCAAGAATCTTATCCGTTTTATAGGTGACGATTTCACACCAATGGACGCTAAGCCTGTTTCGGGTGAGATTTCCAATTGCGTGGTTCAGAGGATTGCAGGCGGTCTCAGCGCAATCACAATTATTGATGCTGACTCTAATGCTATGATTGAATTTGCTTCACGCTTTGCAAAGGAAGAACTTACTGCTGACGATGAATACACTCAGGCTTGCGTAAGTGAGTTCATCAACTTACATAACGGTTTGTTTGCTGTTAATGTTTCAAATGAAACAGGCGTTGAGCTGAAGCTTGAACCACAGTGCTACTATGATAATATGGATATCAGCGAACTGAAAAATGCTTGCATTATTCCTGTTTGCTTCTCCTTCGGCACTGTTAATTTCATCATTTCTCTTTAATAAAAATCAGACCTGAGAGTTTAACGCTCTCAGGTCTTTTTTATTTGCACAAATCTTTGATAACCTCGCCGGCAAGAATCAAACCTGCAACAGACGGTACAAATGCTACGCTTCCGGGTACAACCTTCTTTGCGCATTCTTCATCTGATGGCAGCGGAGTAATCGGCGGCTCCTGTGAATAGACAACCTTCAGCTTCTTTACACCACGCTTTCGAAGCTCATTTCGCATTACACGGGCAAGTGGGCAAACAGAAGTCTTGTAAATGTCAGCAACCTGAAAAGCAGTTGCATCAAGCTTGTTTCCTGCTCCCATTGAGCAGATTATCGGCACGCCTGCTTCACGGCTTTTCATTACCAGTTCTATTTTTGCTGTAACAGTGTCAACAGCATCTATGACATAATCGTACTGTGTAAAATCAAATTCAGCAGAATTATCGGGCATAAAGAAACAGCGGTAAGCATTTACCTCTGCTTCGGGATTAATCTGAGCAATACGCTCCTTCATTACGTCGACCTTGTACTGTCCGACCTTATCAAGGGTAGCGATAATCTGGCGGTTGATGTTGGTGAGACTGACAGTGTCATTGTCAAAAAGGTCGAGCTTGCCCACACCTGTTCGTGCAAGAGCTTCAGCTGCGTGACCTCCCACGCCGCCTATACCAAAAACAGCAACACGGGCATTTTTCAGTTTTTCCATACCTTCTTTGCCCAAAAGAAGCTCGGAACGGGAAAATTGATTCATAATGTGTCCTCCATTAATTACTGTCTATATTATACCCCATTCCGAAGCATTTGTAAATGCTCATGTTGAATTAGCGGTTACTGAATCAGAAAAGTCTGTGCTGTTGCAGATATTAATGGCTTAATAAATCCGTCCTCTGTTTCAAGAGAGATATCACCGCCGATAAGCCTGTCGTCGCAAATCATCATTGTAGCTGTTACATTTTCGGGACAATCCGGATAGTTCAGCACCTGATATTTGATTACCAGCACCTCGCTGCCCTGATACTTTTCAAGGTCAAAGCCCTGTTCTTTTTGCAGTTCAGCATAGTCAGCATAAATTCCTTCATAAATTGAGGGGACGATAACCTCTTCCTTGGAAATCGGGTCAGGATTTACAATCCAGCCCTGCTCATTCAGAAATTCCACTCGTTCGGAGTTTGATGCCATAGAAAACATCGCATCAGTTTCCTTTTCAGCATTTGCTCTTGACCAGAAATATGCTGCCAGAACAAGAATTATTGCCAATACAAGAAAAAGAATTGCTTTACTTCCTTTTTTTAAGTTGCTCACATAAAACAGCTCCTTTATAATGTTTTGTTTAATGTTTATGCAGACAAGTCCCGAAAAATAACGTGTCAGATAAATTTCTGCGGCATAAAATAATTATGAGAGCAAAATCTCGGAATTTATACTTAGGGATGATAATATGGATACACCCAAAAAGCTTTCCGATATGAGCGAGGGAGCAACAGCAAAAGTAGCTGCACTTCTTGCAGAGGGCGGAATACGACGCAGACTTCGTGACATAGGTCTTATTGAAGGCACAAGCATACGCTGCCTGAACAGGGGACCGTCGGGAGACCCTGCTGCATATCTTATAAGAGGTGCAGTTATAGCTCTTCGCCGTGAGGACAGTTCCAAGGTTATTATTGAATAATAAAAGGGTACCCGTCAAGGGTACCCTTAATCTGTTATAAATTTTTACATAGCTTCAGCTGTTGCGTTGAATTCATCAATATATGTGTTAGCAACCTCAATGAGAGATTCACGAACAGTTGCCCATTCAAGACCTGCAAATGCAGCTCTTACACCATATTCACCGCTGTCGAGAACAGAAGTGAGGTCAGCAGGAACACCGTTTGTAAGGTCGTAAACAGGGTTTGCACGAGCCATTTCTGTAATTTTTGCATGCATTTCAATCATTTCATCAGACCAGCCGTAGTCATCTCTTCTCTTCTGGAGACCGATTTCCTGTGTGCTTGGGTCAGCGTTTGCAGCAAGAATACATTCC
>JAFTWI010000044.1 GCA_017465345.1 Oscillospiraceae bacterium
GGTAGAGTGCTTGGTTTGGGACCAAGATGCCGCAGGTTCAAGTCCTGTCGCCCCGACCACTTTCTTTTTAAGAAAATCACAAATTGTGAACAAAATGTAAAACCTCAAAAAGAGGATTGACAAGTTCAAAACAATGTGATATAATAATTAAGTCGCTGAACGAGAGCGATAAAAATCAAACACAGTTAAGCTGGTGTAGCTCAGTTGGTAGAGCAGCTGATTTGTAATCAGCAGGTCGGGGGTTCGAGTCCGTCCACCAGCTCCATTTTTTTGCTTAACTGCAAAACCTAATATGGAAGAGTTCCCGAGTGGCCAAAGGGGGCAGACTGTAAATCTGTTGCTTCGGCTTCGGTGGTTCGAATCCACCCTCTTCCACCAGAAACGCCCCTGTAATTTTCTTACAGGGGCTTATTTAATCTATAAATTGACACGCCGAAAGTCTGTGTCAATCAAGCTGACAAACTGTCCTTGCATACCCTGCAAGGCTTTTTTACGTTATAGGGATTTCGACATAATCAATACTTTTTTTCACCAATGTTAAAACAATATATAATGTATATCCAATAAGGAAGGAAAATTTTTATGGTAAGAGAAGATTTAAGAAACGTTGCAATCATCGCTCACGTTGACCACGGTAAGACAACTCTCGTTGACGAAATGCTCAAGCAGGGCGGCGTGTTCCGTGAAAATCAGGAAGTTGCCGATAGAGTTATGGACTCAGGCGATATCGAACGTGAAAGAGGTATCACAATCCTTGCGAAGAACACTTCTGTAATGTATAATGGTGTTAAAATCAACATCATCGACACCCCTGGCCATGCTGACTTCGGCGGTGAGGTTGAACGTGTACTGAAAATGGTTGACGGCGTTGTACTTCTTGTTGACGCCGCTGAAGGCTGTATGCCTCAGACTCGTTTTGTGCTCCAGAAGGCACTTGAAATGGGCCACAGAATTATCGTTGTTGTAAACAAGATTGACCGTCCTGACGCACGCCTTGACGAAATCGGTGACGAAGTTCTTGAGCTTCTCCTCGACCTTGATGCAAGCGACGAGCAGATTGAAAGCCCTATCCTTTTCTGCTCAGGCCGTGCAGGTACAGCTTCTCTCAGCCAGTACGAAGCGGGTACAGACCTCATTCCACTTTTTGAAACAATTCTCAGCCACATTCCTGCTCCAGAGGGCGAGCCTGACGAACCGCTCCAGATGCTTATTTCCTCTATCGACTACAACGACTATGTTGGTAGAATAGGTATCGGACGTATCGAACGTGGTACAATCAAGGTTAACCAGCCTGTTACAGTTGGCGACTACTACGAAAACCACAAGTCCTTCAACAGCAAGGTTGTTACCCTTTATCAGATTGAGGGCCTTAACAGAACACCTGTTGACGAGGCAAAAGTTGGCGATATCGTTTGGATTTCAGGTATCGAAAACATCACAATCGGCGACACTCTCTGCGATACAGCCTGCTACGAGCCTGTGCCTTTCGTAAAGATTTCCGAGCCGACTGTTGAAATGACATTCTCCGTAAACGACAGCCCGTTTGCAGGACGTGAGGGCAAGTTTGTTACTTCCCGTCAGCTTCGTGACAGACTTTTCAAGGAAATTCTCCGTGACGTTTCCCTCCGTGTAAGCGAAACCGAAAACACAGACAGCTTCCGTGTTGCAGGACGTGGCGAAATGCACCTTTCCATTCTTATCGAAAATATGCGTCGTGAGGGTTACGAGCTTTCCGTTTCAACTCCACGTGTACTTTATAAAGAGGTTGACGGCGAGGCTCACGAGCCAATCGAACGCCTTGTAATCGACGTGCCTGAGGATTGCGTAGGCTCCGTAATGGAAAAGCTCGGAACAAGAAAGGCTGAACTCCAGTCAATGAACCCTGTAGGAAGCCGTATGAAGATTGAATTTCTTATTCCATCAAGAGGTCTTTTCGGCTATAAGTCCGAGTTCCTCACAGATACAAAGGGTGAGGGTGTAATCAGCTCCGTATTCGACAGCTATCAGCCGTATAAGGGCGATATTCCACGCCGTAACACAGGCTCCCTCGTTTGCTTTGAAACAGGTGAAGCTGTTACTTATGGTCTGTTCAATGCACAGGAAAGAGGCTCACTCTTTATCGGCGCAGGTACACCTGTTTACGAGGGTATGGTTGTGGGTGCATCACCAAAGACAGACGACCTTGTTGTAAATGTATGCAAAAAGAAGCACCTTACAAACACCCGTGCAAGCGGCTCCGATGACGCACTCCGTCTTGTTCCGCCGAGAAAGCTTTCCCTTGAGGACAGCCTTGAATTCATCACAGATGATGAGCTTCTCGAGGTTACACCAAAGTCAATCCGTATCAGAAAGCGTATTCTCGACAATCAGCGCCGTGCTAAGCAGAGAGCTAAGCTGAAGTAAATTAAACAAATTGTATGGGACGGGTCTCCCGTCCCTAAAAAAATAATTGTGTATCACGGGACGGGAAACCCGTCCCCTACATAAATTTACCAAAGAAAAGAGGTATTGTTGTGGCAATTTTCAAACCAACCTATGCGCTGAAATCCGTGCTGGAGATTACTCCCGAAGCGCTGAAACAGCGTGACATAAAGGCACTTGTCCTTGACCTTGACAATACCCTTACCACCCACGATAACCCTGCACCTGCCGAGGGCGTGCTGGACTGGATTGCCGATATGCAAAGCGCAGGAATAAAGCTTCTCATCGTCAGCAACAACACCGCTGAGCGTGTTACACCATTTGCGGAAATGCTGGGTCTGCACTTTGTTCCGAACGGCGCAAAGCCGCTTCCGAAAGGCTTCAAGCGTGCAATTGCCGAGCTTGGCATAAGCAAAAAGCAGGTCTGCGCAGTTGGCGACCAGATTTTCACAGATATTCTCGGTGCAAATATGGCAGGTATCCGCTCGATTTTTGTTTACCCCATTGAGTTTGAGCATAGTACATTCTTTAAGGTGAAACGTGCCATTGAGAAGCCGCTTTTGCCGAAGAAGTATGACAAGTTTTAAGGTGTAACTCTATGAACAAAGACCAGCTTGCAGCCTACAATATGACCGCCGAAGAACTTGCCGAATGGAACAGCCTTGTTGATCAGATTTACCAGGACTGCGCAAAGGCAGGTGTTCCGAAACAATACGTTGACCCACGTGTGACGCCGTACGATTTTGAGAACAACAGGGGTTACTGCAAGGAATTGGGCTACTATGACGTTTACACCGAGAGAGGCTGCAATAATATACGTTTTCTCGGCAGTAAAGCTGATATGCGGTTTTACTTACTGAAAGAAATTCTTTTCGGTTTTGGCACGCAGACGGAACTGCAAAACCGTGCAAAGCTTACCACAGAATGGACTTATCACACAAAGTACGACTCACGCAAATTCTGGTTTGAATACAAAATAAACAAAATCTACGAAATTCTCGGGCAGGATTACTCCGTACAGCTTATCAGGGAGCACACCAGCCATATGAACCGCTGGTTTCCCGACAAGCACTGGGAGTTTGACCAAAGCGAGAGAAAATTCGTTGAAACAAGTAATTCGGAGGAGATAGAATGACCGCAAAATTCGGACCCGCAGGTACAGCCGAAAGCTTCAAGGAAATGGGCTACAAAAAGTCCGTTCAGCTTGGCGAGTACCTCGAAAAATTCGGACTTGACCACTTTGAATATCAGTGCGGACAGGGCGTTCGTGTTGGCGAACAGGCGGCACGTGAAATCGGCAATGCCCTTGCTGAAAAGAACATCACCGTTTCCGTTCACGCACCATATTTTATCTCCCTTTCAAGCGTTGAGGAGGAGAAGCGTGACAACTCCATCAACTATATCCTGCAGTCAGCGGCGGCAGTTAACGCTATGGGCGGCAACAGAATTGTCATTCACAGCGGCTCCTGCTCAAAGATGACCCGTGAGGAGGCACTGGAGCTTGCAAAGGCTACAATGAAGAAAGCCCGTGAGGCGCTTGTGGCAGAGGGTCTGGGGCACATTCACTGCTGTCCCGAAACTATGGGCAAAATCAATCAGCTTGGCGATTTGCGTGAGGTAATGGAAATCTGCAAGGTTGATGATACCTTTATCCCTTGCATTGATTTCGGACACCTTAACGCACGCACCTTCGGCGAAATCAAGGGCAAGGCTGAATACGCCGCAATCCTTGACACCATTGAAAATGAGCTTGGTGCTGACCGTGCAAAGATTTTCCACTCCCACTTCTCCAAAATCGAGTACACCACAAAGGGCGGCGAAAAGAAGCATCTTACCTTTGAGGACACGATTTACGGTCCACAGTTTGAGCCGCTTATGGAGCTTGTTTACGAGAGAAATCTCTCCCCGATTTTCGTCTGCGAAAGTGCGGGCACTCAGACCGAGGACGCACAGACAATGAAAAAATATTACGAGAGTCTGAAATAAATTGTAACCATATTGACACCCCGCTGTAATTGCCTTTTGAGCAACTGCTTGGTATAATTTAGGTATATTATATTGGGGAGATGTCTTTATGTTCAACAAAAAATTCATTGCAATAGCACTTTCTATGCTCTGCCTTACAGGGTGTGCAAGTGATAACGATATTCAGCAGACAAGCGTGAGCGAAACAACTACTGTTGCGGAAACAGCAGCAAAAACCACTGCGGCAACAGAAAGTCCCATTGAAGAGGATATTGTTGAGGAAATCAAAACCGAAGCAACCGTTATCCGAGGTGAATATTTAAACCCCGAGCAGGGTCTTGTTTTCTTTATTCAGCCAAGCATAAGCCAGCTTGACGAGGACAGCTACTATGACGACTGGACTCCCCGTGACACGGCTGTAAAGCACGAATATCACTACGAAGACGAGTGGAATTATACCAAAGAGCTTGTTTTCGTATTTTCCAATTACAACGAAGTTCCCGTTACAATCGACAGCATAGAAATTTACAATACTTATACAGCTGATTATATGACCTTTGCCAACGGCTCTGACCGTCTTGAAATAGATTTCACGGTACAGCCGGGACACAAAACCGATTACCTGCTCCGTTCCGAGATTTTCAACTACTCCGCCTGTGAATCGGGAAAATACTTTGTTCGTATACATGTCGGAGAGGAATCAAGCGTAAGAGAGTTTTTCATCAACAACTGTGGTGTATACTCTGAAAAACACATTTCCGAAAATTATATTTCCTTTGACGAGGAAACGGGAGAACTCCTTCATCACGAATATACCGTTTATGCTCCCGATTTTCTCACCGAAGAACAGCAGGAAATATTTGCCAAAGCTCACGGTACTATGTGGGACTGGTTCTGGTGTGAACATTATATGCCCGAAGCATACACTGACGCTCACACAACCGAGGACTTTATGACAATGCTCTACGGAATTTTTACCGAGGAATACGCAAATAAGCTTGCGGCAGTTTATATTGATGAAAACGGAAATCTTATGAACCTTGACGGCGCAAGAGGCTCACATATAGATTATTTCGACCATTGCTTCTTCCCGATTTCCGCTGACGAAAACAGGGTTGAATTCAAGGCTGTTGTTACATACTGCCACAGCGACAACCCCTATGAGGTAAGCTTTGAAGATGACTTCCGCTATGTTATGGTTAATACTGAAAACGGCTGGAGAGTTGACAGATTTGATGTTTGGAATTAAAATATACTTATAACTTAGGCAAGCCCATTATTGAAATCCAATCCGAAAGGACGTACCCAAAATGAAAAACGTACTGATAATAAACGGCCCTAACCTCAACCTTTTAGGTGAGCGTGAGCCCGGCACATACGGCTCCGACACATACGACAGCATCTGCGCTGAAATCAGGGCTAAGGCTGACCAGCTTGGCTTTGACGACTGCGAGTGTTTCCAGTCCAACCACGAGGGCGAAATCATTGACAAGCTTCACGCGGCACGTCTTGACAAGTGTGGCGTAATTCTCAATGCAGGTGCGTACACACATTACAGCTATGCAATCCGTGACGCTATTTCGGCAATTAAAATTCCCGTAATCGAAGTGCACATCTCCAACATCTGTGCACGTGAGGAATTCCGCCACAATTCCGTAATCGCTCCCGTTTGCTCGGGAAGCCTTTTCGGCTTTGGCAAGGACGGCTATCTCCTTGCGCTTCAGGCTCTTGCTTACAAAACCCAAAACTAACGGAGGACTCATATGAACTTTTCCTACTGCCCACAGTGCGGCGAAAAGCTTTTCCCTAAGGTCTGCGGCGACGAGGGTGCAATCCCCTACTGCGGAAGCTGCAAAAGACCTTTCTTTCCCTTTTCCTACGCTTGCGTAATCTGCCTTTGCGTTACCGAGGACAACAAGGAAATTGCGCTCATCCAGCAGGACTACGTTTCCAATAATTACATCAACGTTGCAGGCTACATCAAGCAGGGCGAAACACCTGAGTCCACAGTTGTCCGTGAGGTCAAGGAGGAAATCGGACTGGACGTTGTTTCTTACAGATACATCGGAAGCTACTACTACGAGAAAAAGGACAACCTTATGCTTGGCTACATC
Source organism: Oscillospiraceae bacterium (assembly GCA_017465345.1). Lineage (GTDB taxonomy): Bacteria > Bacillota > Clostridia > Oscillospirales > Ruminococcaceae > RGIG8773. The sequence goes on from JAFTWI010000044.1 coordinate 6,501, forward strand.
TGCAAAGTAAAAAAGGACGAATTTGTCTTGTCTGTTGAGGTTGACAAGGCAGAGTGGTTTCCTCTCAAATACGCACAGCAGATTCTGCGTTACGACAGCATTGGCTGGAATTTGCTTAATGACTACCTCCACGGCATTTACTTGGAAGAAAACGGTGAAAATGATGTTTAAAAACGAGCTTATTGCTTCGGCAGCTGCACAGCTTGCTCTTGATTACTGCTGTAACCCTGAGGATTTCGTCCGCAAGGGCAACAGGGCTACTCTTGCTCGCATAACCGAAGGACGCAGAATTTTCCGTGCTGAGCCTGATTTCTTCAAGGCAGCAACTATGGGCAATGGCACTGTAATAACTGCCGCAAGTGAAATGCTGGACTTCGCAAACGATTTGCTGAACAAATACAGCGGCGCTGAAATTTTTGAACAGACGAAAATCTGGAAAATCAATGCTCAGCTTGCAAAGTACAACAAGGCAATCGCATTCAACAGCATTTTCTTCCTGCCTGTGACGCCATACAAATATATTCCCAGCAACAAATTCAAGCTGAAATTCTACGAAAAGCCACAAATTATTTCCGAGCTTTATCCTGTTAAGGGCTTTAATAATGCCCTTATGTATGACTCAACCAAACCACGTCACGACGTGCTGGCGGTTTGTGCCCTGAACGGCGGTCAGATTGTAGGTATGGCAGGTGCAAGCAATGACAGCGAGCGCTTCTGGCAGATTGGAATTGATGTGCTCCCCGAATATCGTGGAATAGGTATTGCAACAGAGCTTGTTTCTGCACTTACCCAGGCAGTTTTCATGCACGGTGCAATTCCATATTACAGTACATGGAGCGGCAACATTGCTTCTCAGAATACTGCCCGAAAGGCAGGATATTACCCTGTATGGACGGAAATGAACGCTTTTGACATAGAATAGTTTGAAATTTTTGTGAAAACCCTTGCAAGTTGGGGAAATAATGGTATAATAATAGTATTGTTTTATTTTACAGGAGGATTTTTTCAATGAATACAGCTCTTTTAAATGTAATGCTCGCAGCAACAGCTGCAACAGGTGACGCAGCTGCTCAGCAGGCAAGTATGACAGGTTCCATCATTTATATGATTTTCTCTTTCGGTCTGCTTATTGTTGTTTTCTACTTCTTTATGATTCGTCCACAGAAGAAAAAGGAAAAGGAAGCTAAGCAGCTCCGTGACAATCTCCAGATTGGCGATGAGGTTACAACAATCGGCGGTATCACAGGTATCGTTGTACGTAAGACTGAGGACACTGTTGTAATCGAAACAGGCGGTGACCGCAGCAAGATTCGTGTTAAGCTCTGGGCTATTTCCGAAAACGCTACTGTTCACGATATGCCTGAAGAGGAAATAAGCAAGAAGTAAACTTTTGCTGCAAAAAGTAATTTACCATCAAAGAATAAATATCCCTAGTTCCGAATATAATTAAGCAGTATTCGGAACGGGGGAATTTTTATGCGCAAAACACCTGCACAGCGGCTCCGCAAGGAACGTATAACTGCTGTTGTGTACTCAATTTTTGCTTGTATAGGAGCTGTTTTTGTCACTTCGCTGATTTTTTCCGCAATCGCTACTGTTATCGACCTCAGCGACGGAGCATTTACGGTTATGTCCAGTGCTGCACTTTGCGCAGGCTGTTTCGCAGCAAGCTTTGTTGCGGCAAAAAGACGGAAAAGAAACGGACTGAAAACAGGTCTGCTCTGCGGAATTATCATTTTTGCGGTAACTCTTTTAGGCGGTATATTTTTCGTCAGAAGCTTCACTGTCGGGGGATTTTTTACCAAAATGTTAATAATATTGATATGTTCTTCACTGGGTGGTATAATTGGTGTAAATTCTCCCCAAAGATTTCGTTAAAATGACTATTGCAATACGACAAAATCTGTGGTATAATACTTGTAATCTATTTTTATCGGAGGTTTTCTCATGAAGCACATTCTTACAATCAACAAGGCTAACCTGAAGAAAACTGCTGCTAAGGGCGGCTGCGGCAAGTGCCAGGCTTCCTGTCAGTCTGCTTGCAAGACTTCCTGCACAGTTGCTAACCAGAAGTGCGAAAAGTAATCACGCACTGACGAATGGAGTATTAAGGGACAGTAATGTCCCTTATTTGCTTTATTGAAAAGTTGTATTTCCCGACATATTAAATTGTTGGGGATTTTTTCTATACACATTGAAAAGGATTGAAGATTATGATACACAAATATAAACTCAACGGACTTAATATTGTTCTTGACGTTCACAGCGGCGGCGTTCACCTTGTGGACGAGCTTACTTATGATATTCTCGACAACGTTCAGCCCCCTTTTGATGAGGAGTGCCCTGAAAAGGTAGTGGAGAAGCTCTCCCGCTTTTACGCACCCGAAGATATAAAGTCCTGCTACAAGGAAGTTGTTGAGCTTTATAATGACGGTATACTCTTCTCTGAGGACGACTACGAAAGATTTGCTAAATACTCCGTTGCGGCACCTGTAAAGGCTATGTGTCTGCTTGTTGAGCAGGACTGCAACCTCAGATGTGAATACTGCTTCGCTTCAACAGGCGATTACGGTCTTGGCAAGCGTATGCATATGGACTTCGAAACAGGTAAGAAGGCTATGGACTTCCTGCTCGAAAATTCAGGCGACCGTGAAAACCTTGAGCTTGACTTCTTCGGCGGCGAGCCCCTTATGAACTGGAACGTTGTAAAGCAGCTTGTTGAATACGGCAGAAGCAAGGAAGCTGAGTACGGCAAGCGTTTCCGCTTCACTATCACTACAAACGGTATGCTTCTTGACGAGGAAAAGATGGACTTCATCAACAAGGAAATGTCCAACGTTGTTATGTCCGTTGACGGCAGAAAGTGCGTAAATGACCGCGTGAGAAAGCGTGTTGACGGAACAGGCTGCTATGATAAGATTATGGACAAGTACAAGCAGCTTGCTGAAAAGAGAAATTACGAGAATTACTATGTAAGAGGTACATTTACAAAGTATAATCTTGACTTTGCTGAGGACGTTGTTCACCTCTACAACGAGGGCTTCGACCAGATTTCAGTTGAGCCTGTTGTTGCTGAACCAACAATGGGATACGCACTTACTGAACGTGACCTGCCTGCAATTTTCTCTGAATATGAAAAGCTTGCAAATATCATTCTTGAACACGACAAGCAGGGCAAACACTTCAACTTCTTCCACTTTATGCTTGACCTTGACCAGGGACCTTGCGCAATCAAGCGTCTGAGAGGCTGCGGCAGCGGTAACGAGTATGTTGCAATTACTCCTGAGGGCGATATTTATCCTTGCCACCAGTTTGTTGGTTACGATGAATACAAGATGGGTAACCTCAACGACGGCAGCTTCAATATGGAAATGAAGAACGATTTTGCTAAGGCACACATCTACACCAAGGAAGAATGTAAGAAGTGCTGGGCGAAATTCTACTGCAGCGGCGGCTGTAACGCAAACAACTTCATCTACGCAGGAAATATCCTCAATTCCTATAAGCTTGCCTGCGAAATGCAGAAGAAGCGTCTTGAATGCGCTATAATGATTAAGGCAGCTAAGGCACTCGAAAAAGCTGAGAAAAATTCCGACTAAGATATTAAGACGGGAATGATTAATATGCCGAAACAGAAAACCGACAAGCCACTGACGGATAAACAGAAAATCCGTATGCTTGAACAGGATATCAAGGAAATGCAGCGTGATTTCAAGGAGACTTTTTCCGTGTTTGACGAGCCGAAGAAAAAACGCAGCAGCAAGCTCTGGATTTTCCTTGTGCTTGTGCTAATCCTCGCTGCGGCGGCATATATTTATGTGAACTATTTTATTTAATACACAATGCACCTGTCTCGGCAGGTGCAAATTTATATGTGGAAGTGACTTTATGATAAAACTTCTTGTAAAAACATTTGTAAAGGACAGCGAAAATACTGCTGATAAAACCGTCCGTCAGAATTATTCCATTCTCGGCGGTGTAATCGGTGCGGTGTGCAACATTTTTCTGTTCGTGCTGAAGCTTGTTATCGGCACGATTATGAACAGTATCGCTATAACCTCTGACGCTTTCAATAACCTTTCTGATATGGGAAGCTGTATCGTTGCGATAATCGGTGCAAAAATGGCAAACCGCCTCCCCGACCGTGAACACCCTTTCGGTCACGGCAGGTTTGAGTATGTTTCCTCGCTTATCGTTTCCTTTATTATTATGCTTGTGGGGTTTGAGCTTTTCAAGGGCGGCATAGACAAAATCCTGCACCCTGAGGAAATGAATTTCAGCGTGCCGATGACAATTATTCTTGCGGCATCAGTATTGGTAAAGCTGTGGATGTTCTTCTGCTACAACCACATTGCCAAGAAAATCAATTCTTCCGTTATGAAGGCTACTGCGCAGGACAGCATCAACGATGTTATTTCCACAAGTGCGGTAATCGTTGCAACGGTTATCGGATATTTCCTGCCATTCCAGATTGACGGTTTCATCGGCGTAATCGTGTCTATTCTCATTATGTACAGCGGTTTCAATCTTGCAAAGGATACTATTGACCTGCTTCTCGGCACTCCACCGTCCCGTGAAACAATTGACGCAATCACGACTATGGTGCTTTCCGATAAAACTATCGTGGGCACTCACGACCTTATCGTCCACGACTACGGTCCTGGCAGAGTTTTTGCTTCGGTGCATGCTGAAGTTCCGGATAAGGCTGACCCTGTTCAGGTACACGAGGTTGTTGACGAAATCGAACGAAGAATTTTCGAAAAGCTTGGTATTATGACAGTTATTCACACCGACCCTATTGCCGTTGACAATGAGTACGTCAACGAACTGAAGGAAATGGTATATAAGTGTGTTGTTGCAACAGACCAGACCGCAACAATTCACGATTTCAGAATTACTGACGGAGAGAACAGAATAAATCTCATTTTCGATATGGTTATCAGCAGCACTCACAAGCCTACTGAGGTGAATAAAATTACCGAACTTGTGAAAGAACGCATCCGCCGCGAGGACGAACGCTTCTTCCCTGTGATAACAGTTGACGAGGCTTTCCATGACTGATTTCCGCACGGTTGTCTGCAACGGCAGAGAGATAAAATGGATTTTGACTCGGAAGCGGGTCAAGAATCTGAACCTGCGTATCAAGCCTGACGGGTTCGTTTACGTCAGCGCAAACAGCCGTGTTACAATCGGACACATAGAGGATTTTATCCGTGAAAAGTCGGATTTTATCCTTGATGCGCTTGACCGCTACGAGGTAAAAAGTGCTGAACCGCAGTTACCCGTGGCAGGTGAAATATACGAAAATGGCGATACTTTCAGTTGTTTTGGAGAATATTATACTTTACGTATAGAAATTGCTGCAAAAGAAGCTGTATTTTTACATAATAAGGAAATCATTGTGCGGACAAAAAGTGAAGAGCGAATTGGCAAGCTATTAGAAAAATTCTATTCTGAGGAAACGAAAAAGCTGTTTGAGTCGTTGAATAAACGTACCTGTGAGATGTTCCGCGCAAAGGGCTATGACGTGCCGATGGCTGAGTTGCAGATACGGAAAATGACCTCACGCTGGGGAAGCTGCCATTATACAAAAGGAAAAATTGTGATGAACAGCAGGCTGGCGCTGTACCCCGAAATGTGTGCCGCATATGTTTTCATTCACGAATACGCTCACTTCATTTTCCCCGACCACAGCAGGAATTTCTATTCTGTTGTGGGTCAGCTTATGCCCGATTACAAAATTTGTGTAGGAATTCTGAAATATTAATTTTGAAATATTTCACTTTCAAAGTTGCATTTTAGCCCTGCATTTTGGCTAAAATTACTTTTTTTCAAAAATTTTGGATTTATTTCTGAAAAACTCTTGCAAAAATATGCAATATGTAGTATACTGATTATTGTAAAGTTGGGTAGTGTTTTGTTTTTACCATATGCTGCCTTAAAATGTAATTTATAGGGAGGATTTTTACCATGGCATTTAAAAATGAATACCTCGCTGGCGTTTATGCTCAGGTTGAAAAGCGTAACCCAGGCGAACCTGAATTTCTTCAGGCTGTAAAGGAAGTTCTCGAATCTTTCGAACCTGTTGTTGAACAGGATAAGTCTTTCGAAACAAACGGCATCATCGACAGAATTGTTGAACCAGAACGTTTCATCTCCTTCAGAGTTTCCTGGGTTGACGACAACGGCAACATTCAGGTTAACCGCGGCTACAGATGCCAGTTCAACTCTGCAATCGGTCCTTACAAGGGCGGTCTCCGTTTCCACCCATCCGTAAACGCAAGCATCATCAAGTTCCTCGGTTTTGAGCAGTGCTTCAAGAACAGTCTTACAGGTCTCCCAATCGGCGGCGGTAAGGGTGGTTCCGACTTCGACCCAAGAGGCCGTTCCGATGGAGAAATCATGCGTTTCTGCCAGAGCTTCATGACTGAACTCTACCGTCACATCGGTGCAAGCGTTGACGTTCCTGCTGGTGATATCGGTGTTGGTGCAAGAGAAATCGGCTACCTCTACGGTCAGTACAAGAGAATCTGCAACAACTTCGAAAACGGCGTTCTCACAGGTAAGAGCATTTCTTACGGCGGTAGCCTTATCCGTCCTGAAGCTACAGGTTACGGTGCAGTTTACTTCTGTAACGAAACTCTCAACAAGTGGGGCGAAGATATCAAGGGCAAGACATTTGCAGTTTCTGGCTTCGGTAACGTAGCTTGGGGTGCAGTTCTCAAGATCAATGAACTCGGTGGTAAGGTTCTTACAATTTCCGGTCCTGACGGATATGTTTACGATGAAAACGGCATCACAGCTGAAAAGGCTGCTTACATGCTCGAAATGCGTGCTTCAGGCCGTGATAAGGTTCAGGATTACGCTGACAAGTTCGGTGCTAAGTTCTTCGCAGGTGAAAAGCCTTGGGGCGTTAAGGTTGACGTTGTTATGCCTTGCGCAACTCAGAACGAAGTTGGCATTGAAGACGCTAAGAAGATTGTTGCTAACGGCACAAAGTTCTACATCGAAGTTTCCAACATGCCTACAACTGCTGAAGCTGTTGAATACCTCGTACAGAACGGTGTAGTTGTTGGCCCTTCCAAGGCTGTTAACGCTGGCGGTGTAGCAGTTTCTGCTCTCGAAATGTGCCAGAACTCCATGAGATACTCCTGGACAGCTGAAGAAGTTGACGAAAAGCTCAAGGGCATTATGAAGAACATCTTCAA
>JAFTWI010000196.1 GCA_017465345.1 Oscillospiraceae bacterium
CTCTTACTCTTGAGGATGTTCTCAGTATTCACGAAAAGGAAAAGCCGGTAGGCGTTATCGCTCAGTTCGGCGGACAGACTCCTCTTAACCTTGCCAACGACCTTAAAAAGTACGGCGTAAATATTCTCGGAACAACTCCGGAGACTATCGACCTCGCTGAGGACCGTGACCACTTCCGTGCTATGATGGACAAGCTTGGTATTCCGATGCCTGAAGCTGGTATGGCTGTAAATGTTGACGAGGCGCTTGAAATCGCAAATCGTATCGGCTATCCTGTAATGGTTCGTCCTTCCTACGTTCTCGGCGGACGTGGTATGGAAATCGTACACGATGACGAGATGATGAAGGTTTATATGTCTGCGGCTGTTGGTGTTACACCTGACAGACCTATTCTCATTGACCGTTTCCTCAACCACGCTACAGAATGCGAGGCTGACGCTATTTCCGACGGCACAAACTGCTTTGTTCCTGCTGTTATGGAACACATTGAACTTGCAGGTGTTCACTCAGGTGACTCCGCTTGTATCCTTCCTTCTATGAATCTCTCACCGAAGATGATTGAGACAATCAAGGATTACACAAGAAAGATTGCTATTGAAATGAACGTTTGCGGTCTCATGAATATGCAGTACGCTATCGAGGGTGACACTGTTTACGTTCTTGAAGCCAACCCACGTGCTTCCAGAACTGTTCCGCTTGTTTCCAAGGTTTGCAGCATCAACATGGTTAAGATTGCAACTGAAATTATGGTTTCTCAGTTCACAGGCAAACCTTCTCCTGTTGCTGACCTCCGTGACCGTGAGATTACACACTACGGTGTTAAGGAAGCTGTATTCCCATTCAATATGTTCCAGGAGGTTGACCCTGTTCTCGGACCTGAAATGCGTTCTACAGGTGAAGTTCTCGGTCTTTCCAAGTCCTTCGGTGAAGCCTACTACAAGGCTCAGGAAGCTACTCAGGTACATCTCCCATTTGAGGGAACTGTTCTTCTCAGCGTTTGTGACCGCGACAAGCCTGAGCTTCTTGAAATTGCCAAGGCATTCAATGAACTCGGCTTCAAGATTATTGCTACAGGCAAGAGCTATCAGATGATTGTTGACGCTGGTATCCCTGCTAAGCACATTTTCAAGATGTACGAAGGCAGACCTAATATTGCTGATGAAATCGCAAACGGCGAAATTCAGCTTATCATCAATACACCTGCAGGTAAGGACAGCGTTACAGATGACAGCTACATCCGTAAGTCTGCTATCAAGCACAGAATTCCTTACATCACAACAATGGCTGCTGCAAAGGCAAGCGCAGAGGGTATCCGCTTCATGAAGGGTATCGAAAACAAGTTTGTTAAGTCCCTACAGGCTTACCACGCTGATATTAAGTAATATAATAATGTGCCTTTGATGTTAGTGTCAAAGGCACATTTTGTTTTGTTGACTTTCTTCGGCATTGCTGTTATAATAAATTTAACAACAATATGCACACGGAGGTTTATATGTATTACGAAACATCAATAATACCATATATGAACGATGCAATAACTGAGGTGCTTACGGAATATTTCGATGTGAAATGCTGTGAAAAGGGACACTGGTGGTTTACCGAGTGGGACAACCACTGCCGAAAAGTTTTTTACGTTTACGCCATTAAAGGCACTCACTGGCCAATGTACTGGGGCTATAATTTTGATTTTATTCCTTGGGAAAAGAACCTGTTTAAATGTAGTGGAAAGCTTGGTTATTTCCGAACAGAAAAGGCTGTTCACAGTGACTTTGGAGGAAGTCCTTTTCCGTATATTGATTATATGGATTTTTTCGCTCCCAGCCTGAAACCTGACCGTGACGCCGTTGCAATACGAGAAAAATATTTTATTCCGATTTATGGTGCTGACGCTGAATGGGCAAGAGAACACATAGGTGAGATTGTAAAGCGGAACATACCGTTTATGCAGGATTGGTTCGGACGCATTAAAACGATAGATGATATTATTGCACAGGAAACAAAATCTATTAATGAATGCAATACCAAAATATCGTTTCCTTACGGTTCATATTGGGTACGAGGCTTTCTCTACGCCAAACAGCACCGAATGGACGAAGCAATTGCAGACATACAGCGTATTTATGAGCGTTACGGTGCTGACAAACAAATTCCGCAAAACGTGCTGAAAAAGCTTTATGAGGTTGACAAGCTTGTTTGACAAAATATAAAACAAGTCGGGTATCGCAGATAAATGCGATACCCGATATTTTTTAGCTCATACCCATTTCCTCAAGAGTCTTGCGTCGCTCACGCTCGGCAACCTGACATTCAAGGATATATTTTGCAACAATTTCTTCCTCAGCTTCTGTGATATCCACAAACTGACAGCCATAACCAACAAAATTTCCGTTGTTGTCATTCTGTCTGCGCAAAATTTTTGCAGGAACTTCAAGCTCACCTGAAAAAGTGTTTAGGTAAATTATAGTTCCCACATTGAAATACTCATCGCATTTCAGAAGCACTCCACCAAGGTTGATATTCAAAATCATACCCTCAATGCCCTCCTCCTTTTCGGATTTGGTTTTATACACGGTAGCTTTTTCTTTTGTTGCAATCTTAAAGGAACGTCTTCGCTCCTCAATTTCAGTAACCTCGCCTACCTTAACTTCAATCTGCCCCTTTGCTGCAGCGTCAATCTTAGTCATAGCCCTGTAACGCTGACTGTTCACATACTCAAAAACGATTATTACTGTGTCGCCCTTTTTAAGATTAGGAAGGTTATTGCATTTTATTGTAATACCAACAGTTGAGGATTTAAACAACGACTTTGCAAAGGAATAAATTCTTGTTGTGCCAAGATGCTTTTCCTTTGCATCATAAATTTCAATTTTTAAAATTTTTTCTTTATTCAATAACATAGTTTCACCTTTTAAAAGTAAAATTGTGCATATTGTACAAGCTGATTATACCATATCATCATATAATTGTCAACCAAAAAATCGGAAAGCTAACAATAACTTTCCGATTTCTTTAAACATTAAGCATAAGACGTTCTTCAAAGCTTTCTCTTGGAAGCGGCTTATCAAAGTAGAAACCCTGCGCCATATAGCAATTGTTCTCCTTCAGCACCTTTACGTGTTCCACAGTTTCAACGCCCTCAACCACACACTCTATACCAAAGCTTTGTGCAAGAGAGATGATATGCTTAAGCATAAGGTAGTTATGAGAGGTGCTTGGCTGATTTACTTCAAGGAACTTCTTGTCGATTTTCAGAACATTCCATGGCAGGTCACTGATAAGGTTAAGTGATGAATAGCCTATGCCGAAATCGTCTACGGCTGTACTGATTCCGCTTGCCTGAAGACCGAAAACAACCTTTTTAAGCTCTGAATATGCAACGTCGGTAGTTGTTTCAGTAAGCTCTATCTCAATATATTCGTGAGGAATATTGTACTTATCGACTGTTGCTATAATACGCTCAACAAGTTCCGGCTCGCCGAGGTTACATCTGGAAAGGTTTACAGAAACCTTTACAACTTCCCTGCCGTCATCAATCCACTTGCGGATATCTCTGCAAACATGCTCAAGCATATAGAAATCCAGCGTACAAATCGCCTTGTTACGTTCAAAAACAGGAATAAACTTAATCGGTGGAATAAGCTCGCCGTCGTGGAACCATCTACACAGCGCCTCTGCACCCGAAACCTTATATTTTTTCAAAGAAACCTTAGGCTGATAATAAACCTGAAATTCTTCATTTTTTATAGCAGATTTAAACAGCTGCTCATATTTTCTGCGTTCAACATCACGCTGCATCACTTCATCGTTGTAGAACACACATGAAATATTCATATTGCTTCTGGCTACATTCTTAGCAGCATTTATACAGTCCATAACCTGAGCAACATCTGGACAGTCATCTGGAATGATATAAAATCCGGCGGAGGATCGAATCGACACTACTCTGCCCTCATCGCCGTACTCAACATCGGCGGAGGCAAGATAATTCTTGATTTTTTCAAGATTTTCCTTGAAGAAAATAACAGTGAAATTATCGCCGCCCATACGGCACACTGCTTCTCCTTCAGTAAGAATTTCAGAAAGCTGGCTGACATATTTTTTCATAATGTCTGTTGCCTTTGTTCTGCCAAGCATATTATTTACATCAGAAAAATCCTTGATATTAAAATAGCAAGCATTATACTTTCCGATAGAATTCTGTGAAATTGCATCATTTACTGTTTTTACAAAGTGAGCGATATTATATGTTTCAAGCTCTTTATCATGGAATGCAAGATGATCAGCTACCTTCATAAGTCTTGCACGGTCGCAGAACACGTGAATTGTGTTAAGAAAAGCGTGCGCTCTCTGTGTATATTTTTCGTCCCAATCTTCATCGCCTTTTTGCTGGTACGCTCTGTAACCTGCAATTGCACCATCACCAATCAACGCACTGAACGCAGCATTTCTCTGCAAATCAGCATTTCCGTTATCGTATGCAACCGTAATATCACCATTCTGATGTTCAGCGTCGGAAATATTTTTATAATGTTCGATATCTACTCTTGAAATTTTCAACAGTTCACATATATTCTTCATAGCGTCTGCCATTACAGCAATGTCGTTGTCAGTATTACGAACCATTTTCATTATGAAATTTTCCAAAGCCAGACCGTAATTACATTCAGCCAAAGACATATTGCGAACCTCCTTAAATTATTATGAAATTGCCAGCTGAGGAACCTTGATTATAAATTCGATTTCCGAATTATCGTTTTTCACTGCACTGATTGTACCGTGCATCTGCCTGATAAATCTTCCTGTAATTGTCAGACCAACATCATCAAGGTTATTGATATTCAGATATTTATTTTTAGACATCATGCTGTTATGCAGATCATAAAGCTCCTCGGCATTTACATTAGTATCTGTAGTGCTGATTTTTATTTCCAGTTCAGCAGCATATGAACAGTGCGGACAGGAAACATCAAGATTCATTTCACCGTTTGGTGCAATACTTCTCAATCTTTGAAGAACCTTTATAACAGCCTGCCCGATGCGTCCTGCATCGCCGAACATAAGCACAGGAACGTTTTCGTTAATATTCAGGATTATCTTTCCTGCTTCGGCAAGTTCTTCGTCAGCTATAAGCTCCTCAAACTTTTCACGGACATTATACTCTTCTTCAGCAAGTTCAATCTCTCCGTCAGTCATTTTTGCATACTCGACAGTATCTTCTATTGAAGCAAGGAATTTCTGTCCCTCGTCCAAAAAAGTGGAAATAACCGTTCTGATTTCATTTATGTTATTACTTTCAGCAATATTACCTGCCATAAGCATCCAGTTTTTGATATTCTTCTGCAAATCAGAGTTCATATCAATAATGAATGACGCCTGAGAACAAGCTGCTTTTTCGAGGTTTCGGCTCGTTTTAAGTGCCTGATAATTTTTATATGCCATTTCTGAAAGGATATCCGCAAGCTTAAAGATAAAGTCCGCAGCTTTCAGGGCATCATTTTCATCCTTGATATGCACCTCACGCGCGGCATTAAGGTATTCCTGCTCATCAATTCCATACTCTGCAGCTCTCATTTTGATATGCTCTTCATCGAGTGGCTTGGTAAGAATCTGACCGCCCATGATACTTCCCACATAGCAGTTATCAACGATAATCGGAGCGGCAAAATCGCACAGACCTGCGTGACACTGATACACTGACGGCTTGCCGTTTTTAAGAGAACTTACGCCGCCCATTCTGTCACATTCCATACACCTGCTGTATCCCAGCTCGGAGCTTCTTGTAAGGTCCATACAAAATCTTGTAAAACCGCTTCCGACAGTTATCGGGACGCCATTTTCATCTGCAATGAGCGATGCCATATTGGTATATTCAGAAAAAGCATCCTGAACCTTCTGAAGAATGCTGATATCTATTAAATCCGTAAGCTTCAGACTTTGCATAGCAATACCTTTCCTTCCGAAAAATTATTATGAATTATGCTGAAATACGTCTCAAATTACATCATACCTATTTAATTATATCACAAACGGAAATAAAATCAATATTTTCACCTCAAATTCTACATTATGCACATTGTTAACGTAAACGTTTAGATATTTTAATGTTTTTTTGCAAAATCACTTGACATCAAGTATGCTGTAAGTGTTATTATATAATTAACAAAAAACTGGAGGTATTTTATGAACACTATCATTGCTAAAAAATCTGCTGCATACAAAGTAATTACTTTTATTGCAGCTATTGTTGCTTCGGTACTTCTTCCTCAGCTTTTCCATGCAATCGGAGTTATTTCAGGTACAGGGGCAGCTGTAGGTTCGGCTCTTCTTCCTATGCATATTCCTGTAATTATCGCAGGTTTTGTGGGAGGTCCTGCTGTTGGTCTGATTGCAGGCGTGCTAAGTCCGCTTGCAAGTTTTGCAATTTCATCAATGCCTGCAGCGGCACTTCTGCCATTTATGGTAATTGAGCTTGGTGCATATGGATTAGCGGCCGGACTCATTTCCAAAGCAAAGTTCAACGCTTTTGCAAAGCTTATTGTAGTTCAGCTTGCAGGACGTGCTGCACGTGCTTTGGCAATTCTTACAGCTGTTTACGTTCTTGGCAACACAGCACTCTCTGCTGCTTCAATCGTTGAATTTATTACAGCAGGACTTTTCGGAATTATTCTTCAGTGGGCATTTATTCCTTTTGCTGTAAATAAAATTGAGGAAAAGGCTGAAATATGACTAATCTTGAAAGGGCAATAGAAGTGCTAAAAAGCGGCGGTTACACCTGCGTGCTGTGCAAAGACGAACAGATTTACACGGCAACTAAACGCGGTGTTGCACCTATGCTTGAATTTATTGACAGCAGAACGGATTTGCGTGGTTTTTCTGCTGCTGATAAGGTTATAGGAAAGGCGGCAGCTATGCTGTTTTGCCATGCAGAAGTTGCGGAGGTTTACGCTGATGTGATTAGCAAAGCTGCGGCAAACTTTCTGTCTGACAAAGGTATTCCATTTTCTTATGGAACTCTTACTGAAAAAATTATTAACCGCAAAGGTGATGGAATTTGTCCTATGGAACAGATTACCGCTGATATAAATGATACGGATGAAGCAATTGCGGCGATAAAAAGACGGCTTGAAGAACTGAGAAAGGGTTGATACAGATGAAAAAATTGGGCTTTGGATTTATGCGTCTGCCGCTTCTTGACGGCAACGACCAGACAAGCTTTGACAAGAAGCAGATTTGCAGTATGGTTGACACATTTCTTGAGAAGGGTTTTACATATTTTGACACTGCTTATATGTATCATGCAGGCAAGAGCGAAAATGTAATCAAGGAGGTGCTTGTTGACCGTCATCCCCGTGACAGCTATCTGCTTGCTACAAAGATGCCGACAATGTTCCTTAAAGAAGAAGCTGATGTTGAACGTATTTTCAACGAACAGCTGGAAAAATGCGGCGTTGATTATTTTGACTATTACCTTGTGCACTGTCTTAATGTAACCAACTACAAAATTGCAGAAAGGCTAAAGGTTTTCGATTTTGTAGTGCAGAAAAAGGCTGAGGGCAAGGTTAAAAAAATCGGTTTTTCCTATCACGATGATGCAATTCTGCTGGATAAAATTCTTACTGAGCACCCTGAGATGGAGTTTGTGCAATTGCAGATTAACTACCTTGACTGGGAAAATGAAGGTGTACAGTCAAGAAAGTGTCATGAGGTTGCAGTAAAGCACGGCAAGGACATTATTGTTATGGAGCCTGTTAAGGGAGGCACACTGGCAAATGTGCCGAAGAAGGCTGAAAAGCTGCTGAAATCATATGAGCCTGATATGACTGTCCCATCTTGGGCAATCCGTTTTGCAGCAAGCTGTGAAAACGTGTTTATGGTACTCAGCGGTATGAGCAATACTGAACAGCTGCTTGACAACACAGGATATATGGAGGATTTCAAGCCGCTTACCGATGAGGAAAAGAATATTTGTCTTAAAGTTGCTGACATTATCAACTCGACTGTGACTATTCCATGCACGGTTTGCCGTTACTGTGTTGATGAATGTCCGATGAACATTCCTATTCCTGATTTCTTCTCGCTGTTCAACGCTGAGGAGCAGGAAATTGAGAAGCCGTTCACTGTTCAGGGTGAGTATTACGACAATCTTGCTGAAAAACACAACAAGGCTTCTGCTTGTATCGAGTGCAAGAATTGTGAGGCAAAATGTCCTCAGCATATTGAGATTTCCAAGTTTATCAAGCTTGTTGCTGAAAAATTTGAAACTGAATAAAAGGAAAGCTTCCGCATTGATTTGCGGAAGCTTTTTTACTTTTCAAATCTTTCTTTAAGCTTTTCATAGAAATGCTTTAAGCTTTTATCTCCATCATTGTCGGGAAAAAGGCAATAAGGCAAACTGTCGGTATCTCTGTGCTTTTTCACGCAGGCAGCACAGTTCCCGTTGTTTTTACAGCTTGTTTTCGGGCAGCAGCTTCCGCAGTATTCACTCATATTATCACACCTCCAAAAGCGTTGAATATATATCCGATTGTGATTATTCCGATAGTTACAATTGCAATAAAAAATCCAAGGAGCTTTGGCTTCACAACCTTACGAAGCATTATCATCGATGGCAGAGATAGTGCTGTTACTGCCATCATAAAGCTCAATATCGTACCAATTCCTACACCTTTTTCGAATAGTGCTTCAGCTATAGGAATTGTACTGAATTCATCGGCATACATAGGAATCCCCACAATTGTTGCTATAATTACTGAAAAAGGATTTTTACTGCCAAGTATCATTTCAATCCATGTCTGTGGAATCCAGTTATGTATCAGTGCGCCAAC
>JAFTWI010000197.1 GCA_017465345.1 Oscillospiraceae bacterium
ACGGGCGCTCTGTCCCAAGGAGCGTGACGTCATTCCAATCACTGCTTTCATTGTAGCTCAGAAATGAGTGCGTGTAAACCATAGCTGGTTTGTTATGGATTTACCGACTAAATTTATTGTAACAGGAGTGTTATAAATGAACGGTGACCAGACTATGATGTTCTCAGTTGCTGATGACAAGGAATCCAATATCAGAAAAAATCTTACTATTGTTTATGACGCTCTGCGTGAAAAGGGCTACAATCCTATTAACCAGATTGTGGGCTATATTCTTTCGGAAGACCCGACCTACATAACCACATACAACAACGCAAGAAGCTTAATCCGTCATATCGACCGCGATGAGCTTTTGCAGGTGCTTGTTAAATCTTATCTTGGCGAATAAGAATAATGATTGTGCGTTATGGATTTTTCTGTAACGCATTTTTTATTTTTCTATCCAAATTGAGATGAAATTGTAACCATTGTGTAGTTTTATTTCGGGAAGATTTGTGCTATTATATACTTGTGATAAAAAATAATCCACAGCAAAAAATAAAATTGTCCCCTCGGAAATTTTATTTGGAGGTCGCTTATGGTGAAAATTTTTATCACAGCTGTTCTGACAGCTGCAATGATGGCTTTCCCAGTTTCTGCGGAGAGCCTTGACAGGACTGCTCACGGTTACGGTCAGGGCACTGAGGTTGACGATTGCAACCGTCCGACAGGTGCGGATATGTTTAATGATGATTTCGGGCAGTATGGATGTTATGCTATGCTGGAGGACAACGGCGAGATTTATCTCACCTTTGACCAGGGCTACGAAAACGGCTACACCGAACCCATTCTTGACACGCTGAAAGAAAAGAGTGTTAAGGCGGTTTTCTTCCTGACAGGTGACTATGCAGAGCGAAATGAAAAGCTTGTAAGGCGTATGCTTGACGAAGGACATATCATCGGCAACCATGGCATGAAGCATGCTTCTCTCCCCTCGCTTACCGATGAACAGGTGCGAACGGAAATTATGTCGCTGCATGATTTCGTCAAGGAAAAATACGGCTACGAAATGACTTTATTCAGACCCCCTTGCGGGGAATATTCGGAACAGTCAATGGCGGTGTGTAACGAGCTTGGCTACAAAACCCTGCTCTGGAGCTTCGCTTATCCCGACTGGGACGTAAATAATCAACCTGACCCGTCAGCTGCTTTTGACAAGGTTACAAAGGCTGCTCACGGCGGAGGAATTTTCCTGCTGCACAGTGTTTCCTCAACCAATGCGGAAATTCTCGGCAGGGTTATTGACAATCTCAGGGAACAGGGTTACACCCTGACGACACCAAAGTTTTAATTTGCTATTCAAGGGATTTTTCCCTTTGAAGTTCTGATTTGCTGATGCAGACGGCAAATTTCTGAACTCCTTGTTTTTTCTTTATTTAGGCGAAGCAGCACTAACTGCTTCGCCGCTTTCTTTTTGTTGCAAATTATTCTGCAATGTGGTAAAATATAGGCATAACAGAACGGAGGGACGATATGAAAAAAGCTTTTTTATTTATGCTTTTGTGCACACTTGCTTTATGTGGTTGTGAAAGCAAACCGCAGGCGATGGAAATGGAGACGGTTATGATTGAGGACACCTACACTATTGGCACAACGGGACCTGAGTTGAAGGAGATTAAAGAAACCTTTGTTGAAGAAGAAACAACAGTTGAAACCGCTTCTGAAACAGCAGTTGAATCAACAACTAAAGCTGTTACTGAAACAAACGAAGTAACAATCGAATATGAACGTATAGCAGGCTTTTATGTCAATATTGATAGTCCCTATGAACAATGGCATTTTTATGATGACGGCAGATTTCATTTTGCAGGTCAGGAGCTTTCATATGTGCTTAAAGAGGTCGATTATCAGATTCATCTGATAATCAGTGATGAGCGGGAATACGATGTACTGATAGGCTACGACAACAGCCTTACTCTTGTAAGCGACAGCGGTGAAATCGTTGAGCTTTATGAAGAAGGCAGCGATGAGATTCTGGGAGCACGTGAAAAGCGCAGACTTTACATGGAAAATGCTGACCTGTTCGAGAAATTTCCCGATGAAAGCGGCTGGATTGAGGAATGCTATTACGGAGATATCCCCGACCTTGCCGACGCTGAATATATAGAAAACTCCCTTATTGAGGGTGTGTTTTATGTCAGCACTCCCGAAGAACTTGCAAGCTTCAATTACTATGTAAATACAACTTACGATAACACAAGCTATTATATGCAGCTGCAGAATGATATCGACCTTGCAGGATACAACTGGGTGCCTATGGGCTGGAACGGCGGAAAGATTGATTGTCCATTTGTAAGCACTATTCAAGGCAACAGTTTTTCAATAAAGAATATGACAATTAACTGCGATTCAGGTTCAGTAGGCTTTATCGGCTGGGAAACAGGCTGTAATGTGCAGAATCTTAAAATTGAAAATGCAAGCGTAAACGGACTAACAGCGGTTGGTATTCTGACCGGACAGGCTATCGGCGGAAACTACATAAACTGTCACGTCAGCGGCGAGGTGAACGGGTATACTGCAGGTTCTATGATTGGTTGGAGCGCAAATAATATAATTTCCGACTGCACAGCAGATGTTATTGTCAACGGTGAGCAGTTTGATTTTCTTACATACAACGACAAGGCCAAAAGTGAAATAGTTATCGAAAATCCTGTGGAAATTACCATCGACGATACATACACAGTAACCCGTCCCGAGGTTGAGGGATATACAAATCTTGGCTGGATTATTTACAAGGACGGTATTCAGATGCTTCACCGAAATGCTGAAAACGAACTTAGCTATCAGTATTTTTTACAAGACCCCGGAGAGTATAAGATTTATCTTACAGCATTTGTTGAAGGACAGTACGTGCCGATAAGCAATATTATCGAATATACAATTTACTAAAAGAAAAATGGTATCGAGTGTAAGCCCGATACCATTTTATTTATCAGAAATAATTGTTGCGGATTTCCTTTGCAACGTAAGCACCCTGAAGATTCTGTCCGTTAGTCTTAGGGTGGAGACCGTCAGCAAGATATCTTCCCTCGCCGCCGATAACCTCAAACTTTTCACAGATTCCGCAGTTGTTGTAACAGTCGATAACCTGTGCACCCATTGCACCTGCAATCTTCTTCATTACATTTTCCATCTGGATTTCAGTCTTGCGGTTGTGTTCGGGATTGGCTGTCTGAAGCGGAGTCAGTACGAACACTCTTGCATCAGGGAATTCCTCCATAATTCTCTGCAAGCACCAGCGCATTGCGCCTGCTTCACAGAACAGGTCAACATTATCAAGCGTCTTTTCCATCAAAGCTGTTTCAGCATTGCCAAAGTGGTTGATGTCATCGTTTGTACCCATTGCAAAAGCAAAAAGGTCAGGCTTTGGGGCGATACCGTTGTGTACCTCGTGGATATAACGCTGGATATGTACAACAGCACAGTTGTTGGCACGCTTCTGAAGCTCAACAAGGTCATCTGTCGGCTCCCAACCATCGCTTATGCCAGCGAAATTCTCGTCCCAGTAATTCTGTGTAGTAACGGTTTTGCCGTCAGTTGAAGTAAGGATACGCTTGTACCACACCGCACTTCCTACTGCAACATTGTGGCGTGAAGCCATTCCAAGATTATCTGCAACATAGCGTGACCACTGATCCCATGCGGTAATACTGTCGCCGTCAACGCCGAAATTGATTTTTGAAAAGTCCATAGCAATCTCCCTTTACATAAAATAAAACTGAATAAATTATACCACTTTGGAAAAACTAAATCAATAGTTATTTTGAAATATCGAAGCCTTTTTCGTCAGGAACAAGCTCCAGTTTTTCTGCAACTTTTTTGGTGATTTTTATTCTCCACGGTGTACCCATAAAGTACACAAGGTAATCGATTTTATCCTGTGCACCCTGAATTTCCGCCTGCACGTCACCGTTTTCGCAATTCCTGCACCAGCCTGTCAGACCGAGCCTTTTTGCCATTTCGCTTAGTGCATAACGGAAGCCGACCTTCTGTACACGTCCCGAAAAGGTGTAACGAAAGCGTACTGTTTCGTTTTCGGCAAATTCGGGAATTTTTGCTTTCATAACCTGATTTAAAACGTAGTTGTCACGGATTTTTTTGAGTGTTTTTATTATGGGCATTTTTAAGTCTCCTGTATATAATTTTGCAATTTTCATTCGCAAATCTTTCATATTTTTGATTTTCAACCGTCTGATATGGTAATATTATACCACAATTCACCAACAACGTCAATCGCGGATTTTCACGTTGCACAAAATGAAAAAAATTATAAAAAAGTTGCAGAAAAGGTATTGAAAAATAAGAAAGAATGTGTTATGATATTTTCATATTTTTAATTTGAGTAAAGGAGAGTTTACTATGAGTAATGTAAGACCGGACTCAATGGCAAGAATTACTACACCTGAGCTTGCTGAAAAGTTTATCGAAGAACAGATTGCCGAGGTGCGTGCACAGGTTGGCGACAAGAAGGTTCTTCTTGCACTTTCAGGCGGCGTTGACAGCTCTGTTGTTGCTGCACTTTTAATTAAGGCTATCGGCAAGCAGCTGGTTTGCGTACACGTTAATCACGGACTTATGAGAAAGGGCGAAAGCGAACAGGTTATCGAGGTTTTCCAGAACCAGCTTGACGCTAACCTTATCTATATTGACGCTACAGACCGCTTCCTTGACCTTCTCGCAGGCGTTTCCGAGCCTGAGAAGAAGCGTAAGATTATCGGCGGCGAATTCATCAAGGTGTTTGACGAAGAAGCAAGCAAACTCGAAGGTATCTCTTTCCTTGCTCAGGGTACAATCTACCCCGATATTCTCGAAAGTGACGGCGTAAAGGCTCACCACAATGTTGGCGGTCTGCCTGAAGATATGCAGTTTGAACTGGTTGAACCTGTAAAGCTTCTTTACAAGGACGAGGTTCGTGTTGTGGGCAAGGCACTTGGTCTTCCTGCATCTATGGTTGACCGTCAGCCATTCCCAGGTCCAGGACTTGGTGTAAGATGTCTCGGTGCAATCACACGTGACCGCCTTAACGCTCTCCGTGAGGCTGACGCTATTCTCCGTGAAGAATTCGACAACGCAAAGCTCAACGAAACAGTTTGGCAGTACTTCATCGCTGTTCCTGACTTTAAGAGCGTTGGCGTTAAGGACAGCAAGCGCTACGAAGGCTGGCCGGCAATCATCCGTGCCGTAAATACTACAGATGCTATGAGTGCTACAATTGAGGAAATTCCTTACGAAATTCTCCACAAGATTACTGCTCGTATCACTGCTGAGGTTGACGGAATCAACCGTGTTCTCTACGACCTTACACCGAAGCCAATCGGTACTATTGAGTGGGAATAATAACACGCCCCACACAAACGGCTTAACTACGCTGTTTCCTGTTATCATAACAGAAAAATGGCAACCTTTTGGCAACATTTGAATTATTCTAAAAATTTAGAGCTATCTGATTTAAAATCGGATAGCTCTTTTTTCATTCTTTTTCCTTGTTTTCCATATTCCCGAAAATTTCCCAGTTATCAATAAACTTGTCTCGAAATTCCCGTGGCGTAAGTGGTTTCTTATTGTTTGGTGTTAATTCCAAATAAATAGTATAAGCGGCTGCTTGAATGCTAACACGCTGGTCAAAAAGAATATCATCACGCAATTCTTCATCTCTATACATACTTAATCCTCCTTTGAACTCTTTGCCAATTCTTCTACAAGCATATCACTCAACTCCTGTGACACACCTGTCTTATGCCATTCACCAGAAGTATCAAGTTCAGGATAGTGATAACGCCAGCGGTCATATTCCTCTTTTGTGATTTCTTCGTTTCGGAATTTACTTGCTTCTTTCTGCCACGCTGTAAAGAG
>JAFTWI010000198.1 GCA_017465345.1 Oscillospiraceae bacterium
ACAACTATGCCGAAAGACTTTATGACGAGCACCATAAACAGCACCCCGACTGGATGATTTACGGAAGCGAAACAGCCTCCGTAATCCAGAGCCGTGGTATATATCATTTCCCGCTTTCACAGTCTGTCCTTGCCGATGATGACGAGCAGTGTTCATCTCTCGGTAACTGCTGTACAGGGTGGGGCGCAAAGAATACCGAAGCGTGTATAATTCCTGACCGTGACGCCGAATTCTGCGCAGGTCAGTTTATATGGACAGGCTTCGACTACATAGGCGAGCCTACTCCGTACTCCACCAAGAACAGCTACTTCGGTCAGTACGATACCGCAGGATTCCCTAAGGACAGCGCCTACGTTTTCCGTGCCGAGTGGACAGACTACAAAAAATCCCCGTTCGTACATATCTTCCCTTACTGGGACTTTACCGATGGACAGGACATCGACGTCCGCGTGACAACAAACGCTCCTCTCGTGAAGCTTTTCTTCAACGATAACGAAGTCGCTTCAAAGGAAATCGACCACCTCCACGGCAAGGAGCTTACCCTCGATACAATCATCAAGTACGAAAAGGGCGAGCTTTGCGCCGTTGCCTACGATGAAAACGGCAACGAAATTGCCCGTGACGTGAAGCGTTCCTTCGGCGACACGGCTGAAATCCGTCTTACACCTGATAAAACAACTCTCAAGGCAGACGGCGAGGACCTTATCTTCGTTGATATTTCAGCCTATGATGCAGAGGGCGAGTTTGTCGCAAACGCAAATAACCGTGTGTTTGTAAACGTAAGCGGCGCAGGCAGACTTGTTGGTCTTGACAACGGTGACTCAACCGACTTTGAGCAGTACAAAGGCACGTCCCGCCGTCTTTTCTCAGGCAAGCTTCTTGCAATTATCGCCGCAAAAACCGAAGCAGGCGAAATTAGTGTGAAGGTTTCTTCACCGTCCCTTCCTGACAGCACGCTCACACTTGAAGCTGTTGCCGCTGAGGTTACAGAGGGTATCTCTGCAACAATGGAAAATACCAATCGTGAAGCTGATTGCCCCGACTTTGAGAATGATATTCCTGTCAGAAAGATTACTGTTGTCGGTAACAAATACGTGTTCACTCCCGACAATAAGGAGCTTAGTTTCCATACCGAAATCTATCCTGCAAACGCTGTGTACGGCGGCGAAATCGAATACCGTATAACAACAGTTCTCGGTATTGACTCAAACCTCGCTGAAATTGTTTCTGTAGATAGCGGAAATGTTACTGTACGTTGTAAGGGTGACGGTGAATTCTATCTCCGTGCACTCTGCAAAAACGGCACAGATAAGTACCATATCATTTCCGTGCTGAAGCTGACAGGCGAGGGACTTGGTACAGCAACCTTCAATCCTTATGAGCTTGTTTTGGGCGGTCTGCATACAGTTGCAAGCGACAATATCGGCAACGGTATCAAGCACGGCGCAAAGTTTGCCTACGAAAGAAGCTGGTTCGGATTTGAAAATGTAGACTTTGGTGCTGTAGGAAGCGATACAGTAACCTTCCCGATTTTCGCCAACTGCACAAATGCTGTCGGAATCAGGGTTTACGACGGTATCCCAGAGCAGGGCGGAGAGCTTATCGGCGACTTTACATATCAGAAAAAGTCAATCTGGCTCACCTATATCCCCGAAACCTACAAGCTGACAAAAACACTTCGTGGCGTACATACAATCGTGTTCGAGTCGGATAACGGATACGATATCGAAGGATTCTTCTTCGAGAAGCGTGCAAAGGAATTTGCCGAGCTTGAAGCTGTTAACTGTGAGAAGATTTACGGCGATAAATTTACCGTAAACGCAGATGACGTAACAGGTATAGGTAACAACGTTGTGCTTGATTTCGGTGAGTTCGATTTTGCGGAAAGCGCACCGTCAGCCATTGCAATAACAGGTAAATCCAAGCTTCCTCTGAACAGCATCAATATCCTTGTCCGCGGAGAAACCGAGGCAAGAATTATCGCTGAATTTGATGGTGCAGAGGAATACACCGAGCGTACATTCCCAGTCGAAAAGCTGAACGGCAAATGCAAGGTGTCCTTCACATTCCTTCCGGGCAGCGATTTCGATTTCAAGTCATTCAGATTTGTCAAGTAAAAAAATACAGCATTCCTCCGAGTTAATTGGAGGAATGCTATTTTGTAAATAAATATTTTAAGGAGGTTATCATATGACCGAAAAACAAAAGCGTGACCAAGGCTTTCTCTACAACGCAAATTACGACGAGGAAATCCTCGCAGATATAAACAAGTGCAACGACCTTTGCCACGAGTTCAACCAGATTAAACCCTCAGACCGTGAAGCACAAACCGAAATATTGAAGCAGATATTTCACAAAATGGGCGAGAGCGTCTACGTCAACACTCCGTTTTGGTGTGATTATGGCTACAATACAACCGTCGGTGATTATTTCTTTGCAAACCATAACTGTCAAATCCTCGACGGCGGCAAAGTAACCTTCGGCGACCATGTTTTCATCGCCCCAAACTGTACATTCACCACAGCCGAACACGCACTTGATGTCGAACAGCGTAACGAGGGACTTGAAGTCGCGCTCCCCATAAAAGTAGGCAACAACGTCTGGATTGGAGCAGGTACAATCGTCCTCGGCGGAGTTACAATCGGCGACAACACCGTAATCGGCGCAGGAAGCGTCGTAACAAAGGACATCCCCTCAAACGTCATCGCAGTAGGAGTACCCTGCCGTGTTATGCGTGAAATAACCGAAGCCGACAAGGAAAGATATCCGCATTATAAAGGAGAAAATATATGAGATATACGTGGCTTGACGAATATTTAATGAAAAAATCAGGTGTAACAAAAAATACCGAAAACTGGAATTGGGTTCGATATATGATAGGCGGCAAAATGTTTGTCGCAGTGTGTCTTGATGAGAATGACAAACCCTATTACATAACCCTTAAACTTGAACCGCTTGAAGGCGAGTTTTTTAGAAATCAATATGAAGATATTGTCCCTGGTTATTATATGAATAAAGTTCATTGGAATTCTATCAAACCTGACGGCGAAGTGCCTGACGAGTTGCTAAAGGAGTTAGTAGATAAATCCTATAATCTTATTCTAAAAGGTTTTAGTAAGAAAAGACAGCAGGAGATATTAAACCAAGTAAATAACTAAAGAAACATATAATCGGATATTTAAAAATATACAAAACAACCGTCACCTGTAAAGATGACGGTTGTTCTTATCTGAATTCAAATCTCAGCAAGTATCTCAGCCGCATTGGTGTCAGGCTTGACCTTAGGCATAACCTTTTCAATATTTCCGTTTTCGTCAATAATGAAAGTCGTGCGTACTACACCCATGCTAACCTTGCCGTAAAGCTTCTTTTCCTGCCATACACCGTAAGCCTGTATCGCAATCAGCTCAGGGTCAGACAAAAGCACGAAATCAAGACCGTGCTTCTCGGAAAATTTAGCGTGAGAAGCAACGCTGTCCTTGCTTATTCCGATAACCTCAACATTCTTTTTCTTAAACTCGCCGTAAAGTCCCGCAAACGCACACGCCTGACGTGTACAGCCCGGTGTGTTGTCCCTCGGATAAAAATACAGAACAACCTTCCTGCCCTTGAAATCGGAAAGCGAAACAGCGTTTCCGTTTTTGTCATTCAGCGTAAAATCGGGAGCCTTCATTCCTGCTTCAAGCATATTTTTTCTCCTTTAGTTTATATCAGCCTTCCAAAGACCGTGCAGATTGCAGTATGCATAAGCCGCAACAGGTTTTTCGTCAGTAAGTGCAAAAGTCACAACAGGTTCCTTGCCAACTTCAAGACACTTGCGCTGACCGCCTCTGTCAGTCTGAAGATATACCCACAGAATGCTGTGTTCTTCAATCATAGGGTGAGCAACAGAGCCGATTTCAACCTTAACAACGTTTTCTTCAATTGTAACAACAGGAATATGTTTTTCTGCACTTGCTTCAACAGTGCCTGGTTAAGTTCAGACATCTTCTGACCGCAGCACATCATAGGTACGCCTGCATCATTAATCATACCGATTAAATTTCCGCAATGCTCGCAAATATAAAATCTGTTTTCATTCATAGGTATTACCTCCATATTAATTGATACAAACATTATATCATAAAAGCCCGTTGAATACAATATATTTGTTATTTTTCCAGCGCACGTTTTATCAGCTCAATCTTTTCCGTATCATTTTTATTCTTGGTGTCTCTCCTGTACCCATCTTTCGAGGAAACAGTGTAAACCTTGAGATAGTCACCAAGCTCCAGCAGATAATACCGCACACCATCTTCATATACAACAGGTATCTCAGCAGTATTTACCCCCGCAAAATCTTCAAGATTTTCTATCGAAGCAAACGCAGCACTTACCCCGTCCTTTTTAAAAGCGTGTTCGTGAGCATCATATAGCGAGTAACCAAGTTCCGTCATCACGTCAATAAGCCTACCCCATTTTTCGCAGAGATATTCCTCAGGAATAAGCACATCAATATCATCAGCATTCAGATTTTCACCAAGCCTCTGTTCCAACCCAAGGGAGCCATACAATAGCGGAGTAATATCAAAACTGTCATTCAGCTTTCCTGCAATTTGCAGAAAAATTTTCTTTTTCATTTTCTCACCCGTAATAAATCTGTTTTCTACATTATACCATAGCATAATTTAAATCACAAGTAGTCAACGAAGAACCGTTAATAAGCTCTCTGTGGACATATTCAGATTGATTTTTGAGAATGGTTGTGATATAATAAAAATACAGATTTGTTCAAATGCAAAACAATGTAACAAGGAGTACGGTGCAGTATGAAGAAAATACTTATAATAGAGGACGACAGTACACTTTCATCAGGTCTGTGCCGTGCTTTGAAAAGTGAAGAAACAGAAACTGCTTCGGCAGAAAATCTGAATACAGCAAGAGATTTGCTTGCAAAAGGCGGAGTGTCCCTTGTTATACTTGACGTAAATCTTCCCGATGGAAACTGCTTTGATTTTCTTCCATATGTAAAAAAAGAATACGGTATTCCCGTTATAATGCTGACAGCAAATGACCTTGAAAGCGATATTGTAGCAGGTCTTGAAGCGGGTGCTGACGATTACATAACAAAGCCTTTCAGCCTTGCAGTACTTCGTGCAAGGGTAAACACTCAGCTTCGAAAGTCAGCTGACAGAAAGACTTCCGACCGCTTTGCCTCGGATAATTATGTTTTTGATTTTGAACGAATGGAATTCAGCGTTGACGGTACTGCTGTTGAATTGAGCAAAACCGAACAGAAGCTGCTGCGTATCCTTACCGACAATGCAGGGATAACCCTTTCCCGCGATAAGCTTGTTGACAGGATATGGACAGACGGCTCAGAATATGTTGACGAAAACGCCCTTTCCGTAACGGTTAAGCGTCTGCGTGATAAGCTTAATGCCAAGGACAGCATTAAAACGGTTTACGGAATAGGTTACATGTGGGTACAGAAAGATGAAAAATGATGTGTTACTGCTTGTCCTGATTATTGTTTCAGCTGTAGCTGTTGCTTACAGCATTTACTGCCATATCAGAATGAGACAACAGACAAGAAAGCTTGACGAAATGCTGGACAAGGCTATTGACGGAAGTTTTACTGAAAGCTGTTTTGATGAATCACAGCTTTCATATATCGAAAATAAAATGTGGAAGTATCTTTCCTCATCGGAAATTTCTGCACGGAAAACAGCTGAGGAAAAAGCCAAAATCAAAACTCTCATTGCTGATATTTCCCATCAGACAAAAACACCTGTGTCCAACATACTGCTTTACTCGGAATTGCTGTCGGAATGTGACCTGTCCGATATGGAAAAGGATTATGCAAACCGTATTTTCGCACAATCAGAAAAGCTCTCTTTTCTTATTACGTCCCTTGTAAAGCTGTCAAGGCTTGAAACAGGGATTATCGCCCTATCGCCAAAGGAAAACGATATTGCACCTATGCTTCGTGATATTGTTGTACAGGCGCAGGCAAAGGCTGACGAGAAAGGCTTGTCCCTTAAACTTGAATGTGGTGATGAAAAGGCTGTGTTTGACGAAAAGTGGACAAACGAGGCTGTATGGAATATTATTGACAACGCCATGAAATACACTGATAATGGCAGCGTGAAAATTACTGTAAAGGAATACGAAATGTTTGCCTGCATTGAAATTTCCGATACGGGACGTGGTATTCCCGAAGCGGAGCAGGCACAGATTTTTTCACGCTTCTATCGCTCGGAAAACACCTCATATGAAGAAGGCGTTGGCATCGGTCTGTACCTTGCAAGGCAGATTGTTTCATCGGAAAACGGCTACATAAAAGTTATGTCAGAGGTAGGAAAGGGATCAACTTTTTCTGTATTTCTTTCAAAACTGTAAGAATTAATTTTTCACCGGAAATAATGTGGAAAGAATTATATGAGATAATCCGTATTGTAGAGAAATTTACAATACGGATTTTTATTTGCAAAGGAGTAAATTTTATGGCTATACTTGAAACCTATAATTTAAAAAAGATATATGGCAGCGGGGAAAATGAGGTGCACGCCCTTGATGGTGTAAGCCTTGAAGTAGAGCAGGGAGAATTTGTTTCCATTGTAGGAACATCGGGAAGCGGCAAATCAACACTTCTGCATATGCTGGGAGGACTTGACCGTCCCGATGACGGAGATGTATTTGTTGACGGCAAGGACATTTTCTCTCTCGGTGATGAGGAGCTTACAATTTTCAGAAGGAGGAAGATTGGCTTTGTATTCCAGAATTATAACCTTGTTCCCTCACTTAATGTGTACGAAAACATTGTACTTCCTATTCAGCTGGATGGCAGAGAGCCTGACAAGAAGTATATTGATTCAATAATCGAAACGCTTGGTTTGACAGAAAAGCTTGACAATCTCCCTAACAATCTTTCAGGCGGTCAGCAGCAGCGCGTTGCCATCGCAAGAGCACTTGCGGCAAAGCCCGCAATAATTCTTGCAGATGAGCCGACAGGAAACCTTGACAGCAAAACCTCTCAGGACGTTATGGGACTGCTGAAAATAACAGGTGAACGCTTTTCGCAGACAATTGTTATGATTACTCATAACGAGGAAATTGCTCAGATGGCAGACAGGATAATCCGCATTGAAGACGGAAAAATCGTTTCAGGGAAATAAGAGGTGACTTCTGTGAAGATTAACAATAGAAAATGCGTCAGCCGCGTGAGCATAAAAAATCTGTTTACATCAAAAACAAGATGTATTGTTTCGGTGATTGCGATTGCACTTACAACAATACTTTTCACGTCGCTGTTCACAATACTTATGACAATAGCAAAAGGCTTTGAGGAGTCAAATTTCAGACAGGTAGGTACTTACTCCCACGCTGAATTCAAGCGCCTTACAAAGGAACAATACGATGAACTGCGTGTTGACGAGGATATACTTGAATACGGTCTGCGCAGGGTTGCGGGAATTACAGCAGGCGAACACTTTGTCAAGGATTATGCCGAAGTAAGCTATATGGACAAAAACACTGCAAAGTGGGGTTACTGCACACCTGACACAGGTACACTTCCAAAGGAAAATACCAACGAGGCAACTGTTGATACAAAGGTACTTTCCTGCCTTGGAATTGAGCCTGAAATAGGGAAAAGCTTTAAACTTACAATGGATATAGACGGAATTATCGTAACAGAGGATTTCGTGCTGAGCGGCTGGTGGGAATACGATGAAGCTGCACCTGCAAGTCACGTCCTCATTCCCGAAAGCAGACTTGAAGAGCTTTTCACAAAGTACAACGTACAGTTCAATGATGAATTTACAGGAAAATACGGGCTTAATGTTATGCTGAAAAGCGACCATAACATTGAAGAACAGATGGTTGAAATTCTTGAGCGTCACGGCTTTGTTGACGGCGAAAACAGTGAAAGTGCAATCTCAGTCGGCGTAAATTGGGGGTATATGGGCGAAAATCTTGCTGAAAGCCTTGATTTCGGAAGTATCGCAATAATCGCTGTAATCCTGCTCTTCATTATATTTACAGGTTATCTTATTATCTACAACATTTTCAGAATTTCTGTAGCAAACGATATCCGCCATTACGGCATGCTGAAAACTA
Source organism: Oscillospiraceae bacterium (assembly GCA_017465345.1). Lineage (GTDB taxonomy): Bacteria > Bacillota > Clostridia > Oscillospirales > Ruminococcaceae > RGIG8773. The sequence continues at coordinate 8,101 of JAFTWI010000198.1, forward strand.
TCGGTACAACTCAGACTCAGATTAAGAGTATGGTTCAGACGCAGGCACTTATTCTTTCCGCAATCGGTATTCCTATTGGGCTTATTGTCGGATGGCTAACAGGCAGCGTGCTTTGTCCCGTTGTAATGTCAGAGCTTAATGTTTACAACTCATCAGCTTCGGTAAGTCCGTGGATATTTGTTTTTTCAGCAGTTTTTGCCTGGATAACCGTTATGATTTCCTGTTTCCGTCCTGCAAAGACAGCAGGCAAGGTATCCCCCGTTGAAGCACTCAGATATACTGAGCAGGCTTCAGGCTTCAGCAGCAGAAGCGGCAAAAAGGGCGTGTCCCTGTTTGGTATGGCTGCCGCAAGACTTACTGGCAGCAAGGGAAAGACCGCTCTTGTGGTTGCGTCACTTGCCCTTTCAATAGTAACCTTTACCCTTACATTTATCCTCGCAAACAGCTTCAATATGGAGAAATATCTTTCCGATAGAATTCAGGCTGATTTTATTGTTGCAGACTCACAATATTTTGCATACAGATGGCACAAGAAAAACGCAATCTCACTTGAAGAAAATGAATTTCTCAGATATATGGACGGCGTAACTGACAGCTTTGTTACCTACGGAATGCCGAGCGATTATTATCCTGAAACATATTTCAGCGAGGAAGCTGTCCGTGAAATACTTGCTGAATACGGTAACGAAGAAGAATTTATTGATGGATATATCTCATGTAATCTTGAACCTGACGGTACTATTGCACAGAGCGTTCAGCTTCTCGGTTTGGAGGATACAGCTTTTTCAAAGCTCAAGGTTTATGAGGGTGATATTGCAAAGCTTGCGGAAAGCGGATATATTGCTGTTGAAAAGAATGATTATTTCAAGCTTGGAGATAAACTTCCATTTATCTATACCGATAAATATGAATACATAAATACACAAACAGGCACAGTTTATACAGAATTTGAAAGCATACCACTGAATGAATATGAGTTCATTGAAATAAATGAAGAAACCCATGAGGTTGTGTATGAAGTAGCCGCTGTTGTTGAAGTACCGTACACACTCGGCTACCGTTTCTCAGTGGATACACCACTGTTTATTACAAGTAATGATGATTTGTTTGCGCAATCCGAATACTGCAAGCCGCTTTACATTGCATTTGATACAACTGATGAGGCAGAGGCTGAAATGGAGAAATTCCTTGCAGATTACACGGAAACAAACACACTCAGATATACAAGCCGTGCAACAGAGGAGGCTTCTTTTGAGTCCTTCAAAAGAATGTTTGTAATTCTCGGTGCAGCACTCAGCATTATCGTCGGTCTTATCGGAGTGCTGAACTTCATCAATACAATGATTACAAGCATCAATTCCCGTCAAAGAGAAATTGCCGCACTGCAGGCAATGGGTATGACAGGCAGACAGCTTTGTACAATGCTTGTATGGGAAGGTATAATCTATATCGGCGGTTCAGCAATTGCGGCGCTGGTACTTAACCTTATTACAATTCCTTTTGGAAATCTGATTGAAGAAATATTCTGGTTCTGTGATTACAGCTTTACAATTATTCCTCTTGTTGCAGCAATACCTGTCTTTGCGGTAATGGGAATATTTATCCCAGCGATAGTTTATAAAATTCTTACTAAAAAGTCAATAGTTGAAAGACTAAGAGAAAATGAGTAACAGTACACCCTCCTTGCCTTGATAGCAGGGAGGGTGATTGCTATGTTGTAATTTTATAATACGGCTCTCTGCTCTGTGACTTGTTACAGCTTAATCGACTATTGAAAAAAATCAGCTCGGATTTGTACACAATGGAAATTAACCATATATTTGATGTCATATCTTCCGTAGCAGGTGTTAAGAGAAAATATATTGCAATCCCTGCCATAATTTGATATAATAAAATATGTATGCAGATAAAATTATCGCAGGAATGGGAGAAATAACTATGAAGCCTAAAAACAAAAAACTTCATCGTATACATATATTTTTTACAGCCTTGCTGACAGTGCTCGTGACCTGTATAACAGTTTTCAGATTTCCTGAAGAGCTTGAAATTATGACCGAGGATAATTTTTATCAGAAAGCAAGCACTGTTCCGAATCAGATAAAAATAATCGCCATCGACGAAACAACCCTTCAGAAACTTGGACCATATTCTGAGTGGAACAGAAGTTATTTTGCAGAGCTTATTGAAAAGCTTAATTCCAATCCCGATGCAAAACCGAAGGTTATCGGCATGGATATCATCTTTTCGGGCACGAACAATTCCGATGAGGACAAAAGATTTGTTGAGGCCGTAAAAAATTCAGGTAATGTCGTTCTTGCGTCCAAGCTTGAAACCGACTCACACGTCGTACGTCAGGGAAGCGGTGCAGAATATGCAATTGAAACATATATCAAGGACGAAATAACAGCATACGAAGCCCTGAACGCTGTTTCGGAATCAGGCTTCACAAACATAATTCTTGACGATGACGGATATGTGAGAAGAGCGTATACATACATTGATTTCAACGGCAGAACCTATAAGAGTTTTGCATATATTGTAGCAGAAAAAATGATTGAGAACGTAGATTCTTTGTCTGAACTTCCGCCTGTTGTCGAGATTAAATATTCGGGCAACCCGGGAGACTTTGAAACAATTCCTATGTCTGATGTTCTCGACGGAACAGTGCCTTCAAAATATTTTGCAGACAGCATTGTTCTCGTCGGTGCACACGAAGAGGGAATGCTTGACTCATATCGTGTACCGATTGACCACTCTGTCGAAATGTACGGTGTAGAGTGCCACGCAAATGCTATTGCCGCCTTTACTGAAGATAAACTGATAACAGCCGCTCCGATATGGATTGAAGCAGTTATCGCAGCCTTTGCCGCATTTGCTTTCGGAATAGTAATGTCACGAAGAAAAATCCGAACCTGCGTGACCGCACTGTTCGGAATTATAGTCATATATCTGATTGCGGCAGCAGCCGTTTTCAGCCTTACCAGTATAAAAATGTCCATCCTGTATATCCCGATTGGTGTTGTTGCAGAGTTCCTCGTGTTTCTTCTTGTCCGCTACGTTGAATTACAGAAAAAGCGTGCCGACGAAATGCAGAAAATGCTTTTTTCAATGGCAGACTCAATGGCTGAAGCAATTGAAGGCCGTACACCATACAACGCCAATCACACAAAAAATGTTGCAAAACGCTGTATCGAAATGCTCGACTATATCAATCAAATGCACAAGGAAAAGCGTACCGAAATGCACTTCACCAAAAAGGACAAAAATCAGCTTTATCTCGCAGCAATGCTCCACGATATAGGAAAAATGGACGTGCCGCTGGAGATAATGGATAAGCCGACAAAGCTCGGACACCACGAAGCACCGCTCCGTTCAAGACTGGAAATAATCACGCTTAAACTGAAAAACGATATTTTAAGCGGTGCAGCCCCCAAGGAAACAGCTGAACAGCAGATTGCAGAAATAAACGAATTCCTGAATAATCTTAATGGCTATAACTGCGGCAGACCACTTAAAGAGGATGAGTGGGCTTTCGTCGATAAAATCTGTTCCTCAGTCTACCGTTCAGCAGACGGAGAAGAAATTCCGTACCTTACACAAGAAGAAATAGATGACCTGCACATCAAAGCAGGTACCCTTTCTGAAAATGAACGTCTGATAATGCAGAGTCACGTTGTCTATACCGATAAAATTCTGAAGCATATGCATTTCGGCTCAAATTACAGCGACGTAAGAGAAATGGCAGCAAATCACCATGAGCTGCTGAATGCAAAGGGCTACCCTAACGGAATAGGCGCAGAAAAGCTTGATGTTATGACAAGAATTCTGACCATAATGGATATCTACGACTCGCTTATAGCAGACGACAGACCATACAAAAAGGCGAAACCGAATGATATTGCCTTCAAGATACTTGACGAGGAAGCGGAATTCGGGAAAATCGACACAGAGCTTTTAGCCATCGCCAAGGAAATATGGTTTAATCAGGAGGATAAATCATGACAAAAGAAACACTGAAAAAATTCATACTGCCAACCGCAATAGCAGTTGCCGCAGTAGTAGCAATCGTCATAGCAGTAGTTGTAGCCGGCAATAAAGAAGAAATCTACCGTCTTATCAAAGTGAAAAGCTTTGAGGGAGCAGTAATAGTCCAGCGAGAAGAAAAAATGGAAGCATTTGAGGGACTCCAGCTCATTTCCGAGGATTCAGTTGAAGTCGGTGATGCATCATTTCTTGAACTCCTCGCAGACAGCGATAAGCATATTGTCGCAGAGGAAAACACAGCTTTTGTGCTCCACTCAACAGGCACAGAAACAAGTGGTAACATCACAATCAACCTGCTTTACGGCAAGTCACTATTTACCATTGACAATAAACTGAACGACGAGTCAACCTTTGAAGTAAAAACTCCGAACGCAACAATGAGCGTGCGAGGAACATCTTTCTCAGTGGAATATAACGCAGTTGAAGAAGTAACCATAGTAGAAGTGCATAACGGAAAGGTGCACGTTTCATGCAACAGCGGAGAAATCCAGCTTGAAGAAGGGGACTCAGCAACAATCAAGGGCAGTAACGATGATGTAGAAATTATCGAGGAACTGGATAATGGCGGAAATGATGAAACAACTACAACTGCAGTTACAACAACCGTGACCGAAAATTATGAAGAAAATCCGATTCCTGAACCTTCAAAGCTGGAAGCTTTTGAAGTCAGATATTCGAACACACTTGAATATTCAGGAATTCATGTTATGTTTTTGAAGGAATGGGGTTGTTCACGTACATACGATGACCCTGAAGAAACGGATGTATTTACAAACGGAAAAGTCTTTATCCGTTACTGGGCATATACTGCAGCCGAAGTAGACGAACAGCTTAGGTTGAGCGAAAAATCAGGACACTTAGAAAAAATAGAGTATTTTACAAGTGATGACGGAAAAGAAATAACAGCTCAAACCTATAATTTCAACGGTACAAACGGAGATATGGAGATTGCATATGAGTATTTTGAAAAAATAAATGATGACCTCTATTTATCATTGCTTGTATTTGACAGGAGCAGCGGAGAATATCTGAAAAATACCGATATTACCACATACCTTCCGCTGATGAATGATTCATACTATACATATTCACTGTCAGGTGACATCGATTAATCAACACATAACCCTCCTCAGTTCTGAAACCGAGGAGGGTTAATTTATCTTATAATCTTTATCTCTGAAACAGCAGCAAGTCCAATCCGTGCCCTGTCCGTAAAAACAATTTCTTTTTCATATTCATCAATACAGCGTACATATCCCCGTACTGTCAAATACGCTCCGCCATCTTTCAGCTCATCATCCACAAAATAAGTAACTTCAATCTCAGGCTGTTCACCAATTCTGTCAGCAATCAACCGAAGCTGTTCATCAAGCTTGTTCCGTGCATCTTCTGAAAGCTCGTATTGTTCATCGGTAAGCCGTGCCGTTTCCTCAACAGCATCATCATAACCCGTCAGCGCCGCAAAAGGGGAGAACTGTGCCGCACGGTCGTGCATCGACATCTGCGGACGTGTCTTTGAAACGTGGTGCGGCAGATTTATAATATCATCATAGCGATGTTCGTTGTCCATAATTTCCTCCATAATTATGCTTTATGCCCTCCAACCTGCCCATTTCTCTCAATAGTCGTAGCGCCCTCCTCAAAATTCATACCTTTCAGTACGGCGTTCTTGCCGTACTTTTTCTTTATATCAAGCAAAGCCTTCTGCATACGCTTCTCACGTGCAAAACCTTTTGCCTCCGCCTCCTGCTGTCGCTGTACTTCCTCATAGTCCGTGAAAAAATCAAGCTGTACATCACTTTCCTTGGGTGCTTTGTTTTCAGCAATAATGTGATTTGCAACAACATACATCCTCCGCACCAACAGCTTTTCGTCCACAATCCTGTCGTAAAGCTCCATCACCGCCTCAGTGATTTTCTTCGTAGAGGACGTGTAAAAGCCAATGTTTATCGAGCCGTGTGCAGACTTTGGCACCTGCCTGCCGTAGTGGTCAGTGGTAACCGTACCCTTGAAATTTTTCCTGCGGTCAGGGTCAGTAAGATTGTCAATATCGTACCCCACCGTCAGCACCATCTGGTCGGTGACAAGTCCCTTTTCCACAAGGTCAAGCACCAGCAAATCTGTCATTTCACGGACAACAAGCCTGCCTTTTTCAAAATCATAAGGACATTGAAGCACCTGTCCCGAGCTTATGCTGTTGTTTTCGGGACGGTAAGCCTTGATTTCCGCAATTGTGCACGGTTCCCAACCCCACGCGTGGTCAATGAGAAGCTCCGCATTAATGCCGAAAAGCTTGTAGAGCAGATTTTCGTTGTAGTAGTTGTAATCCGTGCCAAGAGAACAGCGTGCAATATCGCCCATTGTGTACAAGCCGTTTTCTTCAAGCTTTTTTGCGTAGCCCTTGCCCACACGCCAGAAATCCGTCAGCGGACGGTGCTCCCATAGCTGCTGACGATAGCTCATTTCATCAAGCTCAGCAATTCTCACTCCGTCCTTGTCAGCAGGCATTTTCTTTGCAACAATATCCATCGCAATCTTGCAAAGATACATATTCGTGCCGATACCTGCCGTTGCGGTAATTCCCGTTTCAGCAAGTACCGTGCCTATAATCTTTTTCGCAAGCTCACGGGGAGTCATTCCGTAAGTTTTAAGATAAGAAGTTACATCAATAAACACCTCATCAATGGAGTAAACGTGAATATCCTCAGGCGCAATGAAACGCAGATAGATGTTGTAAATCTGCGTGCTGACCTCCATATAGCGTGCCATCTGCGGAGGTGCAACAATGTAATCAATAGCAAGCGCAGGATTGCTGTTAAGCTCAGCAGAGTCAGTTGACGAGCCTTCAAGCTTACGACGCAATCTGCGCTGACGCTGTAAATTTGCTTCCTTAACCTTCTGCACAACCTCAAAAAGCCTTGCCCTGCCGGGTATTCCGTATGCTTTCAGAGCAGGGGAAACCGCAAGGCAGATTGTCTTTTCAGTACGGCTCGGGTCAGCAACAACAAGGTTTGCCACAAGCGGGTCAAGTCCCCGCTCAACACATTCAACCGAAGCGTAAAAGGACTTCAGGTCAATGGCTATATATGATTTTTCAGACATTGTATCAGTCCTTTCAGCATAATGATTTTATTATAGCACAAAAGTTCGATTTTGGCAAGAGGTAAAATATAATTGGATAATAAAAATCCCATTTATGGCAGTAAACCATAAATGGGTAAAATCCTAAAACATCTCAATAAACTTTTTCTTTGCACCTGAAGCCTGCTCATTCTCCAGCCAGCAAAGCTCCAGCGTACGTTCAGGCAAAGGCTTGTCAAGCTTTATCTCAAACAGCTCTCCACGTATATCCGCAAATTCACGTGTAAAGCAGGATATGCCAAGACCGATCCGAGCAAACTCAATCAGCAATTCGTGAGTACCCAATTCAATTTCAGGCTTGAGAATTATTCCGTCAGCATTAAATTCAGCATCAACAGCACGTCGTGAATTTGACAGCGTTTCAAGCATTATGAGCGGATATTCAATAAGTTCTTTTCGTGTTATAACTTTTCCGTCCAGCTGATTATATGCCGCACCACCAATAAAAACATCATGAAGCCGTAAACAGGTCTTGTGTGAGAATTTTTCCTCTGTAACAGGTGAGTTGACAAATGCAATGTCAATCTTTCCAGCCGAAAGCAGGGAAAACGCTTCTGTACTTGTCCTGTTTACAACCGTCAGTCGTACATTCGGATAAAGCTCATTCCACCGTTTAAGATACGGGAGCAGGTAATATTTCGCAACCGTGTCAGCAGCACAAATACAAAGACTGCCCTCCTGCAAAAGTCTTAAACGTGAAATCTTTTCTTCAGCCTCTCCAATAGTTTCAAGAGCAGGAATAATCGCCGAATAAAGTGCATTTGCCTCAGCTGTCGGAATAACCGACCGCTTTCCGCGCACAAATAACTGTACATCGAGAAGCAATTCCAATTGCTTTATCGACTGACTTATAGCACTCTGCGTAACATAAAGCCTCCTTGCCGCCTCGGAAAACGAGCGTGACTCGTATACAACGCTGAATGTCCGATAATAATCCAATGAAAAACGCTCTCTCATACAGCACTCCTATCATTAGTAAAACTTATGATATCCCTCAAATAATAATATTGACTTATATAAGAAATTATAGTATAATAAAGTGGTGATGTCAAGAGTACATCTGCTGATAATTTGAAAATTATCGCATAAACTTATTGCAAGTTCAGTAAATTGCATTAGCAGTAATCTAAGACCGCATAATGCGGCAGAATGGAGTTTTTATTATGGAAAGAACAGTCGGTACAGTAGTCCGCGGCGTAAGAGCACCAATTATCCGTGAAGGCGATGACCTCGCTCAGATTGTAACAGATACTATCTGCAATTGTCTTGAAACTGAAAAAATCGCTGTAGGCAGCAAGGATATCGTTGCTGTAACAGAGTCTATCCTCGCAAGAGCACAGGGTAACTACGCAAACGTAAAGGATATCGCTGATGACGTTAAGGCTAAGTTCCCATCAGGTCATATCGGTGTAATTTTCCCAATCCTCAGCCGTAACCGTTTTGCAATCTGTCTCAGAGGCTTTGCAATGGGCGCTAAGAAGATTACTCTTATGCTCAGCTATCCATCCGACGAAGTTGGTAACCACCTTTTCGATATCGACCTCCTCGATGAAAAGGGTGTTGACCCATATACAGACGTACTCTCCGAAGAAAAGTATCGTGAACTCTTCGGCTACGAAGTTCACCCATTCACAGGTGTTGACTATGTTGACTACTACAAGAAGCTTATTGAGTCCTGCGGCTGTGAGTGTGAAATAGTATTTGCAAATAAGGCAACAGCTATCCTCAACTATACAAAGGACATTCTCAACTGTGATATCCACACAAGAGCACGCACAAAGCGTCTTCTCAAGAAGGCAGGTGCAAACACAGTTTACGGTATGGACGAAATCCTTACTGCACCTGTAAACGGCAGCGGCTACAATGATTTCTGCGGCCTCCTCGGCTCCAATAAGGCTACCGAAGAAACAGTAAAACTCTTCCCAATCAAGTCCCAGGAATTTGTTGACCGTGTACAGGCTCTTCTCCTTGAAAGAACAGGCAAGACAATCGAAGTTATGGTATATGGTGACGGCGCATTCAAGG
>JAFTWI010000199.1 GCA_017465345.1 Oscillospiraceae bacterium
CGCCGCCTCAATATACAGAACATTCTTCATATCGTCACGGGCGTTCTCAAAAAGCTTACTTGTGTAATTTGAAGAAAAGCCCTCCTCAGCCATTATCGCAAACAGCTGTCTGCGAAGCTTCCTTCGGGGAGCTTTTTTTGAAGCCTCCCCTATAAAATAAGTCAGAACAGCAAGGAACAGTGCACACAAGAACATATGCGGCACATAAACAAATATGTCAAGCGGCTCGGCCATCATAAACAACGTCTGAACCATTCTCACCGCAAACCCTGCGCAGCAGCCGAGAATGAGGTAAATTCCCCACCAAACGCTTATGCCCTTAGCAAGAACCAGCAGCTTTCTGTTAAGCTTCATTGCCCTTCCTCCTGTTCTGTTTCATTTTATGTTCGTAAGTATTTATGCAAGCCTTGCTCTCATTTCCTCAATAAGAGCATTTATGTCCTCGTCACGGTATTTTGCGCCGTCCCATATTTCGTGCGCAACAACAGCCTGCCAAACCAGCATAGCCATACCGCCGATAGCCTTTATGCCGTTATCCTGCGCAATCTGCATCAGCTTTGTAACGTTCGGGTTGTAGATAACATCGAACACGCATTTGCAGTTCTTGATTACTTCCTCGCTTACGGGACAATCATCAACCTTAGGGAACATTCCCACAGGACTTGCGTTCATCAGCAGGTCGAATTCTCCCTCAATTTCATTGTGAGTAATAACCTTGATTTTCGCATTCGGATTGAGTGCCCTTGCCTCGTCCGCAGCTGCCTCTGCACCTGCAATGAACTCCGGCAGAGAAACAATTGTCAGGTCAGCGCCGTGAAGTGCCGCTTCAATCGCCATCATTCTTCCCACGCCGCCGCAGCCGATTTGCAAAACCTTTCCGTCAAGCTTTGCGCCGCCTGCTTCAAGGGAACGCAAAAAGCCGTAGCAGTCAGTATTGTAGCCGATACGCTTGCCGTCCTTTACTGCAACGCAGTTCACGGAATTGTAACGCTTTGCGGACTCGTCAAGACCGTCAATATGCTTGATGATTTCAACCTTGTATGGGATAGTGATGTTGTATCCACCAAGGCTGTTGAGGTATTCAATCTTGTCCGCAAGGATTTCGGGAGCGAACTCGCATACGCCGTATTCAGCGTCAGCCTTGCCGTCAAGCTCGAACAATCTCTTATGTATCGGAGGGGACATCGTGTGCCCCAGAGGGTAACCCAATAAACCGTACTTAGCCATTTTTAAACCTTCTTATCTTACATCATAATAAAAGCTGTCTGCCGCTTCTTTGTCCTTACCCGTAAAAATTCTTTTGGTAAGCTCTCGGTTTTTGATAAGATACCAGTCACCGAACTCGTCGAACTTTCTGCTTGAAGTGATAATTTTCGCATTCGGGAGCGTACCGTATCTTCTGCCTGTTTTTTCACCGTGACGCTTCAGACGTACAGCAAAATCCATATCCTCAAGGCTTACCAGTTCTTCATCAAAGCCGCCTATTGCATCAAAATCCTTTTTCAGACACCAGAACATACCTCCCGAAAGAGGAGCTTTTTCCTTAATCATAATCGGAGCAAGGTTCATTGCAACATACGCAGACGAAACAGCAATTCCAAGGGACATTCTGTCGAACTTCGGCATTGTCCCTCCGCCCACATAAAGCTTTGATGTAAGCATCTTGTGGATTTCGATAAAGGAATTTTCAGTCATTTTGCTGTCAGCGTCTATGGTAACAATAATTCTGCCGATAGCCCGTGCCGCACCTGCGTTACGGATTTTGCTTATGGACTTATCCTCATTCGGAACAACCAGTGCACCATAGGAAAGTGCAATTTCCGCAGTCCTGTCAGTACAGCGGTTTGCAACAACAATAATCTGAACGCTTCCCTTGGGAGCGTGAGAAGCCGCCTTCTGAATTGCTTCAAGACAGCCGCCGATGTAGTTTTCCTCGTTGTGTGCAGGGATAATTACTGAAAAAATAGGCTTTTTCATCTGAAATCAATCCTTACTTCTTAGCAGTTTTCTTTGCAGGCTTCTTAGCAGCCTTGTCAGCCTTCTTGCCATTCTTGCCCATAACCTCAATCATCTTCTGAAGCTCAAGAGCCTTGTCAATGCTGCCCTCAACCTTGAGTCTGCCTGTTGTGAAAGCTGCAACTGCGTTGAGTGAGCCGTCAGCAATCTTGATGAAGTCCTCAGCGGAAGCGATGAGGATTGCATCACGGTCGTAGTATTCGTATGGTGCAACGTCGAGAGCGTTGTCCTTGAATGCAATGTAGAAAGCACCCTCGCCTTCGCCTGTGATATTTACCTGAATAGCGAAATCACCCTTGTAGCCTGTGATATCGCCTCCTGTAAAAGCTTCTTTAGCCTGTGTAAAAATTTCTTCGTAAGTCATCTTTCAATCTTCTCCAAACTATTATTAATCTTATTTAAAAAGCTCCAGCGCCTTGCCGAGAGTCTTTTCATTTTCAACATTTACAGCATTTACACCCTTGAGAGTTTTCTTTACAAGTCCTGTTAAAACCTTGTTAGGACCAAGCTCAACAAAGTTTTCGTAGCCCTCAGCCTGAAGCGCCGCAAGCTCGGAAGTGAACTTTACAGGTGAAACGATGTGCTTTGCAAGCTTTTCGGGCATACCATCGAATTCAGTCATTTCTGCTCCGAGCAGGTTGGAATAGAAAGCAACGGAAGGCTTGTTGAAGGTGATGTTCATTTCGTTAAGTGCTGCTTCAAATTCCTCAGCGGCAGGCTGCATAAGCTTTGAATGGAAAGCAGAAGAAACGCCCAGCTTTACTGCCTTTGCGCCCATTTCAGCAAACTTTGCTGCAGCAGCTTCAGCGGCCTTTGTTTCGCCGGCGATAACTGTCTGTGCAGCAGAGTTGTAGTTTACAGGTACAACGTAACCGTCGATTGAAGCACATACTTCCTCGATTTCTTCGGCAGTTTTACCAAGGACAGCGTACATTGCGCCGTCGCTGTTTTCAGCTGCCTTCTGCATTGCAGCCGCTCTTGCCTTGATTACCTTGAAGCCGTCCTCGAAGGAAAGCACGCCGCTTGCAACCATAGCCGCATACTCACCGAGAGAGTGACCTGCAACTGCGGAGAATTCCACTCCGTTTTTCTTCATTATCTCAAAAGCCACAAGGGAGGTTGCCATGATTGCAGGCTGGGAAATCACAGTCTGCGCAAGCTCTTCCTCAGTGGAGTTGTTGATCTTTTCAGCAAGGTCAAAGCCGAGGATTTCGCTTGCTCTTGCGTACACGTCGATATCGGGATACGCTTCGCAAAGCTCCTTGCCCATGCCTACATACTGGGAGCCCTGTCCCGAAAAGAGAAATACAGTTTTTGCCATTGTACAAATTCCTTTCAATTATTTCCCGCATATATGCCGAAATTTATCATTTTATGCAGATAAAAGGCTGATAATACGGAAAAAATTTTGACTCTGAATGCAGTTTATTGCACGAAAGCTGTTGACAACAGACGTGAAAAAAGTTACAATAATAGTATATGTGTAACTTTATTTTAGCTTGATAAAGAGTCGCTATTATTAATATACCATATATATTGAAAAAAAACAAGGGATTGCCAATATTTTTTTGTGCAGTCACGATACGGAGGTAAACGATTTGTTCGGAATTGAAATTTTGGGTATGGGTGCTTATAATCCATCTCTCTGCATAACAAACGAGGATATGGCTAAGGTTGTGGAAACAAATGACGAATGGATTACCACAAGAACAGGTATCAGCTCCAGAAATTTTTCTGACGGCGAGCCTACATGGAAGATGGGTGTTAAAGCCGCTGAGAAGGCAATTGAAGCAGCTGGTATCTCTCCCGAAGAAATCGGCCTTATTATCGACGCAACCATTACAAATGACTTTTCAACTCCGTCCGTTGCCTGCGTTATCCAGCGTGAAATCGGTGCGGTAAATGCAGCAGCTTTTGACCTTAACGCTGCTTGCTCGGGATTTGTTTACAGCGTTGACACAGCGAAGCGTTTTCTCCAGACTGACGATAATCTGAAATACGTTCTCGTTGTTGCAAACGAAAGCCTTTCCAAAATTGTGGATTACTGCGACCGTTCAAGCTGTATCCTTTTCGGTGACGGTGCGGCAGCTGCTGTAATCGGCAAGTCCGACAAGCTTTATTCAAGTCATCTCGGTGCTGACGGAACAGGCGCACACTTCCTTTATGCTAAGCATCCCGATGTGAAGCATCCTTTCAGAACAAAGGAATGTGAAATGACAGAGGGCGAATTCGGAAGTGAACATACCTATCTTGTTCAGGACGGCAAGGAGGTTTATAAGTTCGCTACAAAAGCACTTCCTCTTGCGGTTACAAAGGCTGTTGAAAAGGCAGGCATCGACATCAGTACAATTGACTGGTTCGTTCCACATCAGGCTAATATCAGAATTATTGAAACAGCCGCAAAGAATCTCAGTGTTTCAATGGATAAGTTCATCGTGAACATCTCAACTCACGGCAATACCTCCAGTGTTTCTATTCCTCTTGCTCTTACAGAGGCTATTGAAAGCGGCAAAATCAAGAAGGGCGACAGAATCTGTCTTGTAGGCTTCGGCGCCGGTCTTACTCTCGGCGCAATCATTATGGACTACTAAGTTAAGGAGCAGAAATGTTATACGATTATTACAACGTGGAAATGTGGAATATGGTTGATTTGTACATCAACCGCATATTCGAATTCCTGACACAGAAAAGCGTTGTTGTGCTGATAATTCAGGCTATCACTCTTGCTTTTTCGGCTTGGGACAAGAACAGCGGTCTGTTTGTAATCCTTGCTAACATCGGTGTTTATTCGGTGTGCGGCAGTATCTCGGTGTGGTTCAGTATCCGCAGACGGGAGCTTGCCGAAAGAAAGCTTGACGAGTGCCGCAAAAAACAGTACGACCGTTCAATAGAGGTGCGGCGTGACGAACAGCTTTACAGCGAGTTGTTCATTCCCGTTAAGGAACAATCCGCCGCTGAAAGACCAGACACAGCGTTTTACTATTTGAATAATTCTAAAATATTATACTTACAGCAAAGCTACGAAAGAAGGAAAATATAATGGCTAAAACAGCAATTATCACAGGCTCATCAAGAGGTATCGGTGCGGCAATCGCCCTCCGACTTGCAAAGGACGGTTTCAATATTGCCCTCAACGACCTTAACGAGTCTATGTTTGAAAATAATACAATCGCAGACGATATCCGTGCGCTCGGTGTTGAGGTTGAAATCTTCTGCGCTGACGTTTCCAAGTACGAGGACTGCGAAAATATGGTGAAGGCTGTCAAGGAACGCTTCGGCACAATTGACGCTCTTGTAAACAACGCAGGTATCACACGCGACGGTCTTATGGCAAGAATGCCTGAGGAGCAGTACGATATGGTTATCGCTGTAAATCAGAAGAGCGTGTTCAATATGATGAAGCTTGCAGGCAATGTTATGATTCGTCAGAAGCAGGGTAAGATTGTTAACCTCGCTTCCGTTGCAGGTCTTTACGGCAACCCCGGACAGATTAACTATTCCGCTTCAAAGGCTGCTATTATCGGTATGACAATGACAGCGGCTAAGGAGCTTGGTTCAAGAAATATCAACGTAAACGCTGTTGCACCTGGATTTATCAGCACACCTATGACTGATAAGCTTACAGATGAGCAGAAGGCAAAGATGCTCGAAGCAATCGCAATGAAGCGTTACGGTACAGTTGACGAAATCGCAGGCGTTGTGTCCTTCCTCTGCTCCGCAGATGCTTCCTATGTAACAGGACAGACAATCGAGATTTCCGGTGGACTTTCAATGTAAAAAACAAAACAACTTCGTTGTTTTGTCTCCAAGTTTTATTTTTCAAGCTGTCGCTTGAAATTTTGCTGACGCAAAACCATAAAACTTTTAGTTTGTTTCGCTGATAAAACTTTATTAAATCAAATATTATAAGTTCTTTGCAAGCTCCGATGTTTTGCGAAGCAAAACTCGGAAAGAATTGCTTGCAATTCTTTTAGAAAGGAAACTAAAATAATGAGCAAAAGAGTAGTTATTACAGGTATGGGCGTGGTTTCACCCGTCGGAAATACCGTAGAAGAATTCTGGAACAGCCTTAAAGAAGGCAAGCACGGTTTCAGCTTTATTGACGATATCACAAATCCCGATTTTGACGTAAAGATTGCTGCACGTTCAAAGGATTTCTCCTTTGAAAAATATATCGACAAGAAGGAAGCTCGCAGAATGGACCGCTTCACCCAGTTCTCCGTTTGTGCGGCTCTCGATGCCATGGCTGACAGCGGCTCCGATTTCAAGGACCTTGACCCATACCGTGCAGGTGTAATCTTCGGTGTTGGTATCGGCGGTCTTGAACTTACACTTCAGGAACACAACAAGTACCTCGAAAAGGATACAGACAGAATTTCCGTATTCTATGTACCTATGATGATTGGAAATATGGCAGCAGGTACAATTTCCATGCGCACAGGCTTCAAGGGTGACAACTACTGTACAACAACAGCCTGCGCTTCCTCTACACACGCTATCGGTGAAGCTTTCAGAAAAATCAAGGACGGCTACCTCGATGTTTGTATCGCAGGCGGCGCAGAGTCCTGCGTGACAGAATTCGCTCTCGCAGGCTTCAACAATATGAAGGCTCTTACTCGTTCCGATGACCTTGAAAGATGTTCTATCCCATTCGACGCTGAAAGAAACGGCTTTGTTCTCGGTGAAGGCTGCGGCGCACTCATTCTTGAAGAGCTTGAACACGCTAAGGCTCGCGGCGCTAAGATTTACGCTGAAATCGCTGGTTACGGCGCAACAGGCGACGCTTACCATATGACAAGTCCTTCCCCTGAGGGAGATGCTGCTGGTACAGGTATGATTCACGCTTATACAGAAGCCGGTCTGAAGGCTGAGGATATCGACTACATCAACGCACATGGTACTTCCACAGGTCTTAACGATAAGTACGAAACAAAGGCAATCAAGTTTGCCCTCGGTGAAGAGGCTGCAAGAAAGGTTGTTATCAACTCCACAAAGTCTATGACAGGTCACCTCCTCGGTGCGGCTGGCGCAGTTGAAGCAATCGCTACAGCTCTTTCTGTAAAGAATGACTACGTTCACGTTACACGCGGCTATAAGGTTGCCGACCCTGAGTGCGACCTGGACTACTGCACAGAGGGCGGAAGAAATATGACCGTCAATGCCGCACTCTCCAATAGCCTCGGCTTCGGCGGACATAACGCAACACTCTGTATCGTAAAATACAAAGACTAAAAAACAAACGCAAGCGTTTGTCTACGGGTTTTCCTGCGGAAAACACCGTAAATTCAAGTGAAAAAATAATGGGTTTCCAAAGGGGACGGTGTCCCCTTTGGCAGGGTACTTAGGGACAGCGTCCCTAAGTCGCTCTCCGCAGAGAGCGAAATCCTACTTCGCCCGCAGGCGTGCTTCAAGCGCTCCGAAAAAGTGAATTTTGCGGCGGTAAGCCGCAAAAGAGAAAATCCCTGCAAGAGAGGGATTTTCTAACAGTGGCGAAGCCACTGCACTCCCATAGCGATAAATAAAACTTACGTCCAAGCCGTGCAAGTAACAGCTTTGGCACGTTTTAGACGAAACAAACATACAAATTCCCAAATCCACACAGAAAGGATACGCTAAAATGAATATTGAAAAGCTTTTCAGCGTTGAAAACATCAGCGTGCTCGCAGATGTTATGGAAGAAAAAAATCTCGAAGAAATCACAATGGAATATGATGACGCAAAGCTCACTCTCAAGGCTAAAAGACCTTGTCCACCACCTCCAATGGGCGGAATGATGCCTGCTATGGCTCCGATGGCTGCTCCTGCACCTGCTCAGGCTGCTGCACCTGCCGCTGCTCCACAGGTAAGCGGTAATGTTGTAAAGTCCCCGATTGTCGGTACTTTCTACGCTGCTGCTTCCCCAGAAAAGCCACCATTCGTAACTGTTGGCCAGCAGGTTAAGAAGGGCGATGTGCTTATGATTATCGAGTCAATGAAGCTTATGAACGAGGTTCAGAGCGAATTCGACGGCACAGTTGCTGAAATTCTCGTTAAGAACGGCGAGGCTGTTGAGTTTGACCAGCCTATTATGGTAATTAAATAATTGGAGGTGCCGTCATTATGCCACTTATGTCTCAGGAACAGATTAAAGAAATTATCCCTCACCGTGACCCGTTCCTCCTCATTGACACAATTGAGGAAATGGAAGTGGGCAAGCGTGTGGTTGCTACAAAATATATGAGCCCTGACGAATTCTGGTTCAAGGGTCACTTCCCTGATTACCCTGTTGTGCCTGGAGTGCTTATGCTTGAAATGTGCGCTCAGGCAGGTGCTGTTGCAATGCTTTCCATGCCTGAAAACAAGGGCAAAATCGGCTTCTTCGGCGGCGTTAAGGAAGCTAAGTTCCGCCGTCAGGTTGTACCGGGTGACACACTTCGCATCGAAGTTGAAATCATCAAGGTAAAGGGACCTGTAGGCGTGGGCAAGGCTATCGCTACTGTAAACGGCGAAAAGGCTGTTGCGGCTGAAATTTCCTTCGCTATCAAGTAATTCCCGAAAGGAACTATTACTATGTTTAAAAAAGTACTTATCGCCAACCGTGGCGAAATTGCTGTACGTGTTATCCGTGCGTGCCGTGAGCTTGGTATCAAGACTGTTGCGGTTTTTTCAACTGCTGACAGAAGTGCTCTTCACGCTCAGATTGCCGATGAAGCTGTATGTATCGGCGGTGCGGCTACAAAGGACAGCTACTTAAACGAAAAGGCCATCATTGCTGCCTGCGAAATCACAGGCGCTGATGCAGTTCACCCAGGCTTCGGCTTTCTTTCCGAAAATGCCGCTTTTGCACGCAACTGTGAAAAGTGCGGTATCACTTTCATAGGTCCTGCACCTGAGTCAATCGAAATGCTTGGCGACAAGGCTGCTGCTAAGACTGCAATGAAAAATGCTGGCGTACCTGTTATTCCTGGCAGCGACGGAGCTGTAAAGGATATGGAGGAGGCTAAGCGACTTGCTGAAGAAATCGGCTTCCCGCTTATGGTTAAGGCTTCAGCTGGCGGCGGCGGACGCGGTATCCGTCTCGTTGAAAAGATGGAGGACCTTGAAGCACAGGTTACTGCCGCAAAGCAGGAGGCTCTCAACTTCTTCGGTGATGACTCCATTTACATGGAAAAGTTCATCATCAATCCTAAGCATATCGAATTCCAGATTCTTGCTGACAAGCACGGCAACGTTATTCACCTCGGCGAGCGTGACTGCTCAATGCAGAGACGTAATCAGAAGGTACTGGAGGAAACTCCGTCCGCAATTATGACTCCGCAGCTCCGCGACCGTATGGGTAAGGCAGCTGTTGCGGCCGCAAAGGTGTGCGGCTACTACAACGCAGGTACAATCGAATTCCTTGTTGACGCTGACAAGAACTTCTACTTTATGGAGATGAACACCCGTATTCAGGTTGAACATCCGATTACTGAGTTTGTTACAGGCGTTGACCTTGTCAAGGCACAGCTTAAAATTGCCGCTGGCAAGGAGCTTCCTTACGAACAGCAGGACATCGAAATCAAGGGACACTCTATCGAGTGCCGTATCAATGCGGAAAGTCCTGAGCACAACTTCCGACCAAGCCCGGGAAAAATCAATTCTCTCCATATCCCAGGCGGCCCCGGTATCAGAATTGACAGCTCCGCTTATCAGGGCTACACAATTACTCCATACTATGACAGTATGATTGCTAAGCTTATTGTTTACGCTCCAACCCGTGATGAGGCAATTGCCAAGATGAAGTGGGCACTTGCTGAATTCATAGTTGAAGGCGTTGACACCAATATCGACTTCCAGCTTTCTCTTATCCGTGACCCTGCTTTTGAGGAGGGTAACTACGATATCGGTTATCTGGGAAGAAAAATGAATCTTTAACTTTTATTTAGGGAGGAATAATCGTGGCTGACGAAAGATGCCCGCTTTGTATGGAAAAGCTTAAGCACGGCGAATGTGCTTCCTGCGGATACAAGCTCCCCGATGAAGAAGATATAAGTGCTGTTTATAATTATGAACCCGAGGATTATCCTCAGCCTGAGCCTGCAATAAGGGAGATTACACCTGAGGGTGTGCCGAACAAGAGCACAGGTTCTCCTTTTGCGAATCCGTCTGTAAACCAGTCGGTAGATACTGAAAGCACTGCTGCGTTTATGAAAAAATACTGGTGGCTGTTGCTGCTGTCGCTTTTTATTCCGATTGTAGGTATTATTCTCAATTCTACAATGAGGCACGAACTGAAACAGTATAAGGCAAGCTATCTTGTTATTATAGCAATTTTGCTTGGATTCTTTCTGCCTCCCTGATAAAACTTAAACTGTAAAATTTATTCCCGAAGGAGTGACCGAAGTGGGTCTTGAAGACTTGTTCAATGTGGTTAAAACCCGTTTCAACGGTGCTGCCGAGGAGGAACAGCCTGAACAACAGCAGGCTGACTCAGTGGTAAAGGTGCCAGATAATATGCTTTTCAAGTGTCCGAGATGTCTTAATGTTATTATGACTGACGAGCTTGAAAAAAATCTCAAGGTATGTCCCGAGTGCGGCTACCATTCCCGTCTTACAGCTGACGAGCGTATCAAGCTTATCATCGACAAGGAAAGCTTCAAGGAGTTTGACACTGATATGCTCAGCGCAAACCCTATCGACTTCCCCGACTATGAGGCTAAACAGCAGAAGCTTCGTGACGCAACCGGTTTAAAGGACGCTATCATCACAGGCGAGTGTACAATCCGCGGTGAAAGATGCGTTATCGGCGTTATGGACTCACGTTATATGATGGCTTCTATGGGCAGCGTTGTGGGCGAAAAGATTACACGTGCTTTCGAGTACGCAACCGATAACAAGCTCCCTGTGATAATGTTCACAGCTTCAGGCGGTGCAAGAATGCAGGAGGGTATCGTGTCCCTTATGCAAATGGCAAAGACAAGCGGCGCGGTTGCACGTCACAGCGACGCGGGACTGCTTTACATTACAGTTATGACCGACCCGACAACAGGCGGTGTAACAGCTTCTTTTGCGTCTCTGGGCGATATTATAATCGCTGAGCCTAAGGTACTTATCGGTTTTGCAGGACGTCGTGTTATCGAGGGCACTATCAAGCAGAGACTTCCTGACGATTTCCAGTCCGCAGAATTTATGCTTGAACACGGCTTTGAGTATATGATTGTTTAGCGTAAGACCATGCGCCGTACAATTGCACATATTCTTAAACTGCACAAAGGGGGTAATGCATAATGGAAAAGCTGAATAAACTTACCCCTTATGAACGTCTTGAGGTTGTCCGTCACAAGGGCAGACCTACTATCCGTGACTATATTCCTCTCATTTTTGATGAGTTCTGGGAAATGCACGGTGACCGCCTTTTCGGTGATGACGGCGCAATTATGGGCGGTATCGCTTCTATCAGCGGTATTCCCGTTACTGTTATTGCCGAGGTAAAGGGCAGAAATCTCAATGAAAATAAGGACAGCAACTTCGCTATGCCTCACCCTGAGGGATACCGTAAAGCGCTCCGTCTTGCAAAGCAGGCTGAAAAGTTCCATCGTCCTGTAATCTGCTTCATTGATACCCCAGGTGCATTCTGCGGTGTTGAAGCTGAAAAGCGTGGACAGGGCGAGGCTATTGCCAAGAACCTTATGGAATTCATGCGACTGAAAACTCCCGTAATCAGTATCGTTCTCGGCGAAGGCGGAAGCGGCGGTGCGCTTGCACTGGGCGTGTGCGACGAGCTTGCTGTGCTGGAGAACTCC
>JAFTWI010000045.1 GCA_017465345.1 Oscillospiraceae bacterium
AGGCAAGACCACCACAATCAAGGCGTTGCTGAACATTATCAAAATCAACGACGGCACAATCACAATGCTGGGACTTGACCACATCGAAAACGAGTATGAAATCAAGGAGCATATCGCTGCCGTGTTCGACGAAATCCCGTTCCACGAAAGCTTCAACGCAATCCGCCTGAACAAAATGTTCAAGGGAATGTACAAAAGCTGGAGCGAGGAGCAGTTCTTTGCATACGTCGACCGTTTCTCCCTGCCGAGAAAGAAGAAAATCAAGGCGCTTTCAAAGGGTATGAAGATGAAGCTTCAGATTGCCACGGCTCTTTCCCACGGCGCAAAGCTGCTGATTATGGACGAGGCAACAACGGGTCTTGACCCTGTTGTGCGTAACGAAATCCTTGATATTTTCCGTGAGTATCTGCAGGACGAAACCAACAGCATCCTGATGTCCTCACACATCACCAGCGACCTCGAAAAGATTGCGGACTGTGTAACCTTCATCGACAAGGGAAAAATCCTTCTCAGCGGTTACAAGGACGATATTCTCGACAGCCACGGCGTAATCAAGTGTACTAAGGCTGACTACAAGGAAATTGACAAGGCTGACTTCATCAGCGCACGTCTTAACGATTTCGGTGTCGAGGCAATGGTTTCCGACCGTGCAGCTGCAAAGAAGAAATATTCGGGTCTGCAAATTGAAAAGACTACCCTTGAAGAAATTATGCTTTTCTATGTGAACCGTGAAAAGAAGGAGTGGTCATAATGAAGGCACCTTTCAGATATCTTGTGTACCGTGAAGCTGTTATGGCGCTGAAATATTTGAAAAGCTCGATAACAGGCTTTATGAGCATTTCTGTAATGTTTCTGCTTTTCCGTCTGAGTATGGTGTGCGGAAACCTTGCGTCAGCTTTCGATTTTGGTGAAGAAGTAGGAGCAGTTGTCAATCCTATGCTTATCGGACTTGACTTTACGCCTGTTGTAATGCTCGGGGCAATGCTTATGAGCCTTGCCGAATCAGACGAGCACGAAACAGCTGTTGGATGGCGCAGATTCAGAATGACACTTCCCGTTTCACCGTGGAAATACGCCCTTGCCAAATTCACTTTCGTCGCAATAATCCTTGTTGCCGCAATGGTTCTGGGAATAATCTATATGGCAATTTCCTGCTCTATAAGCGGAACAGCCTTTGACGGAAGAATGATTGGCATGATTCTGGTGGTTTTAACTATGATGTTGGCTTTTGCGATGTTGATGAAAATTCTTGTGTTCATTTTTGGCTCAATGGAAAAAGCGGGTGTAGCGGCTGTCATAATCTCGCTGTTTGCGGTTGCCCCCATAATGTTCCGTGAGGACAGAAATGAAGCACCAAACCTTAATGCAATAAACGAATTGTTTGATAAAGCTGCCAAACTTGCACCCTTTATACCGCTTATTATGATAGGCCTGCTGGGCCTTGGGTACGTGGTTACCGCACTTATTCTGAAAAGGAGGGAACGCTGATGAGAGGCTTGCTTTACAAGGATATAATGCTTTCAATACGTCTGATGATTGTTTTTGCATTTACGATATTGGGCATAATAATAAGTTTCTTTTTCTTTGCACCTGAAATGGGAAACAATCCCGAAGCCTTTTACCTTGCCAAATGTATTTTCTTCTACGTTCCGTTCTTTCTCGCTTCAATGTGCAATGCTGAAAATCTGAAAATTGACGAAAAGCATGTATGGTGCAATTTTGTAATCTCCTCACCACAGGCTGTAGGGGGACAGGTTCTCTGCAAGTACATATTGCTGCTGCTTGAAAACCTGTTTATTTACGTTTTATGCTTAGCGGGCGATTTTATCTGCTGTGCAGTATACGGCGGGATTGAATCTTCCGTGTGGAAGATTATGCTGATTTTCGTTGCGGTGAACACCAACCTCAACGCAGTTGAACTTCCCTTTATGATACGCTTCGGCACGTCGAGAGGTATGCAGATAAAGGGCAATATCTTCGCTGTGCTGTTCTGTGCCGTAACAATCTACTTCCTTTTCGGCGACCTGAACTTCTTCCGCAAGCACAACGGCATAGATTTTTCGCTTGAACTTGTAACCTCCTCAATCGACCTGAATAAAATCTGCATAGTGATGTGGATTGTTTCAATCATACTCTACTCAATCTCCTACTACATCTCAACCCTCCTCTACCGCGCAGGCGTCGAAGCTTACGAAAATTAAATCAACATACAAAAACGGACTCCGAAAAATCGGAGTCCGTAATTTTGTTTATGGAATTAGCCCATTACTGCAACAACTTCGTGAACGCCGCCGTCAAAGTTAGGAAGAACATTGCCTTCGATAGCCTTGCCGTCAACTGTGATAGACTTGATACCCTTGGAAACGTGGTCAGGGTTCTCAATCTTGATGTTGTATGTAGCACCGCGGTAGTAACGGGAAACTGTGTAACCGTCCCAAGCCTTTGGAATGGATGGGTCAATCTTCAGACCGTCATAGTCAGGAATGATACCGAGGATATACTGGGAAATTGCAACGAAGTTCCAGGAAGCTGTACCTGTGAGCCAGCTGTTCTTAGCTTCGCCGAAACGCTTAGCGTCCTTACCTGCAACCATCTGTGCGTAAAC
>JAFTWI010000200.1 GCA_017465345.1 Oscillospiraceae bacterium
ACGGGAAGTCGTCTTGAAAATTCTGACATAATATTGCCCTGCCTTTCTATTTAAAAAGATATAATTTGCTCATTTTAACATAATAAAATTATACCTCTTATTGCACAGAATGTCAATTAAAATTTAGTTACAGCAACTATTGGTTGCAGCAAAAAATATAACCTGTGAAGAAGTTACTCCACAGGTCATTTATCAAAAATTTATTACGTCAATAAAAGTGATGCCCATACAGTTATCAATGCGTCATATACACCGTGTGCAATTATCAGTGACAACACCGAACACTTCTTGATTTTCAGTCTGCAAATACAGAACACAAAGCCAATAAATGCAGTTGTGAATATCTGAAATATGTTGCCGCCGAATATATGAAACAGTCCGAAAAGGAGTGATGAAGCGAGAATTGCTACCCACTCTTTCTGAGCAATGTTCTTTATTTTGCTGTAAATCAACCCACGGAATACAAATTCCTCGGTAAGGCCAACTGCAACTATACAATAGAAAAACTCATAGATAAACTGCCAAAGGTATTTATACCGCTTTCCCGTGTCAAAATTCTCTCCGAAGCCTAAAAGATGCGGGATTAAAGTCAGCACGGCAGACATTGCCAGACCAATCAATATGCCGACAATAATCTGCATACCAATTTTGTCTTTGACAAAGCCGTAATCTGACAGCTTATCTTTGCAGACAAGCATTGCAACTACAGGAATTAAAGCCGCCAGCCAGTAAACTGCTATCATGCTGACCATTCTGACTCCCAACGGCAATGACATCATCACATACTGATTGAATGCTATAACGCCATACAAACCAAGCATACTGCCAAGAAAGCTTACAGTAAGACATATCCAATCTTTTTTCTTACTCATTATTCTTCAACTTCCTTTTCTTCGTCCTGTTCAGCCGCTTCCCCGTTCATATACTTTGCCTTGAGAAGCTTTTTCAGCGTGTCCTTGCCTGTGATTTCCTCAAAGGCTTCAATAACGGCGTTCTTCACCGCACCCTTGATTACCCAGTATGACACGATAAGCAGGATAATTGCTGTGCCGCCGCTTATGCCCAGTTCTTTAAGCAATTCCATAGCGTTACCCCTTTAGTTTGAGCTTGATGCTGCAGCTGTTGATGCCGCTGAAGCAGCAATTACTGCGCACATTGCCGCCTGCTGTGCCGCAACCATTGCGAGAGTTGTTGCAACAGCCGCTGTGCTTGAAGCTGTACTGCCGCCTGTGTAATCTGCTGAAACAAGCATTACAGCGTGCATAAGACGTGTGCCCTTGTCAATGCTGAACACACCATAGCCCTTCTGCTGTTCAAGGAACTTATCAACCTCAAGGATATCGTCAACCGCTTCACTCAAATCAAACTCGTTAAGTGAGAATGCGGCAAGTGCGGCAACTTCGTAATATTTGCTGTACTTTCTGCCAGCGTTTTTGAGGCTGTCCCAGAGAAATTCAACTCGTTTGCATTTTGCATCAGCGTTGCCGTCTGTAAGGGAGAGGACGTGTGAAACGGACTGAGCAGCGTTGCTTTCAAATTTTCTGTTCAGGTTTGTGTAAACCCTTTCCATATTCTCTATAAGCTGTTCATCGGACTTTTCAGAAAATGCAAGAAGTGCTGCAAAAACGCTGTCCTCGCTGCCTGTCAGGAATGGGTGTTTCTTTCTCATCATATCATAGATACGCATACTTCTTGCACCAATTTCCTCAGCCCTGTCAAGGTCAATCATATCTGTAAGCACGAGGGAAACATAAGCAAGATATTCGCTGCCGAAGAAGAAATTTTTCATCACATCATAAATCTTCTTAGCCTTATCAAGCTTTTCCTCAGGATTTTCCGAAGCCGCAAGGTATGTTATAACAGGAAGCTTTACGTTGCCCCTGAAATTGGAGAAAACACCTGTTTTGTCATTCACAAGCTTTTTGCACTCCGCCATTTTTTCTGAATCAGCAGCAACTCCCTTTGCTGCAAGACTTGCCGCACAAACGTGGATAATGTATCCGTTATCCCACATAAAGTCCTTTTTAATTGTATCTCTTGAAGCGATAAAGCTTTCGCAGATTGCATTTAGTGATGCCTTCATATTTATTCTCCTTTCAGTAGTTCAATTGCTTTCGTCATACATTCGTCTCACTCAGCTTCAATGTCAGGGATAATTCCGTTTCCGTCAAAGGTTTCGCCCTTGCTGTTGCCCATAAGTGAGGAAACAATTGCAAAGGAATAGCCATCAGGAAAATCGTCAAAAACATAGGAATAGTATTTGCCGTAGGTCTGCTTTCCAACAACGCTTACCTTGTCGGGAAAATCGCTTTTCATATTGAAAATCATTACTTCGGCAGAGCTTGCAGTTTTTTCATCGCAGAGGAAAATCATCTTGTCAAAGTCAATTATCTTGTCACCGATACACTTTTTCTCGGTGATTTCTTCTGCAATATCCGTGTAAACCACGGTTCCGTCCTCGTGGAAAAGTCCGAGGACTTCCACAAGTTCATCTGTGTGTCCGCCTGAATTTCCACGCAGGTCAATGATGAACTTACGGTTTGTTTCAAGGGTTTCCTTATGCTTGATTAAGTCACGCCAAGTCTTACCGATTACAAAATCGTTGATTTTCACGGTGCAGATGCCGTCCTCGGCTGTAACCGTTGCAGAGCGATATTCGCTGAGCTGCTCTGTAACTTCTTTTGTTCTGTCTATGACGAAAATGGTGTTGTATTTTGCAATTTCGTCAGGCTCGTGCTCGTTGATGTCGTCAAGGATAAGCTTGTAGACGTAGTTGTCAAAGTTAGCCTCGGCGTTGTCGCCGTAGATATCGCCGAGGGTATCCTGCATTGCAAGCTCTAAATGTTCCTGCGAGTAGTAATACTTGTCGAGATAGCCTTCAAGCTGTTCGACACGGTCTTTTGAAGTGACAATGTGCCTGATACAGATTGCAAGTACAGCGGCGAGAATGAATATTATTATCAGACTTGCGGTGCTGCTTTTTGACTTTTCTTTTTTCAGCATTGTATTTACCACTCTTTCAAATCATTATTCGTATCTCAACGCCTCAATCGGGTCAAGCTTTGCTGCACGGTTTGCAGGATAGAAGCCGAAGAACACACCGATTGCCATTGAGAATGTTACTGCAAGGAGAATTGCTCCGATGGAAGGTGTTGCTGTTGCGTCCATAAGCAGACCCACAAGGTTGCCGAGGAGGATACCTGACACGATACCGATTGCACCACCAATAAGGCAGATGATTACAGACTCGATGATGAACTGTGTACGGATTGCGGAGTTAGGTGCACCAAGTGCCTTTCTTACACCGATTTCACGTGTACGCTCTGTTACAGAAACCAGCATGATATTCATTACACCGATACCGCCTACTACGAGTGAAATACCTGCGATTACGGAAATTACCATAGATACAAGTCCGAGGATTTCTCCCATCATTTCCATCTGCTGTTCAGCTGTTGCGTAGTAAACCTCGATACTGTCATTGTTGCGGTAGAAGCGGTTGTTCATATAGTCCTTTACTTCTTCAGCAAACTTTGTTGCGTTTACGCCGTCCTTGATGTTGACATAGAAGTAGAAGAATAACGGGTCGCTGTCGCCCTGGATTTCTGCCATTGTTGTATAAGGAATATAAACTTCGTTGTTCCAATCCTCACCCATCATATTTACCATAGCACTCATCATACCTGTGAGCTGATATTCATAGATACCTACAACGGTGAAATCGTAGCTTTGGTTATACATATCTATGCTTAATGTCTGACCGATTGCATTGTCAAGGCTGCCGTAAAGCTTTATAGCCTGCTTGTCACTGATTACGCAGACCTTGCCGTGCTTTGTAATGTCCTTGTCGGAAATATATCTGCCCTTGATTACGCCTGTCATACTCTGCTTGAGATAGCCAGGGCTGATTGAATATACCACAAGGTCAAGCTTTTCACGCTTGAATCTTGTCGTTGCACTGTCCGTACCGTAGACAAGCGACAACGCATCAACGTCATCTGAAAATCGTTCGGCAACGTTGTAAATCATATCCTCTGTCATAAGGTCATTTGAGGTATAGTAATCTCTTACAGGGTTTGGCTTGAGAGTAATCTGGAAACCAACAAGGCTTGCACCACCCTGCGAGTCGAAGATGTCGTTTACGCTGTTTTCCATAATGCTGCCCATTGTGTTGATCATAATTACGGAGCTGATACCGATGATGATACCGAGCATTGTCAGCAGGGCACGCATTTTATTTGCTTTAAGGGAGGCAAAGGCAAGCTTTACATTTTCGATGAAATTCATTCTGCTGCCTCCTTTGCTTCTCCAGGTTTATTCTTCAGCACGTCGCTTACGATGTTACCGTCGGAAAGTGTGATAATTCTGTCTGTTTCTTCTGCAAGCTCAGGGTTATGTGTGATAAGCACGATTGTCTTGCCCTGCTCCTTGTGAAGCTTATGAAAGATGTCCATTACGAGACGTCCTGTCTTTGAATCAAGAGCACCTGTAGGCTCGTCGGCAAGGATTATAGCAGGGTCGTTTGCCATTGCACGGGCAATAGCAATTCTCTGTTTCTGACCGCCTGAAAGCTCGTTAGGCATATGCTTTTCTCGGTCTGACATTTCAACTATTTCAAGAAGCTCCTTTGCATGCTTTGTACGCTCTTTTGCAGGCACACCCGCATAAAGCATAGGAAGCTCAACATTTTTAAGAGCAGAGGTTCTTGCGATAAGATTGAATGTCTGGAATACGAAGCCGATTTTCTTGTTACGGATACCTGAAAGGTCAGCGTCCTCCAATCTCGAAACATCAATTCCATCGAGGATATACTGTCCGCCCGTCTGTCTGTCGAGTGCACCAACAATGTTCATCAGCGTTGACTTACCTGAGCCTGAAGCACCTACAATTGAAACGAACTGTCCCTCAGGAACAACTATATCAAGTCCGTGGAGAATTTCAAGCTCGTTTGGAGTGCCGACATAGAAGCTTTTGACAATTCCTCTCATATCAATTATTGGTCTGCTCATTCTGCCACCTCGGACTCTGTCTCACTCTCATTAATAACTACAACATCTCCGTCAGAAAGCATTGTTGTGTTTGTAAGTACATACATACCTGCAGAAATTTCGTTTGAAATAATTTCAATTTCATAGTCTGTTTCAAGACCTATTTCAACAGTAACAAGCTTAGCGTGATAAACACCGTTTTCGTCCTTTTCAGCAATATAAACAGCATCATTGCCGTCTTCGTCGGTTGTAAGTGCATCATATGTAATTGTAAGCGCATTTTCACGCTTATCGCTGATAATTGCAAGCTTTGCTGTCATACCAACGAGAATTTTTCCGTCCTCACCGTCTATATCAGCTTCAATTGCATAGCTTGTTCCCGAATTTCCGGCAATGCCTGTCGGTGCAACACTCGAAACCTTACCTGCATATTCAACACCTGCAACAGCATCACATTTCACTGTTGCTTCCATTCCTTCTGAAACGTAAGGAACGTCATACTCACCAACATTTGCTGAAACTTTAAGCGACGAGAGATCTTCAATGACAAACATTACACCGTTTGCAGCTACACCCTCTTCTGCATTAACCATAGTAATAACACCGTCACATGGGGCTGTTACAACTGCATATTCAAGGTTTTTCTTGAGATTTTCAAGAATAATGAGCTGCGGGTCATTAAGTCCGGAAATAGTTCTCTGCTGTTCAGCTGCTTTTTTAAGAGAAGCAAGCTCACTTTCAACCTGCTTTACTGTAAGCTCATAGTTTTTCTTTGCATCTTCGAGTGCCTTTTCAGCGTCCTTTACAGCCTTGTTGTAATCATCTTCTGCTGTTGTATTTGTACGCTCGGTTTTATCCAGAGCCTTCAATGTCTTTTCATAAGCTGTCTTTGCATTATTCATTGCAGTTTCAGCCGCTTCAGCTGCTTCTTCAAGGCCCTCATAAGCGTCTTCATACTGTGTCTTTAATGTTTTAATCTGCTCGGTAACACTTGTTCTGTCATACTTAGCCTGCATTTCTGCCAGCTTAGCCTTTGCAGCAGCAAGTTCCTCAGCTATAATTTCTACATCAGCTTTTGTGTACAATTCAGGGAGCATCTGAATATGGTCACTTTCATTCTTTGCTTCCTGATATTTTGATTGTGCATTGATGAGTTCTACAGGAATACCCTTTTCAATCTCATCAAGACGATCTTCAAGCTCATTTAGTTCATCATATATTTTCTTAACCGCAGTCGGGTGATTTGTCGGCTTCAGCTCAGCAACAGCCTCATCATAATTCTCAACAGCTTTCTCATAAGCTTCCTTAGCTGATTTTACCTGACTGTCAGCATTTTCAACAGCCTCAGGAATATCAAATTCAACTCCGTCCTCAGCCTTACGCTTAGCTGTCTCCAAGGCAGTTTCAGCCTGCTTCACTGCCTTTTCCGCAGACATTACTGAAGCATTCTCACCTTTTTCATAGGATTCGAGTGCATTGTTATATTTTTCCTCAGCTGCAGAAAGGCTGTATTCTTCGCTTACGCCGCTGTTATCAATAGTAGTCTGCTGCTGAAGGATCTGCTGCTGAAGGTCTTCAGTACTGATAGTACAAAGCACATCACCCTTCTTTACAGCATCGCCAACCGAAACATTAACCTTTTCCACTGCATAATTCAGTTTTGAATATACCTTCTTAACCTCAGCACTTTCGATTGAACCGCTGACAGAAATTTTATTTTCAATTGTCTTTTCCTGAATTTTTATTGTATCAGCATATGCCACTGTCGAAGCAGCATTACCGAGTGCCGCTACAGCAACACCGATTGCCGCTACACCCGCAATAATAGAAACAGGAATAATAATCTTTTTAGCTTTCATAGTCAAAATCCTTTCCAATGTTTATTACATAATATACATCATATAATATCATACAATATCGCATATGTCAAGTGTAGTTGCTTACTGTATTAAGCAACTAACACAAGTATACATCTTATAACAGGAAAAGTCAATTATTACAATTACACAAATATGTCCGTACCACCTGAAACTTTTATAGAGCTATTGCACACAAAAAACGGTGCAGAAAACTCTGCACCGTTTTAACTTATGCTTCCCAGCTATTGAGATAAGCTTCCTGAACATCAGTAAGCTTATCAATTTCCATTCCCCAGAAACGGATTTTTCTTTCAGCAACCTCGTTGTCGATATACTTAGGTACATCGATAACCTTTTCTGTGAAAGTACCCTTATTCTTTACAAGGTGAAGTGCAGAAAGTGCCTGAATTGCGAAGGACATATCCATAATTTCAGCAGGATGTCCGTCACCGGCTGCAAGGTTTACAAGTCTGCCCTCAGCAATAACGTAAATCCACTTGCCGTTTTCCAGCTTGTATCCCTGAATATTGTTTCGTGCTGTCTTTGTTTCAACAGCAATCTTCTTGAGAGTTGCAACATCAACCTCAACATCAAAGTGCCCTGCATTACAGCAGATTGCGCCGTCCTTCATAACCTTGAAGCTTTCCTCAGTGATTACGTCACGGCAGCCTGTTACTGTTACAAAGAAATCGCCCACCTTTGCAGCTTCTGTCATCTTCATAACCTTGAAGCCGTCCATAACAGCCTCCATAGCCTTAATCGGGTCAATTTCAGTTACGATAACCTCTGCACCGAGACCCTTTGCACGCATTGCTACACCCTTACCGCACCAGCCATAGCCTGCAACAACAACATTCTTGCCTGCAACGATAAGGTTTGTTGTACGGTTGATGCCGTCCCATACGGACTGACCTGTACCATAACGGTTATCGAAAAGGTGCTTGCAGTCAGCGTTGTTTACCAGCACCATAGGGAATTTCAGCTTATCCTCCTTAGCCATTGCAATAAGACGGATAATACCTGTTGTAGTTTCCTCACAGCCGCCGATTACATCAGCAATCTTTTCGGGATATTCATTATGAATAAGGTTAACAAGGTCGCCGCCGTCATCAATGATGATGTTAGGACCTGCCTCGATTACCTTTGATGTATGTCTGTGATAATCCTCCTCAGTTGCGTCATACCACGCAAAAACGTTCAGACCACCGTGAACAAGTGCAGCTGCAACGTCGTCCTGTGTAGAAAGAGGGTTACTGCCTGTGATGTACATTTCAGCACCGCCTGCTGCAAGAACTCTACAAAGGTAAGCTGTCTTTGCTTCAAGGTGCACGGAAAGTGCAACCTTTATGCCCGCAAATGGCTTTGTAGCGGAAAATTCTTCTTCTATGCTGCGGAGAAGGGGCATATTTGCCTTTACCCACTGAATTTTGGTTTCGCCGCTTTCCCAAAGGTTTACATCTCTGATTTCGCTTATCATATCAATATTCCTTTCTGACCGTAAGGTCAAGTAATTTCGCTTCAACATATCCGCAAAGTGCCATAGGCTCAGCAATAATCTGTGCACCACGCACACCTGCACTTACTGCAATTTCATCAAAAAGCTCCGCTGTTTCATCAAAGAAAGTCGGGAACTTCTTTTTCATTCCCACAGGTGAACAACCGCCTCTTATGTAGCCTGTCACGCCAAGCAAGTCCTTTACGTGGAGCATTTCACATTTCTTGTCTCCTGCCGCTTTTGCGGCTTTTTTCAGGTCAAGCTCCTCATTTACAGGGATACAACACACAAAATAGCCTGTCCTTTCCCCTTTCAGCACCAGCGTTTTGAACACCTGCTCGGGAGGCTGACCAAGCTGATTTGCAACGTGCATACCAGACAAGTCATTCTCGTCCACCTCATATTCAGCTGTACGGAACGGTATCTTTGCTGCCTCAAGCAGACGCATAGCATTGGTCTTGGTCATTATTCCTGCCCCTCTTCAATACCATAGTGGTCGTAGTATGCCTGACCCTTCTTGCTTGATTCCTGAATTGCAACAAGTGTCATTTCATCGCCACGCTTGGAAACGATGTACTCCATATACTTATCAGAAACAGGCTCGTCATTTTCGTCAAGCGTGAGCCACGCAGGAGTCGGAGAAACATACCCAACAAGCAAGGTATATCTTTCGCCTACACGTGTAATTTCCTCAACGTAAGGAGAATATGTAAAGAATTTCGGGTTGGACGGAACACGATAGGACTTGATTGTTTCATCATAATAGAACTGGATATCAGCGCCGAGAACAGACTGATGCTCAACGCTCAGACCAGTGCCGAAAAGCTTTGTGCAATGCTGTTCAACATCAACCTCGGGCACGATAATCATATCAAATTCTGTTTCGTACTTTGTCTTGTCCTCGTAAAGAATAACGTCCCAAAGCGCCGCTGTAATCATCGTATCACTTCTTAGCTTGATGGTCTGATTAAAAGGAGCTGGGTCGCAAATTACAATTGGGTAAACAAACTTTGCAAACTCATTCTTTTGCTGGGTGTTATCCGCAAAAGCCTTTACCTTGTCAACAGCAAAACCGATTGTGGAAACCAGACCGACAATAGCAAGAATTGTAATTACCACACCAAATAGCATATAAAGCTTTCTGCGGAACCCCTCAGGATTTGACTCAGGCATTTCCGGCTCGACAGGCGCTTCCGTAAGCTCGGAAAGCTCCTCACGGTTTTCGTCCAGAGCCTCATCAAACATACGCTTGATGTTGTCAATAGACTCCTTATCCTGCTTTTTTCTCGGCTTGTCCTCAGCCTCAGAATTCTTTTTCTGTGCAGCGGATTTTTTCTTCTTTTTGTTTTTGTTGCTTTTTATGTAATTGTCGTAATCAAAAAAGTCCTTTTTATCTTCACTCATATTCTTTTCCTCATTAATCAGCGGATTTGTCCGTTGCCGTCGATAAGATATTTCATCGAAGTCAGCTCACGCAGTCCCATAGGTCCTCTTGCGTGAAGCTTCTGTGTGGAGATACCTATTTCTGCGCCGAAGCCGAACATACCGCCGTCTGTAAAGCGTGTAGAAACGTTCACATAAACAGCCGCAGCATCTATTTCATTTCTGAAACGGTCAGCATTTGAAAGACTGTTTGTAACAATACATTCGCTGTGACCTGTTGTATACTTGTTGATATGGTCGATTGCCTCGTCAATATCGGAAACAACCTTCACGGAGATTATGTAGTTGAGGAACTCAGTTGCGTAGTCCTCCTCGGTTGCGGGAACAACACAATCACCGAGAATTGCTGCTGTCTTTTCACAGCCGCGGATTTCAACATTGTGACCGTCAAGACGTGCCTTGATTGCTGGGAGAGCCTTTTCAGCGATGTTCTCATGAACAAGCAGGGACTCAATAGCGTTGCATACGGATGGACGCTGAGTCTTTCCGTTGTCAACAATATTTACAGCCATTTCGATATCAGCAGTTTCGTCAACAAAAACGTGGCAATTACCCACACCTGTTTCGATTACAGGAACTGTTGCGTTTTCCTTTACCGCACGGATAAGTCCACCGCCGCCTCGTGGAATAAGCACATCAAGATAGTTACTGCACTTCATCATCTGAGTAGTAACCTCTCTTGTTGTATCGTCCACAAACTGAACAGCGTCCTCTGGCAGACCCACCTCAGCAATTGCTCCACGCATAATTTCGCAGAGGCACTTGTTGGAGTTGTAAGCCTCCTTGCCGCCACGGAGAATAACCACGTTGCCTGTCTTAAGGCAAAGCACAGCGGCATCAACCGTAACGTTAGGACGTGACTCATAGATAATTCCGATTACGCCGAGAGGAACACGGATTTTTGTAATTCTCATACCATTAGGACGTACAGAACCGCTGTCTGTTGTGCCCACAGGGTCGTCAAGCTTGATAACGTTGCCGATATCATCAGCGATAGCCTTTACGCGTTCCTCTGTAAGACGGAGTCTGTCCTGCATTACAACGGAAACACCGTTTTCGTCAGCCTTTTCGATATCAATTGCGTTAGCCGCAAGAATTTTATCAGTATTGTCGCAAAGTGCCTTTGCTATTGCAGCAAGAGCCTTGTTTTTCAGTTCTGTAGAAGCACAGCGCAGAGCCTTTTCTGAAGCCTTAGCTTTTGCACCGAGAGTTTCAATATAGTTCATAACGCACCTCCGTTACTTGCTTGTAAAAATCGTACCGACATCTTTTCCGTCGAACAAATCGTACAGTACAGACGGATTTCTGCCGTTAAGGATTGCCATATCAATTCCTGCGCCCATTGCGATTTCAGCGGCGTGGATTTTGGTAATCATACCGCCTGTGCCAAGACCTGAGCCTGCACCGCCGGCAAGTCCACGGATTTCGTCTGTAATCTCGTTGACAACAGGGATAAGCTTAGCATCGGGATTATCCTTAGGATTGCCATCGAAAAGTCCATCGATATCGGAAAGGATAACCAGCATATCAGAGTGGCTCATGATTGCAACAAGAGCAGCAAGGCTGTCGTTTTCACCCAGTTCAAGCTCCAACTCGTCAATAGCAACAGTGTCATTTTCGTTTACGACAGGGATAACGTTGTTGCTGATAAGCTTCTCAACTGTGTTCTCAACGTTATTCTTACGAGGTGTATCGATTATGTACTTTGTAAGAAGAATCTGCGCAACATTGAGGTTGTACTCACCGAAAAGCTTGTCATAGATGTACATAAGTTCACACTGACCAACAGCCGCACAAGCCTGCTTCATAGGAGTATCCTTAGGACGTTCGGAAAGTCCCATTTTTGACATACCCAGACCGATAGCACCTGAAGATACGAGGACAATTTCCTTGCCGCTGTTCTGCAGGTCTGCAAGCACCTTTACAAAGCGCTCCATACGGCGGATATTGAGTCTGCCTGTTTTATGTGTGAGGGTTGACGTGCCAACCTTGATTACAATTCTTTTTTTATCGTCGATATTGAACATAATAATACCTTCTTAATTTACTGTATTTATAGGATAGCCCTCAATAAATGCCTTTACGTTTTCAGCAACAACCTTAACAAGACGTTCTCTTGTTTCAAGAGGTGCCCAGGCAATATGAGGTGTAATAATGCAGTTCTTTGCACCGATAAGCGGGCAATCCTCAGACATAGGCTCCTGACAGAGAACGTCCAGTGCCGCACCTGCAATAGTACCGTTATTCAGTGCGTCAGCAAGGTCCTGCTCATTCACAACGGGACCGCGGCTTGTGTTGATTATCACGCAGGAAGGCTTACAATAGCTGAGCGTTTCCTTGTTGATGAGTCCCAACGTTTCCTCAGTAAGAGGACAATGCGCAGTAATCACGTCAGCCTCACTGAAAAGCTCTTTAAGTCCGACAAATTTCACGGAGCCGTCCTGCTTTGCTGTACGGGTGTTTACGATAACATTCATATTGAACGCCTGCGCAATGTGAGCAACCTTGCGTCCGATTGAGCCATAACCGATAATACCGATAGTCTTGCCCGCAAGCTCCTGAATAGGATACAGAAAGTCTGAGAAGGTTTCCGACTTGATCCAGCCGCCGTTACGCACAAATTTATTGTAGGCGGAAGTACGGCTTGCAAAGTGAAGAATGAACGAGAAAACAAGCTGAGCAACCGCTGCTGTTGAGTAGGCTGGAACGTTGCATACTGTTATTCCTAACTCATTGCAGGTTTTGATATCAACATTGTTATAGCCTGTTGCGCACAAACCTATGTATTTCAGATTTGGGCAGGAACGAAGCACATCAGCTGTAAACGGTGTCTTGTTGCAGAGCACAATTTCAGCGTCGCCCACGTTCTCCACAATCTTGTCCACGGGAGTCAGCGGGAATTCCCTTACCTCGCCAAGCTTATAAATTTCATCAAAGGACACATCGCCCCTTGATACGGTTTTTGCTTCAAGAATAGCAATTTTCATTATGCCTTGACCTCTTCCTTTTCTTCAACCTCAAGTTCGGAAGTACAGTGTGGGCAGCGTGTTGCTTCGATAGCAATTTCAGAAGTACAGTATGGGCACTTCTTTGTTGTAGGAGCCTTTGGTGCTTCAGGCTTCTTAACAAGCTTGGTAGCTGTATTTGCTGTCTTTACGATAAGGAAAAGAACGAAAGCGACGATGAGGAAGTTGATTACAGCTGTGATAAATGCGCCGTACTTGATAGCAACGCTTTCAACTGTACCGTCTTCAAGTGTCTTCTTGCCGATTTCGATAGCCAGCTGGCTGAAATCCTTCTTGAAGATGATGCCGATAATCGGGGAAATAAGGTCGTTTACAACAGAGTCGATGATAGCCTTG
Organism: Oscillospiraceae bacterium; assembly: GCA_017465345.1. GTDB lineage: Bacteria > Bacillota > Clostridia > Oscillospirales > Ruminococcaceae > RGIG8773. The sequence goes on from JAFTWI010000200.1 coordinate 13,148, forward strand.
AAAGCAGCACCGATAATAACACCGACAGCCATATCGAGAACGTTGCCTCTCATCGCAAATTCCTTGAACTCATTAAAAAACTTTTTCATTATAATACTCTCCCTTTTATTTTACTTTTCGCGGAAACACTTATCCACACTAACCCATATATTATATCACATCTGCAAATTCTTTTCAATAGTTTTCGGAAACAAAGTTGATTTCAGCCTGACGATATGGTATAATTTCAAAAACACCACTTTGTTAATGGAGCTGATACAATGTCCGTTATAATCCGACCCGTTACCGTAAATGACACGGAGGAACTTCTGAAAATATACACACCATATGTAACAAAAACCGCTATCACATTTGAGTATGACGTCCCGACAGCTGACGAGTTCAAACAGCGTATTGAAAGCATACTTGAAAAATACCCCTACATTGCTGCTGTGGAAAACGATGAAATTATCGGCTATGCTTACGCAGGTGTGTTCAAGGCTCGTGCAGCTTATGACTACGATGTTGAGGTTACCATTTACATAAAAAAAGAACACCGTCGGAGCGGTGTTGGAAAAATTCTCTATACTGAGCTGGAACGCCTGCTGAAAAAGCAGGGAATCACAAACCTTTATGCGTGTATTGCCTGCACCGAAACCGAGGACGAGTATCTCACCAATGACAGCGTGAAATTCCACCAGCGTATGGGTTACCGCCTTGTCGGCACGTTTAAGCAGTGCGGCTACAAATACAACCGTTGGTACGATATGGTGTGGATGGAAAAGATTATCGGTGAACATCTGGCAAAGCAGCCTGAAATTATAAAATTTGCTGACTTGAAGGAGGATAATTATGAATTGCAAGGTTGAAAACGGTATGCTGATTATGGACATTGACGGGAAAAGTTATTCCTTTGAAGCACACGCCGAAGCTCCCCGTCCATCGCTTCTGGGGTGGGGACTGAGTGCAGGCGGCAGACATTGGTCCAGCCGTGACCCTGAGGTGAAAATCGAGAAGCATACAAGTATTCAGGATATTGCTCTCGGCGAGGATATGGTTGCGTGGTATGTGCAGGAGTTTGCTCCTAACGGCGAGGATTACAAGCTTACCAAAAATGCACAGATTTATCTTGGCTGTCTTAGCACGGGCGAGCATAAGCTGATATACAAGGGCGAATGCTACGGCGATTTATGCTTTGACGGCACAGACCTCTACATCAATACAGGAAACAAGGTTGCCGTGATAGATACCGTTACGGACGAAAGCAAGGTTCTTTTCAAGCACTCTGGAATAAAGAAAAACGGTATTAATCTGCGCATTACAGAGAAAAGAATTTTCTTTATCCACTGGACTCACAATGAAAACTATTTTATGTGGTACGACAGAAAAAATGACAAGGTTGTAAATCCGCATATTGACATCAGACGTCACTATTTTCTCAATGATGAAACCGTAATTTATCAGGCGCTTTCCCACACCTGGATTCTTGACACGAACACCGCCAAGAAAAAGAGATTTTTCTCTGCAAAGCTTCACAAGGCGGCTTTTCAGCTTATATGTGATTTTGGCGGGCTTCCCGTTGATGAGTACCGCGAAATGTTTGAAATAAAGATGACAGCTTATGAAAATAACCGTCTTTATTTCTGCTGTGAATCCATATACCATTCTCAAATTGCAGAACGCAGTCACAACATTAATGTTTCAGAGTCATTCGAGAAAAATCTCCCTTGGAGTTTTTATCTTGAAATTTCCTGCAAAACCGATGGGACGGATATGCGTATAGAAGTTACAAAGGAGGATATAGAAATAACTGTTGATGATGATGTGGATTTAATCCGCTGGAAAGCCGTACCACACGGCAATCATTAATCTGCATAAAAATCGGGAAACTTTTTTACCAAACGTAAAATACGTTATACAAAGTATACTTTACGGCTTGAAAAGGGATTTCCGTTACTGTATAATAATAAAGAAATTTTATCGAAAGGACTGTTACAATGAAGAAGAAATTACTTGCAATTGCACTTGCCGCTTTTATGGCAATTTCTGTGACAGCCTGCTCTGATGGCGGTGCTGAAACGGAAACAAAAGCTACAACCACAACTGAAGCAACAACCGCCGCTGAGCCTGAGGACTTACTCCCTGAGGGTGCAGGCTTCAAGGTTGACGGAACAAAACTTCTTGACGCAAACGGAAACGAGTTTGTAATCCGTGGTATCAACCACCCGCACGCTTGGTTCAAGGACCAGCTTGAAACGGCTTATGACGCTATTGCCGAAACAGGCTCAAACAGCATCAGAATTGTTTTGGGCAGCGGTGTTCAGTACGGAAAGACAAATATGAAGGAGCTTGCCCGTGTCATCAATAACGCAAAGGAACGTGATATGATTGCTGTTGTTGAGGTACACTGTATTACGGGCAGCGACAGCATTGACGACCTTATGAAGGTTACTGATTTCTGGATTGAAATGAAGGATGTACTTGCAGGAACAGAAGCTTACTGCATTCTCAACATTGCCAATGAATGGGTCGGCAAGTGGGACAGCACAATCTGGCGTGACGGTTACACACAGGCTATTCCGAAACTCCGTGAGGCAGGAATAAAGAACACAATTATGGTTGACTCTGCAGGCTGGGGACAGTACGCAAAGTGCGTTCAGGACTACGGCATGGAGGTTTTTGAGTCCGACCCTGACAGAAACACAATGTTCTCCGTGCATATGTACGGTGCGGCTGGCAAGAACAGCGACACAATCGAAGCCGCAATCAAGGGTGCAACCGACCAGGGGCTCTGCATTATCGTTGGCGAGTTTGGCTACAACCACTCCGACGGTGACGTTGACGAGGCTTACATCATGCAGTACTGCACAGACAACAACATCGGTTATATGGGCTGGAGCTGGAAAGGCAACGGCGGCGGTGTTGAATATCTCGACATTGCCAACGAATGGGATGGCTCTGTGCTTTCTCCTGACTGGGGCGAAAATCTTATTAATGGTGCAACGGGTATAAAGGCAACTTCTGAGGTTTGCTCAATTTTTGAGGATGCGGCGTAATAACGCAATAACTATATAATATTACAAAGCCACTTTTGATATTAAAAGTGGCTTTGTTATTATGGAATTGACTTTTTATTATATGTTTGCTATACTAAATTAGTAATAATATGAAATTGGAGGTGACGTATATGACAGGGTGTTTAAGATTAAGAAATATCTAAAGTACATAGAACTATATTAGATAGTTTTATGTACAAACAAAATACTGATAACTATTTAATATAAGGAGATTTTGTAATGATATTTCAAGATAATGTAATTAAAGAATTTTTAAGAAATGTTTATTTCATAACAGGAACACCTTGTGGAGGAAAGACAACTATTTCACGAGAGTTAGCAAAAAGGCATAATTTTTTGGTTTATGATATTGATGAGCAATTTGCAAATCATAAAAAAGCTTCAAATGCAATTTTTCAACCAGCAATGAATAAAACATTTAAAAATGCTGATGAATTTTTCGGACGTACCGTTGATGAATATAAAAAGTGGCTGCTTGATAATACAAGAGAGCAATTAGACTTTGTAATATTGGATTTGATACGTCTTTCTCAAAATCAAATTGTATTATGTGATTGCCATTTAACTATGGAACAAGCTGAAACCATTACGGAACCTTCTCGAATTGTTTTTTTAATAAAGGAGCCTTCCAATATAATCGATGATTATTGCAATCGTCCTGACCATCAAGGCTTTTGTGATTTTATACATAGTGCATCCGATGTTGAAAAAGCAAAAGAAACGTGTAATGCAACTTTAAAAAGTCTTAACGAAAAACACTACAGCGATATAAAAGAAAGTGATTACTTTTGGCTTGAAAGAACATCCGCAAGTACAGTTGAGGAAACTATTGAAAAAGTAGAAAAACATTTTGGTTTATCTGAATGTTAATCTATCACTGAGATAATTATAAAAATCCAGAGAAGATATAAATTCTTCTCTGGATTTGCTTTTGTAGATTTATTCACTTACTTCCGTAACCTTATTATCAACAAGCGTTCTGAAACCCGTTGCAAGCAATGCCTTGCGGATTGCAAAATAAAGCGGTATGGAAATCACAACTGCCAGTCCGCCGTTAATACAGGAGGTTACAGCCTTTGTTCCCATAACACCCATTGCTGTTTCCATAGGGTTGCCGAGGATAAGCTGTTCAATAAAATTCTTTCCGAGGTAAAGCACGATATATGTAACCTGACCGCAGATTGCGGCGATAAGTGCTCTTACAAACTCATTTTTCATACCTGTGCGGTTGAGCTTACCTGCAACAAATCCCATTGAAAATTTTGACAGGAAAGTAAACGGTGCGGAGGTAATATAAACGGGGTCAAACAAATCATAAAGCGCACCGCCGATACCTGACGCAAGACCGCCATTGAGTCCGCCGAAAAGCAGACCTGCAAGCAGACACATTGAGTTGCCGAGATGTACACGGGCATCGTTGGCAAATTTAATCTGCATAAAGTTGCCGATATAAACAAGTGCCGCCATAAGTCCAACGGCTACTATACGGTATAAATTCTGACGTTTTTTTGCTGTTGCGGTCATAATAAAGACTCCCTTTCGTTTGGTATGTCTGTATTATACTCCCCTGTCAAACATTCGGCAAACTTTACCTTGGCGGAAATATTTTGTTCAAATTTATTTATTTTCAACAACTTAAACAACACCCGCAAGCCACAATTTCAAGCATTATCCACAAACAGAATTTGCCAAAGAAAAACGCTGAAAATGTTGTCCGTCAATTGTTACAAAGGCAATGCATTTTCAGCGTTCTGTTTTAATTATTTCGCAGAATCTTTTTTCTCATTCAGCTTCATTGTAAGAGAAATTCTCTTTCTCTTCACGTCAACATCAAGGACACGCACCTTGACAACCTCGTTTACCTTTACGGCTTCAAGAGGATGCTTGATATAGCGGTCACAAATCTGTGAAATATGCACCAGACCGTCCTCGTGTACACCGATATCAACGAAGCAGCCGAAGTCGATAACGTTACGGACTGTACCAACAAGCTCCATGCCCGGCTTCAAATCCTTGATTTTCATAACGTCGCCGCTTCTGAGAAGTGGTGGTGGAAGCTCGTCACGAGGGTCACGTCCCGGCTTTGCAAGTTCCTTGACGATATCCTTTACAGTCGGCACACCGATACCGGCTGTTTCGGCAATCTTTGCAACACCGATTTTCTCAGCAGCTGCTGGGATTTCAGCAAGCTTGTTGCCCTTCAGGTCAGCAATTGAGAAGCCGCACTCGTCAATGATTTTCTTTGCAGCCTCATAG
>JAFTWI010000201.1 GCA_017465345.1 Oscillospiraceae bacterium
AAAATTATAGTAATCACTGTCTCAGGCAGAGGTGATAAGGACTGTGCGGCGATTGCACGCTACAGAGGGGAGGATATTTATGAGTAACATCAGAAAGGCATTTGAAAACGGCAAGGCGTTCATTCCGTTTATAACCTGCGGCGACCCTGACCTTGAAACAACAGAAAAAATAGTACGTGAAGCGGTGAAAAACGGTGCGGATTTAATTGAACTCGGAATCCCGTTTTCAGACCCGACAGCGGAAGGTCCTGTTATTCAAGGAGCGAATATCCGTGCCATTGCAGGCGGTGTAACAACAGATAAAATATTTGATTTTGTGCGTGATTTGAGAAGGAATATAACAATTCCGCTTGTATTTATGACATACGCGAATGTGGTATTTTCCTACGGTGTGGAAAATTTCATTTCTACTTGTGCCGAAATCGGAATTGACGGAATTATTCTTCCGGACCTGCCCTTTGAGGAAAAGGCAGAATTTCAGCCAATTTGCAGTAAATATAGCGTAGACCTTATTTCACTTATTGCACCTACATCAAAAGAACGTATTGCAATGATTGCAGGAGAAGCTGAAGGGTTTCTATACATTGTTTCAAGCCTTGGCGTAACGGGAACAAGAAGCGAGATTACAACTGACCTTGCCTCTATTGTAAAGGTTGTCCGTGAAAATACGGATATTCCCTGTGCAATCGGTTTCGGAATTTCCACTCCCGAACAAGCAAAAAAAATGGCGGCAGTTTCAGATGGCGCAATCGTCGGTTCGGCAATTATCAAGCTGATTGAGAAGTATGGTAAAAGCTCTGCTGAGGTTGTGGGAGAGTATGTAAAGACGATGAAAGAAGCTGTAACTGAATAATAAACTGAATCAGAACTGCCGTACAATGTATGGCAGTTTTTTTGAAAATATTTTAAAATACCTATTGACAAAGTAGGTAAATAGCGATATAATAGCATTAACCTACTAAACAGGTAGGAATAAAAATCAGGTGATATTATGACATTTATTTTTGAACAGCTTTTAAGAGCTAATTTCCGTTTCGGCCGAATGTGGCGCTGTTGATTTTACACGCACACAAACCACATTTTAATCACGAAAGGAAATATAATTATGGCAAACTATAAATTTGAAACATTACAGCTTCACGTTGGTCAGGAAACTCCCGACCCTGCAACCGATTCCCGTGCAGTACCGATTTATCAGACAACATCCTACGTTTTCCACAACTGCGAGCACGCTGCCGCTCGCTTCGGTTTAGCTGATGCAGGCAATATTTACGGCAGACTCACAAACTCTACTCAGGATGTTCTCGAAAAACGTATTGCGGCTCTCGAGGGCGGCGTTGCGGCTTTGGCACTTGCTTCGGGTGCGGCGGCAATCACTTACACAATTCAGGCACTCGCACAGAACGGCGGTCACATTGTTGCGCAGAAGTCAATCTACGGCGGAAGCTACAACCTTCTCGCCCATACTCTCCCCAACTTCGGAATCACAGCAAGCTTTGTGAATATCCACGACCTTGCAGAGGTTGGAGCGGCAATCAAGGAAAACACAAGAGCAATCTACATCGAAACACTCGGCAATCCTAACAGCGATATTCCAGACATTGACGCTCTTGCCGAGCTTGCTCACAAGCACGGTCTGCCACTTGTTGTTGACAATACTTTCGGCACTCCTTATCTTATCCGCCCCATTGAACACGGTGCTGATATCGTTGTGCACTCGGCAACAAAATTCATCGGCGGTCACGGCACGACCCTCGGCGGTATTATCGTTGACTCAGGCAAGTTTGACTGGGAAGCAAGCAGAAATTATCCTGCAATTGCTGCTCCTAACCCAAGCTATCACGGCGTATCCTTTACAAAGGCAGTTGGTGCGGCAGCATTCGTGACCTACATCAGAGCAATTTTGCTCCGTGACACAGGCGCAACAATTTCTCCATTCAACGCATTTTTGCTTTTACAGGGTGTAGAGACCCTTTCTCTCCGTCTTGACAGACACGCTGAGAACACAAAGAAGGTTGTTGCGTTCCTGAAAAATCATCCTCAGGTTGAAAAGGTAAATCACCCGTCACTTGCTGACCACCCCGACCACGCACTTTATGAGAAATACTTCCCCAACGGCGGCGGTTCAATTTTCACATTTGAAATCAAGGGCGGCGTAAAAGAGGCACACAAGTTTATCGACAACCTTAAAATCTTCTCGCTTCTTGCAAATGTTGCCGACTCAAAGAGCCTTGTAATTCACCCTGCAACAACCACCCACAGCCAGCTTACAGAAGATGAACTTGCAGAACAGGACATCAAGCCGAATACAATTCGTCTTTCAATCGGTACGGAGCATATTGACGATATTATCGCAGACCTTGAAAACGGATTTGCGACCGTAAAGGAGTGATTATTATGTCTAAAATATATACATCATCTGACCAGCTTATTGGCAAGACACCACTACTTGAGCTTGCACATATCGAAAAAAATCTCGGACTCAAGGCAAAGCTTCTTGCAAAGCTTGAATATTTCAACCCAGCAGGCTCCGTCAAGGACAGAATTGCAAAGGCAATGATTGACGACGCAGAGGCAATCGGCACGCTGAAGCCTGACTCTGTAATAATTGAGCCGACCTCGGGCAACACGGGCATAGGACTTGCGGCTGTTGCGGCGGCAAGAGGCTACAGAATTATCATTGTAATGCCCGAAACAATGTCCGTTGAGCGCAGACAGCTTATGAAGGCTTATGGTGCAGAGCTTGTTCTTACCGAGGGCGCAAAGGGAATGAAGGGTGCAATCGCAAAGGCTGAGGAGCTTGCAAAGGAAATTCCCAACAGCTTTATCCCGTCGCAGTTCACAAACCCTGCCAACCCTAAGGCACACGTTGAAACCACGGGTCCCGAGATATGGGAGGATACCGACGGAAAGGTTGATATCTTTGTTGCAGGTGTAGGCACTGGCGGCACTGTAACAGGCGTGGGCGAATATCTAAAGTCTAAAAATCCCGACGTAAAAATCGTAGCGGTTGAGCCTGCGGCTTCGGCGGTGCTTTCAACAGGCGTTGCAGGTCCTCACAAAATCCAGGGTATCGGCGCAGGGTTTGTACCCGAGGTGCTGAACACGCAGATTTACGATGAAATTATTCCCGTTTCCAACGAGGACGCTTTTGAAACAGGCAGACTCATCGGCAGAAACGAGGGCGTGCTTGTGGGAATTTCTTCGGGTGCGGCGGCTTATGCGGCAATCGAGCTTGCGAAACGTCCCGAAAACGAGGGCAAGAATATTGTTGTGCTTCTTCCCGATACGGGCGACAGATATCTTTCTACACCGCTTTTTGCTGAATAAAAATTACACCGCTGTCTTTTTTAGGCGGCGGTGTTTGTCTGAAAGGAAGTTATGTTAATGCAGATTTACGCTGATAATGCGGCAACAACCAAAATGAGCAGGGCGGCAATTGAAGCTATGCTCCCATATATGGACAAGGTTTACGGCAACCCTTCAAGCCTGCATTCCGTGGGTCAGGAGGCGAACGAGGCGCTCTTTGAAGCAAGGGAACGTGTTGCAAAGCTTCTTGGCTGTGAGGCGAGGGAAATTACATTTACCTCGGGTGGAAGCGAGGCTGACAATCAGGCAATCGTTTCGGCGGCACGGCTTGGTGAAAAGAAAGGAAAGAAGCATATCATTTCCACAGCTTTCGAGCACCACGCTGTTCTCCACACTCTGAACAGGCTTGAAAAGGAGGGCTTTGAGGTTACTCTTCTTGACGTTCACGAAAACGGCATGGTTACTCCCAAACAGGTCGAAAACGCAATTCGTGAGGATACCTGTCTTGTGACGGTTATGTATGCAAACAACGAAATTGGCTCGGTTCAGCCTATTAAGGAAATCGGCGGGGTCTGCAAAAAGCACGGCGTAATTTTTCATACTGACGCTGTTCAGGCGGCAGGACATCTGCACATTGATGTAAAAGAGCAGAACATTGATATGCTGTCCCTTTCGGCACACAAATTCCACGGGCCTAAAGGTGTTGGCGTGCTTTACGCAAGAAAGGGTATCGTGCTGACAAACTTAATCGAGGGCGGCGCACAGGAGCGAGGTAAGCGTGGAGGTACGGAAAATATCCCTGCGATAATGGGTATGGCAGCAGCTTTTGAGGAAGCTGCTGCAAACATTGACAGCAGCGTGAAGCTTGCAAAAATGCGTGACAGGCTTATCGAGGGGCTTTCGGAAATACCTCATTCCATACTCAACGGTGACAGGGTAAACC
>JAFTWI010000202.1 GCA_017465345.1 Oscillospiraceae bacterium
AGCAGCTGCTGCCTTATCGACGGAAACTGTACCGTTTTCTGTTGGTGTTGTTTTTACCGTGTAGCTTGTTGTTGGTGTCTCAGGCTCTGTTGTAGGCTCATCAGGAACAGGCTTAGCAATTTCGTTTGTGAAGCTTCCATCATAGGAAGTAACCATCTTTGCGCTTGTTACTGCAAATCCAGGAGTAAATGTATCACCGATTTTTGAATTTGCAGGAGCAACAGGACCTACATAAATGTTGTGGAAAACCTTATCCTGCATAGAGGAAAGGTCAATTACAATTGAACCATTTTCTTCAATAGCATAGAATTTTTCCATCCAACCTGTGCTGTTGTCTTCCCAGCCGTGAAGAACTACAAGCACACCATAGCAAGCCTCAGGGGACTTAGCTGTATAGTCAATCTTGATAGCGTCATACCCGTTAAAGGATACAGCGTTTTCATACTCAGCAATTGCGAATGAAGGTGTTATATTTGGAATACCTGTTGCAACTTCTGAGTTGGTTTCAGGGTCAAATTCCATAGCTTCTTCGATTGTACCACCCTCGTAGCTGCCTGTACCCAAAATCATATCAGGCTTTGCAGCAAGGAATTCATACTTGATTGTATTAACGCTATTGCCAGAAATAACGTACTGCTCACCGCTTGAAAGTGTACCCAAAGCGGTGATAATATCACTCATAGGGAACATAAAATTAATCGAGCCTCCATCGTCACTTGGAGTTGTTACATTATTATTGGTTGACCACTGATTATAGTAAGCGTCACTCCAATTGCCGTCAGCGTCAACTTTATTCATGCTTACTTCAGGCCATGGGCAGTAAGTCTGACCTGCCCAATAATCTGTTCCGTCATCAGCAATGTGATTTTCGTGTCCGCATTCTGCCTGTGTCGATACATCACAGGTTATACTGAGGTATTCAGCGTCCTGTACATCACTATAGGAAACATACGCTTCAACAGGAGGCTTTTCAATTGTATATGTAACATTAAGTGTAATTCCTGTTACTTTGATGGTAAGTGTATCAGCAGGATTGTCTGTCCACATACCGCCGTTGATATCCATACAATGAATATCCTCAACAGTTACACCTGACTTTGCCATTACATCGCTTGCCTTTACGGAACCTGTACCTGATTTAGCTTCAAGTAAAGTATAATTACCATTTTGAATACCAGCTTCAAACCAAGTTTCAGAACCTGCAGGTGTCATTCCCATTGGATTAGGATTAAAATCAATGTTATAGTTATCTGAAACTCTTGTAGTAGTAAGCTCCCAACTGTAGTTTACAGTCATATCTGTAATCTGTATAGCCCAGTGTGCTGTTTCGTCGCCTGTTTCTGCCTTGAGTGCGGCAACAATATCAGCGGAACGGTCGCCTGCGTCCTCATTTGGAGAATGAGCAGCAAAATGCCAGTTGCTTAACTGTATTGTTTCATCATACAAACCCTTGTAACCGCCGTTTTCGCCGTCAAGGTAGGTTACATCAAGCACAACGCTTGTTACTTCGAATGTAAAAGTATCACCAGTGTTACCTGTTGCACCTGCGTGAATGTATAAGCCACCGAAATTTTCAATTGTGCCACCAGTAGTTACAAGTTCACTTACTTTTACTGTTTCTGTACCTGAAGTCTCAGTCAAGGTTTTTTGGTTGTCTTCTGAATTAATGTCTATATCATCTCCGTAACTACCGAAGCTTACTGTAGCATTTGTAAGTGATTCGCCGTTAGCAGAAGTCAATGTCCAGCTATATGTTGCAGTAATATTATTAATTACAAAAGATGGTTCCTCGGGCAGGGTTATGCCGTCAGCTTCAATAGCAGTAATGATTGCATCTCTTGAATTTTCAGCATTGAAATCCCAGTTACCACTTTCTGTTGTTTCATCCCATAATTGCTGGTATTCATCATCTGCTGTGTAGGTGAGAGTCTTTGTGTAATCCTGACCTAACGTTACTGTAGTTGTTTTTTCCTCAGCCTGAGGAATATCTGTAAAGGTAAGCATTCTGCTCCAATTATCGGTAAGCGTAATTGTAGCAGTTTTTGCGTCGCCGTCTGCTGCAAAAGTATTTATTGAAGGCAATACAGCGGTATTGCTCATAAATACAGCGGCTGTTGTAACCAAAGCACAAAGTTTTGATTTGTTGAATTGCTTCATAATAACTCCTCCTTATATGTTTTAAAACGTCCGCATACACTACGTTTGCTTAATTTTACCACATTTCGGGAGGGACTTGGTGGGCAAATCTGCACACTTTTACATTTTATTCATTATTGGAAGTCCATATAAATTCGCAGGCTTTTTCATAAGAAAGTTTATGCTCAATGGCATATATAGCCCTTGCATCAGTAATATTTCTTGCGTAAAGCACTTCTTTGCCTCCGATTTTCAGCAGACGCTGAATTTCGTCCAGAGGAAGTTCAAGAATGAGTCCGATTTTGATAATGTGAATTCGTGTAGGAACTCTTGTGCCGTTTAAAATCTGATAACCGTAAGTGCGTTCAAGATTAAGACGTCTGATAAGCTCTGAACGCTGTATATTCTTTTCTGACATATATTTTTCAATAACTTTATAAATTGCGTCCGCTTGATTGTCAAGCATTGTCTTTTCATCAAACTCGACTTCCTCACGAAGCTTCTTTTCAAGGTCTTCCGTAATAATATACATTCTTATCCCTCTTTTTTATCAGTATTCTATCGTAAATTCGCCCTTCATTATCTGACACAGATAATCGGCATCTTCATCAGTCAATTCATTGCAGTCAGCCACAACTACTCCATAAACCGTTATTCCCTCAAATGTGTCAAGGGAATACTTGATAGGGTTGTTGTCAAGAAAAAGGTCGGTTATACCTGTGCAGTTTTTCAACGGTGACAAATCGGAAACGTTGTTTCGTCCGAGATATACATATTGCAGATTATGGCTGTCGGTAAGCGGAGATATATCGGAAATGTTGCAGCCTGACAAGCACACCATTTCCAGCTCTGTCATTCCTCTGAGTGCTTCAAGGTCACCTATCTGTGCCTCGTTGAATCCGATTTTCTGCAAATTGCGGCTGTCTGCAAGAGGGGTAATATCAGTCACATAAGCATTACCGAAGAAAACATGTGTAAGCTTTGTTTTACCTTTCAAAGGAGAAATATCGGAAACACCGCTGTTTTCACCGGTTATCTGAGTAAGATTTTCCATATCTTCAGCAAAGCTTATATCCGATACGTTATTATTTGAAAAATGTATTTTTTCAAGCTGGTCGAGTTCGTCAAGCACTGACAAATCTGTGATAAAGTTGTCGTCAAGATTAAGACTTTTCAGGTTTTTCATATGCTTGAGATTTGCAATAGCTGCGTTTGTGAGCTGTCGGTTTGATAAATCAAGTTTTTCACTGTCAATAGGGAAAAATTCTTCTCCTATTCTTATTTCATCAGGAATACTTCTGTCGTCAATATGCTTTTTTACAAAAGGAACAGCAATAATTATTACAGCAAGAGTCATCAGCGCAATAACTGATGTTATAATTCTTCTTTTATATCGTGTGAAGAAAGAAGGTTTGACGTTATTCTCCTTACGAGTTATTTTGAATTCTTTTTCTTCTATTCCACATTTTTCGACATCATCAAAAAGTTCTTTTGCAGTACTGTATCTGTCCTCTTTTCGTACATTTGCCGCTTTGTGAATTATTTCTCGCAGTTTATCGGGAATTGCTTCAAGCTCACGGCAAAATGGAGCGTCATCATCAAGTCTGGTCATAGGGTCATACGGGATATTAAGAGTCATACCATAATACAAAGAAAGTGCAAGAGAATAAATATCTGTCCACGCACCCTGATTTCCATTGCGCTGATATTGTTCGAGAGGTGCAAATCCGGGTTTGAGAATTACCGAGTAGTTGTCTTCTGTGTCTTCGGAGAAGTATCTTGCAGAGCCGAAATCGATAAGCTTTACATCACCGTTCAGACAAAGCATTATATTTTCAGGTGTTATATCGCGATGGATAATATTATATTTATGAAGAATATCCAAGGATGGAAGCAGTTTTTTAAGGATATAAACAGCCTGATTAGGTGTTATCGTTCCATTTGATGCAGTATATTCTTTAAGAGTTATACCATTGACAAATTCCATAACAAAATATGCTGTGCCGTTTTCGTCAAACACATCGAATATACTGATTATTTCAGGGCAGTTCTTTACTTTGGACAGCATAGCTGCCTCATAAGAGAATTTTTCCTGACCCTCTTTAAAGGAATCAACTTGTCCGCTTGCCAAAACTTCAACCGAAACATTATCTGAAGCACGAACAGCTATTCCACGCGGAAAATATTCTTTTACAGCAACTGTTTTGTCATGCAATATATCATATGATAAATATGTAATACCAAAGCCGCCTTTGCCGATTGTTTTCCCGAGCAAATACCTTCCTTTTAAAACAGTACCTACAGCAAGAGCATATGGTTCCTGAACATCAGCAGAATTTATATATCCGCAATTTGGACATATTTCTCCCTTTAGTTCTGAAAAACAATTACCGCATATATTTTTCAAATACACCACCACCTGTGTAGTTTTGATGAAAGTTCATCTATAGTAAATTCAAGTTTATTGTAGCATAATTTACCATGCATTTGGTGTGCAAATCTGCACAATTGAATATTCTTATGAATATTTATAAAAAAATTATAACACACTGTTTCTAATTTGTAAACAAGAAATATTTTTCAAGTTCTATCTTATGAAAAAAAGAGATATCTCTCAGATATCTCTTTTCTAACTTATTTTCTGTATTCGGCAATGAGCTTTTCCCAGTTGTCAAGTGCAAGCTTTGCTATCTTCGGGTCATACATAATCCCAACATTCTTTTCAATTTCAGACTTGCATACGTCAAGCGGCAGGGCATTTCTGTATGCACGCTTTGAAGCCATAGCGTCAATAGAGTCGCAGACTGCTATAATTCTTGCACCAAGTGGGATTTCTGCTCCCTTTGCGCCAAATGGGTAGCCATTTCCGTCCCAGCGTTCGTGATGGTGGAGAATGATTGCAGCGAGGCGTGCAAAATGAGATGATTTGGACAAAATATCTGCACCGATTTCAGGATGCTTTTTCATAAGCTTCCATTCTTCATCGTCCAGCCTGCCTTCTTTGAGCAGAACACGGTCGGGGATACCGATTTTGCCGATATCGTGAAGGTGACCTGCGATATGAATTTCCTGAATTTCATTTTCGCTGAGTCCCATCATTTCGCTTATCATACAAGCCATATCACTGACACGTTCGGAATGTTTTCCAGTATACGGGTCACGTGCGTCCAGCGCTGAGGTTATACACTCAACAAACTCGTGGTATTCATAATCAAGTTCACAGTCACAATTCATAGTAACACTTCTTTCACGGGTATTTTGGTTAGCGTTGACTTACTTTTATTTTACACCTTTATTTCCATTCTGTCAAGCTGATAAACAGCAGATTGAATTATTGTATAATATTCCAAAATTCAAAAAATAGTGTTGATTTGGCTGGAAAAGCATAGTATAATATTGTACTGTAATTTGATTTTAAGGAGTTCACTTATGGATAGATTTGAACGTATAAAAAATATGATTGGCAACACACCGCTGCTGGAAATTACCTTGAAATACAAGGGGAGAGAAATGCAGGTTTACGCAAAGGCTGAGTATCTTAACCTTTCGGGCAGCATCAAGGACCGTGTTGCTTTCTACATAATGAAAAAGGCTTACGAAACAGGTACAATCAAGGAAGGCGATATTGTTGCTGAGGCTACAAGCGGCAACACAGGCATTGCTTTTTCGGCAATGAGCAGCTATCTTGGTCACAAGGCTGTGATTTTTATGCCTGACTGGATGAGCCGTGAGCGTATCAATCTGATGAAAAGCTTTGGAGCAGAAGTTCGTCTTGTTTCCCGTGAGGAGGGCGGTTTCCTTGGGTCAATCAGGATGACTGAGGAGCTTGCTGCAAAGGGTGGCGTGTTCCTGCCGGGACAGTTCTCAAACGAAGATAACTGCGATGCGCACTACTACTCAACAGGTGAAGAAATTGTTCGTCAGCTTGCTTCAATCGGAAAGGTTGCCGATGCTGTTGTTGCAGGGGTAGGAACAGGCGGTACTGTAATGGGTATCGGACGCAGACTTAAAGAGGCTAATCCGAACTGTATTTCTTATCCTCTTGAACCGCTGAATTCACCTACTCTTTCAACAGGCTACAAGGTTGGCAATCATCGTATTCAGGGCATTTCTGACGAGTTTATTCCGCCTATTCTCAAGCTTGACGAGTGCGGAGAGGTTGTATCCGTCGACGATATCGATTCAATTATTATGGCGCAAAGAATTTCCCGTGAGTTCGGAATCGGCGTGGGAATTTCTTCGGGTGCAAACCTGCTGGGAGCAATTATCGCTAACGAGCGTCTGGGTGAAAATGCTGTTGTAACAACAGTTTTCGCGGACGACAACAAGAAGTATCTTTCCACTGATTACTGCAGTGAAATAACACCTGCCGAAGACAGTATGAGCAAGGACATTGAGCTTATTTCGGTCAAGGCAATAAAATAAGAATATAACAAAATCCTCGGGAGGTCCGCTTCCCGAGGATTTTTTGTATGTATGCAGCAGATTAATGATGATCGCAGTTGCCGTTACAACCGCTGCAATTTCCGCTGCAGCTGTGTTCTTTTTCTGTTTTTGTGTTACAGGAATTTGAGTGAGGACAGCCTATACATTTCTGTCCGCTTTTTTTTGCCTTGTAGACGTAACCGCCTGCAAGCCCGACAATAATTACCACAACAAGAATTATGATAATATTTTCCATAGAAACAACTCCTTATCAGTTCTTAGCTGTTGCTTCTGCCTTTTTACCGTTAAGTGCGTAATCCTGCTTAATCTTCTTTTCGGAATTGATGCACATATAAACAACGATTGCTGCCATTACAAGAACTGCGATAAGACCTGGGAGGAAGCCCTTGCCGAATGTGCCTTCAGTAAAGAGTGTGCCGAGCTGGTATACGAGGAAGCCTACTGTGAAGCCTGTACCAAGCTGGAGTCCGATACCGCCCCATAGCCACTTTGCACTCTTCATTTCGGAGTTCATAGCACCGATTGCTGCAAAGCAAGGAGGCGTGAAAAGGTTGAACATAAGGTATGCAAGTGCGGCAGCCTTAGAAATTGCGAATACTGTTGCAACCTCTGCGCCTGCGCCTTCCATAAGTGCAAGTTCTTCTGTATCAATGAGGTTTTCAAGTCCAACGAAGCATACAGCAAGTGTACCAACAACATTTTCCTTTGCGATGAAGCCTGTGATAGCTGCCGCTGCAAGCTGCCAGGAAAGTACACCGACAACAGGAACAAGAAGGTATGCAAATGGACCTGCGATGGAAGCAAGGATAGATTCGTCAGCTGTTTCAGCAACCTTGAAGCTCCATGTGAATGTCTGCATAATCTGTACAGCTGTATTACAGAGGAGAATGATTGTAGCTGCCTTTACAATGTAGGACCAGCCACGGCTGCACATTGTCTGAAGTGCTCTTACAAGGCTTGGTACCTTGTATTCAGGCATTTCGATAATGAAGAAGGACTTTCTTGCCTTGTAGCCTGCAATCTTGTTTACAAGAAGTGCGCCGAGGAAGATAAGTACGATGCCTGAGAAGTACATGAGAGGGCTTACCCACCATTCGTCAGCGAAGAATGCGCCTGCGAAAAGTGCAATAACAGGAAGCTTAGCACCGCAAGGCATGAATGGTGCGAGCATTGCTGTTGCACGTCTTTCACGTTCGTTACGGATTGTTCTTGAAGCCATAACACCGGGGATTGCACAACCTGTTGTGATTACAAATGGGATAACGGATTTACCGGAGAGACCAACCTTCTTGAAGATTGGGTCAAGCACAACAGAAGCACGAGCCATATAACCGCAGTCTTCGAGAAGTGCGATAAGGAAGTACATAACCATTACCAGTGGGAGGAAGCCGATTACAGCAATAACACCGCCGATTACGCCGTCAACGAGGAGAGCGTAGAGAAGTGGGTTAGCGTTTTCAAGCATACCGCCGATCCAGCTCTGAAAAGCTTCAAGCCAGCCAACCAGTGTATCTGCGAGGAATGGACCTACCCAATACTGAGAAATCATAAGAACGAGGCACATTACAACAGCAAAAATCGGAATACCGAGCCACTTGTTTGTGATGATTGCGTCAATCTTGTCGCCGATATTCTTGTCCTTTGTGAAAACCTTACGTTTTTCAACGTCAGCAACAATCTTGTTTACAAAGTCAAAACGCTTCTTATCTGCTTCAACAACAGCCTCCTTATTGGAAAGGTCGATATTGCCCTGAACATAAGGTGCTGTCTGACCCTTGCCTGCGTTTGCAACTGCTGCCTTAACAACCTCTTCAAGACCGTCAGCTGTTGTGGAAGTTGTGTTTACAACTGGACAACCAAGCTTTGCAGAAAGCTCTGCTGCGTCGATTTTTGTTTCCTTCTTTTCGTTTACGTCAGACTTGTTGAGTGCGACAACAACAGGAATGCCAAGTTCAAGAAGCTGAGTTGTGAAGAAAAGGCTTCTGCTGAGGTTGGTTGCGTCAACAATGTTGATGATTGCGTCAGGATTTTCATTCTTGACATATGTACTTGTAACGCTTTCCTCGGAAGTGAACGGGGACATTGAGTATGCGCCCGGAAGATCAACCGCAATCAGGTCTGCACCATTGCTGTAATTTTTCTTGATGGGATGTTCTTTCTTTTCAACAGTAACACCAGCCCAGTTACCAACCTTCTCGTTACGGCCTGTAAGAGCGTTGTACATGGTGGTTTTACCGCTGTTAGGATTGCCTGCTAAAGCAATTCTCATATAAATCTCCTCCTGAAATAAAAATCTATTAAAGCAGTATTCTGCATAATATATTAAGTTAGTGTTGACTTACTTCTGCCTGATAAAGTAATCGGCGGATAGAAATCTGCTGATTGATTTTAGATATGAAGTCAGATTACAATAGCTTCGGCAAGCTCATTATCAATATTGTATCTTCCGTCCTTTATAGAGACAACACAACCGCCCTTGAGGTGGGAAACAACAGTGATTTTTTCGCCTGCATAGCAGCCCAGTGAAAACAGAAAAGCGTCCAGCTCTTCATCATCGGTTTCGATACTGCTGATAATGTATTCTTTTCCTTCTTCCGCATTGCGTAAATTCATAAGAACCTCCTGCACGGATTGAGCTTTGATTTGAATTAGAAGCAGCTAACTGTCATATAATAAAATGAGTTAGCTTTTACTAACCATATTTTATGATACCACATTACAAAATATTTGTCAACAACTATTTTTATTTTAAATAATTTTAGCCTTTATCAACAACCGTATTCTTTAAAACATGGCTGTTTTTGTCACAAAAGATAATAAAAGCGGAATGAACAGCTGTCCATTCCGCTTTCAGATTATCTTACGAAGAATTTGAAAGCCTCCGCAAACCATTCTGGGAACTGCTCGCCGTACATTTCATACAGCATTTCGTAATCCTCGGGGGAGGTCTGTCTTATAAAATCAATCATATCCTCCATAAAGAATACTACAAGCACAACACAGAGCACATAGATGAGAAGTGTCAGCACAATACCGACGATAGAGGTCACAATACCTGCAGTGGATAGTCTCTTTCCGACAGGAAGGTGTTTACTTTTGTGGAGTGCACCAAGTACAATACCTATAATTGGCACGATAAAAAGGAATGGGAGCATTGCAGTGAAATATGAAAAAACAATAGAAATTATACCAAGAACAAGGGAAGCGACAGCCATTCCCTGACTTGGCTGCTGAGGATATGGTGTGTACTGCGGATAACCGTATCCGCCCTGCTGAGGTGGGATATATCCCTGCTGGTTTATGTTCTGCTGATTGTAGTTATAATTCTGCTGGTAAGGCTGTTGGTAAGGTTGTTGATACTGCTGCTGCGGATACTTTTCACCATCATTCTGCTGATTTGGAGAAAAATCCTCGTTAAATGGGTCCTTGTTGAATTCGTCCATAGTATTACTCCTTTTATAATAGTATAGTTTACATTTCATAGGTTTTCAGAATATCCTGAGCAACCTCTGCTTGTGAAAGCCGCATGTCCATAGCACGTTTCTGAATCTGACGGTGTGCCTCTGCTTCGGAAATTCGCAGGTATTGCATAAGTGTGCACTTTGCACGGTCAACAAGCCTCATGTCACGAAGTTTGGTTTCAAGCTGTTCCTTTTCGGTTTTCAGCACATCACTGCTGGCTTTGGAAAGCATCACAAAACGGAACACTTGCTTTATGAGGGCATTGTTTAGCGGCTTTGGCAGGACAAAAATGCTGCGGCTTCCGATTTTGGCAGAAACATCTTCACAGATTTTCTGCGGCACAGCAATTATTACTTCACAGCCGTATCCTGACGCAGTTACAGCCAAATCAAGCCCGAATTCATTTTCAAGAGGTGCGTTGATAAAAACCAGCGATGGCGGAGGGGTGAACAGTGCAGCTGCATTCGAGCTGTCTGAAACAGTTACTTTCTCAAAGCCGTATTCACCTGCGGAAAGACAGATTTTGTCCAGCACATCGCTTTTTTGAGAAAAAATTAAAATGCTATTTTTGCTGTACATAATCGCCGCCCTTTCCGTCTGCGGTTGCATTAAAACAATTATAGCATACTTTTTCTCAATAGTAAAGTTAATATTTGTAATTTTATATAGTGGTATTGCTGTTGACAAAAATCGGCATAAGTGGTATATTTATTTTATACTATATAAATGGAGGGAAAGTTTAGATGAAATGTCCCGAATGCGGAGTAGAACTTGACAGCAATGCAGTGTTCTGTATAGCCTGCGGTGCTGAAATTATTATAAATGAAACAGCTGATAAATCTGAAGCAGCTGACGAAAATGCTGAGAAAAAGAAAGGACTTTTCCAAAAGAAAGCTCCTAAAAAGGAAGCGACTGCCGCTGATAAAAAGAAGAAGCTCAAGCTTATTGGAATTATTGCAATTGCAGTTATTGTTGTGATTGTTATAATTGTAATTGCAGTGAATATTGCAGCTGCTATAAAGGCGAATGAAGGAAGAAAGCTTCTTGAAAAGATCCCATTGGGCAGGGATATAGAAATTATCGAAGCTGATACGGAATACGATTTTGATGACACTTCTGATTACGGAGCGGTAGGACATATCTGCGACTTTGATTATATCTGTGAGTCTGAGGGAAATGTTGTGGTTGGTGGAATAACTGTGCCGGAATGGGCGGTTGCTCTTGAAAAATCCGGCGATGGAACAGTAAACAAAGCTGTGTTACTTAATTTCAATGCTATTGAGCATAATTGGATGGGTGAAAAAACTGCACTTGCAATTGACCTTTCAGTTATCGAATTCGGCACTTCAATTAAAAAGGCAGAACGGTCGCTTGGTCTGAAGCCGTATACTATTATAAAAGAAAGCAAAGATAATACGTCCGTTTATGTTTACAGATACCACTATGTTGATGATGAAACGGAGAATACTATTGTAAAGAATTTTTATATAACAGTTGATGATGCGGCTGATGAGGTTGTTTATGTCAGTGACAGTCAGGTCGATTATATGAAATTAATTCTTGGCACCGAATAATATTTGCAGGTCAGAAGTGTACTTCTGACCTGTTTTTTACATTTAACGGAAGTGCAGATGTGCATTATGTCACAAAATGTTGAATTAAAGTTACCTTTAGTAGGAACAACGCCGAAAGTGAAAATTTTGCTTGACAAATGTCGAACAACGTAGTATACTAATAAAGCTGGCTCACGGAGACAGTACCTTGAAAAAGAATGCGGGGTTTCAAGCTAACACCTGGTCGGTGGCAGGGAGAACGGATTCTGAAAATTTTAAAAAGAAATTTTCGAAAAGGTATTGACAAGAAAGTGAGAAAGTGCTATAATAAAAAAGTTCCACAGCGGACGGGTACGAAAACGGAATAAAAAATATTTTGAAAAAGTACTTGACAAACGAAAGAGCTTATGATATAATAGATAAGCACTTCGGTTGGAAGACTGGGAGCGAAAACAAAAGAATTACGAAGTAATTCTTGGATACAAACGCTTGCGTTTGTATTGAGAACTTTGAAAATTGAACAATGGTTGAAGTAACGAATACAAACCTAAGAAAAGAACCCTGAAATTCCAGAGATGGAAAAGAAGAACTCAAGTGCAAGAGTAAAAAAAGCACAGTCAGTTGACGAAGGAATGAGTTA
>JAFTWI010000046.1 GCA_017465345.1 Oscillospiraceae bacterium
CAGTCGGCAGAACTGAAAGCGGCGAAGAAAAGGCTTGCTCAGTCGGAAAAGCGAGTTTCAGAACTGGACAAGCTGTTTACAAGGCTTTATGAGGACAATGTCAGCGGTAAGATTTCGGATGAGCGATTTGCAATGATGTCCAAGGGCTATGAGGACGAGCAAAGCAAACTGAAACAAGCAGTCAATGAATTTACAAAATTCATTGAAACCAACGAGCAGAAGCATACTGATGTTGAACAGTTTTTAAAAATCGTCCGTAATCGTACTGAAATAAAGGAACTTACACCCGAAATTATGCACGAATTCATTGAAAAGATTGTAGTTCACGCTCCCGACAAGTCCAGTGGACACAGAAAGCAGAAAATCGAAATCCATTTCAGATTTAATGTTGCCACAGCTACGGTTGTTGCGGACAGCTGGGAGTATGACAAAAAGAAAAAGGCTGCGTAGGGTTACTACGCAACCTTTGATTTGAAGTTTAAATACTTCTTTATCCACTGACAGCTTATGATACGGGGATTTTTTTATTGCATTTTTGTGAACAATATGGTATAATGAATTTTACAAAGTTATCGGAGGTCTGTTATGAACAACGAAGAAATTGTCTTTAATCCCCAAATGCCGTTTGCTCACTATGAAACAGGACATCAAAGGTTTCTGAATTTCAAAAGTTCTGTTTCAATTTGTACAGCTATAGCAATTATTGCTTTTATACCTGGTCTTCTCAGTGTAATTTACAGCCCTGCAGCTATGGCATTTTTCTTTTTGACAGCTCTTCCGTTCACGCTGTTGGCGTTGATTGGCTGTCACGCAAGACGTCCTAAAATGTGCTTATTTTCCATGCCGCTTGCACTTATTGCCGGAATTTCTGCGGTTGTTGCGGATTCTTTATTCTCTTTTTTCGGACTTATTGCATATCTTGGCGCTGCATTTTTCGTATTTAAAGCTGCAAATGATATTTCATCGCTTGTTGCCATGAAAGAGCTGCCTGGCTACCCTGTATTTGACACGGCTCTTGACCAGATTTCCTTTGCTGCAAAGGACGAGATAGGTGCTGATGAATTATTTTCTGATGAGCCTGTTGTTTATGAAGAGGTACATGGCAAGCGCTTTATTGAGCCGATGGAGCCATCGGAGAATATGGAAGAAATTCTTACTGAGAGCACAGGCACATCTGTTACTCTTGAAAAAAATCAGTTTACAGCTTATGAAACTGAAATGGCAAAAGAAATCTCCGATGTTCCTGAAGATTTGCGTGATGAGGTTGCTATAAGTCTGGGGCATATCGCACCTAACCTTGCAGATTATGAAAAGACGGTGGCTGAACAACGTGAAGAAAATTCCGACCATGCTTATGAGAAGATGGTTATGCTTCAGGAAGGCAAGAATAACAATAATATTTCCGATGTGGATTTGTTTGGATAAAATTTTATGGGTACTCTGAAAAGAGTACCCATTTTTTATGAATATATCTTCTTGGCAATATCAACGGTTTCCTTTGCGTCCTTTGCATAGTAGTCGGCACCGATTTTTTCTGCATATTCGGGAGTAAGGACTGCTCCGCCTACTACGATTTTACAGGGGACGTTGTTTTCGTGCAGAAGCTTGATTGTGTCCTCCATTGCGCCGAGGGTTGTGGTCATAAGTGCGGACAGACCAACAAGCTTTACGCTGTGTGAAACAGCGGCTTCAACAACTGTTTCGGGTGGGACGTCCTTGCCGAGGTCGATAACGTCAAAGCCGTAATTTTCAAGGAGCACCTTGACGATGTTCTTGCCGATATCGTGGATATCTCCCTTTACGGTTGCGAGGACTACCTTTCCCTTGCTGACGGTTTCACCGCCTGCTGACATGTGGGATTTGATTACCTCAAATGCGGCTTGTGCGACATTTGCCGCCATAATAAGCTGTGGCAGGAAAATTTTGCCCTGCTCAAACTCTGCACCTGCTTTGTCAAGTGCGGGGATAAGCATATTGTCGACGATATCCATTGTGTCGTGGGTTTTAAGCAGTTCCTCGGTAATTTTGGCGCCCTCGGATTTGAGTCCGTTCGCGATTGCTGTGGGCAGGTCGGTTACTCCGCTTTTCTGCTGAACGGGAGTTGTCGAAGTGCTGCTCATTGAGGTTGTCATACTGCTTTCAGCATAAGCGGCGATAAACTCTGTTGCGTTTTCGTCAATGTTTGTCAGCAATTTATAAGCACGGACTGCACCTGTCATAAGTGCGGCGTTAGGGTTGATAATCGGCAAATCAAGTCCATTCGTGAGTGCCATTTGCAGGAAGTTGCAGTTCACAAGCTCGCGGTTTGGCAGACCGAAAGAAATATTTGAAACACCAAGTACGGTTTTAAGTCCGAGGTCGGTTTTTACTCTGTGGAGTGCGTTGATTGTTTCCATAACTGCTTTCTGCTCGGCAGATGCGGTCAGGGTCAGGCAGTCAATGAAAACGTCACGCTTCGGGATACCGATTTTCTGTGCACGGTCGAGGATTTTCTCTGCAATTGCGAAGCGTCCGTCGGCTGTTTTCGGGATACCGCCTTCGTCGAGGGTAAGACCAACAACTGCGGCGCCGTACTTCTTAACAAGGGGAAGGATTGCTTTGAGTGAGCCTTCCTCGCCGTTTACAGAGTTGACAATCGGCTTACCGTTATAGATACGGAGAGCAGCTTCAAGTACGTCGGGACGTGTTGAGTCAAGTTGGAGAGGAAGGTCGGTTACGGACTGGATTGCTTTGACAACCTTGACCATCATTTCCTTTTCGTCGATGTCAGGCAGACCAACATTTACGTCGAGGATATCTGCACCTGCTTCAATCTGCTGGATAGCCTGATTGAGAATATAGTCGATATCTCCCCTTTTCAGTGCTTCCTTGAACAGCTTTTTGCCAGTCGGGTTGATACGCTCGCCGATAATTCTCGGCTGGTTTATTTCAACTGTTTTAGCAGGTGTACAAACTGCGGCTTCAAGCTTTACTTCTGGTTTGGTATACTTCATTCCGTTGAGTTTATTTACTACTGCACGGATAAAGTCGGGGTTTGTTCCGCAGCATCCGCCAACAAGCTTCACGCCGTATTTTACGAGGTTTACATAGCTTTCGGCAAACTCCTCAGGAGTTATGTCATATGTATTTGTTACGGGATCAGGCAGACCTGCGTTTGCTTTTACGACGATTGGGAGTGTTGTCCATTTGGAAAGTTCTGCAACAACAGGTTCAAGCTCGCGTGGCCCGAGGGAACAGTTTACGCCGATTGCGTCAACACCAAGACCCTCGAGTGTGATTGCCATTGAAGATATTGCACAGCCTGTGAAGGTACGCATATTCTGCTCGAATGTCATCGTACAGATTATCGGCAGGTCGCTGTTTTCCTTTGCGGCGAGGACTGCGGCTTTCAATTCATAGAGGTCGGTCATTGTTTCAAAAACAACAACGTCGGCTTCCTTGCCTGCTTCAACTTGCTCACGGAAAATGTCGTAGGCTTCCTCAAATGAAAGTGTTCCTGTTGGCTCGAGAAGCTGTCCGATTGGTCCAATATCGAGGGCAACGAGAGCCTTGTCCCCTACTGCACTTTTTGCGTTTGCAATTGCGGCTGGGATAATTTCAGCTACGGATTTGCCAGTTTCAGCGAGCTTATAGCGGTTTGCTCCGAAAGTGTTTGCGTACACAAGCTGTGAGCCTGCGGAAACGTAGGCACTGTGAATTTCGGTGAGCCACTCGGGTTTGGTTAAGTTGAGAAGTTCGGGTACACCGCCTGTTTCAAGTCCCTTCGCCTGAAGCATTGTACCCATTGCGCCGTCGAGGAAAACGAACTCGTTTTCCGACAGCAGTTTATAGAATTTTTCCTTTTTCATTGACAGGTTCCTCCTGTTTTTCGATAGTTACAGCGTTCACGCATATTACAGCTTTCACAGCTAAGTTTTTTATTCTCCACTGACTTTTCGTGCACGCCGATTACTGCGGTTACTGATTTTGTCGGGGTAAGAATTCCACTTGGACTTGCACACAAACCTATGACTTTTTGTGCATTGAGTGCTTTTAAAAAGTCATTTTGCACTTCAATTGGAAAATCACCGTATCCAGGGGAAAAACGCCATGTAAAATGTTTATTTTCCATTTTTTCTGCGATTTCTTTTTCGGCTTCATCACAGACCTGCTCAATTGCCGCAGATGCCATTGCATCGAGAATTACGGCTTTTGCCATATCTTGAGCCTGTTTTTTTCTCAGAAGCATATCGACACTATTTCCGAGAGTTGCCGCAAGAAGCACAACTCCCAAACAGCCGTTAAGGTGCGTAGATATGTCGTTCCCTCCAAGTACAAGTGTGTATCCCGACAGCTTGACCGCATTGTCTGAGTTTTCGGAAATATCGGCATAAGTCCAACAGAATTTGGGCGTCATTTCCGAAAGAAGAATTTTTTCACACTCATTTGCAAGCTGCAAAGTTGCATTATCGGGCGCACCTTTTATTCCGAGGTAGCGGAACGCTTCAGCGCGATTTATTGATGTGATAATCACAGGAGTGACCTCACTGCTTCACTGATTTTTCGTGCAACATACGGGTTATTCATTGTGTAGAGGTGGATGCCGTCAACACCGTTGGAGATAAGGTCAACTATCTGGTCAACTGCGTATGCAATGCCTGCATCACGGAGCGCTTCGGGGTTATGCTCATATCTCTGCATCATCTTTGCAAACTTAGGCGGTAGACTTGCTCCGCACATTGAAACCATTCGTTCAATCTGCTTTTTATTCACGACAGGCATAATTCCGGCTTCGATTGGCACGTTGATACCTGCGATATCAGCCATTTCACGGAAGCGATGGAAGGTATCATTGTCGAAGAAAAGCTGTGACATAAGGTGCTCGGCACCTGCTTCAACCTTGATTTTCAGGTGCTTGATATCTTCTGCGAGAGAAGAAGCTTCAAGGTGGCACTCAGGATAGCACGCACCTGAAACGTGGAAATCACCGTTTTCCTTAATGAACTTTGTGAGGTCGCTTGCATACTCAAACTCGTGCAGACGTGGGATTTCAGGGTTTACATCACCTCGAAGTGCGAGGATGTTTTCCACGCCTCTTTCCTTGAACTGCTGAAGCTGGGTAAGAACGCCCTCTTTTGTGCTGTAAACGCAGGTGAGGTGTGCTGCTGAAGGAATTCCAAGCTCACGCTGGATATATGCGGCTATGTCACAAGTTGTTGTGTCTGCAGCATTTCCACCTGCTCCGTAGGTTACGCTGATAAAGGCGGGATTAAGCTCCTTCAGCTCGGCAAGGGTGCTGTAGACTGTTTCTATAGGACTTGTCTTTTTAGGTGGAAAAACCTCAAAAGACAAGATAGTTTTTTCGGTGTTAAAAAGTGATGAAAGCTTCATTGTAATCTCCTTTATTCGTCATTTCTGCTTGTTCTGAATGGTGCAACGGGGATACCGTTTCTGCCGAAAAGGGTTACATCGCCGTAGTTTGTCCAATTGTAGCGTAAGTAGACTGGATTTGCAACATCATCGGACTTAACGAAAATCTTGTCACCGCGGATTTCGGCAACAGCTTCAATGTACTTCTTATCTGCACCTGCAATTTCAAAGCCGATTGGCTTTTCTCCGCAAAGCTCTATGCCATCCCACGCATAATCGAAGGAAACAAGCATACCGCCGTCAACGTAGTCACAGGACTTATAAACAGGTCCGTAAGCTTCGTTTGCAGGTATTTCTCCGTAAATGTGGTAGAGCGCCTGCAATGCAAGTCTTTCACCGACAGGCTGTTTATCAACGGGGTGAATATTGCCGTACTCGCCCTTATCGAGAATTACAGCGATACCTGTACTCTTTGTTGTTTCGTGGACACGCATCTGAGCTTCACGGATATAGCACCAGCGCGTGTGGTTTTCCTCACCGCGATTGAGGAACATAGGAAGCTGGACAAGCATAAATGCGAGGCTGTCGTCCTCCCAGTCTGTTCGCCACTGCTCGATAAGGAGTTTCAACAGTTTGTAGTACATTGTTGGTTTGTGGTCGTCGCTTTCGCCCTGATAGTAGATGAAACCTGCAACTGTGTACGGACACACACGCTTCATCATTGTTTCATACACGCCTGCGGGACGGAACGGTGATTTTGGTCCCATTGGTTCGGGCCAACGGGAAGGTCCTGCGTAAGCTTGTGCTTCGTCCCAAGTGCCCTCGGGATTTTTGGAATAGAACTCATTGATTTTAGGCTGCCACTCTTTTTCCCATTCAAAAAATTCTTTGCGCTCCTTACAATACTGCTCGAAGGTTTTGCCTTCCATTGCTTCGTCATATTCATCAACGTAAGTTTTGGTGTCAACGTCCTTCTCAAGGAGTTCACGGCTAATCCAAGCAGAAGCGGAAGTGCCTCCCCAATTGCAGCCGATTACGCCGACTGTTACGCCAAGCTTTTCGGAAAGATATTTTGCGTAGTAGTAACCTACAGCTGAATAATTTGCTGCTGTATCAGGAGAAGCTATTGTCCAGCTGCCGTCACGCTCAGCAAAATGGAAATAATCATCTATGTAAGGGATTTTCTGTGTATAATAGAAGCGAACATTCACGTCCTTTATATCTGCAAGAACTTCTCTGCCGTTGAGGGAATTCTGAAGTTCCAGCTCCATATTAGACTGTCCGCCTGCCAGCCATACTTCGCCTATCATTACGTCGTGAAGAATAATTTCTGCACCGCTGTTGTCTGTTACCTTAAGCTCATATGGTCCGCCTGCTTCCATCGGAGGAAGAACAGCTTTCCAGCATCCATCCTCGGTAACTGTCGAAACTTTGTTACCGTCAAGCTCAACTGTTATAACTGTATCATTATAGGCGTTGCCCCAGACATTTATATTTTTATTTCTCTGCATGACCATATGGTCAGTGAAAATCGCTGCAAGATTAAAGCGTGCCATAAATTACCTCCGAAATAAAATATTTTTACAATTAACATTTTACCGCAAAACAGTGCTAAAATCAAGTGAAATACGGAATTTTTTTACTTTTAATTGAATAATCATTTACAAACGCTTTATGGAGGGATTTTATGCAGGATAAAAACAAGCTTGATAATATGGCTGAGAAATATAAGGAAGAAATGATGAGGCTTTACAGCAGAAAACGCACTGCTCCACCGCCTGCGCCAAAGTTGGTTGCCACTGCACCTGATGAGAGTGAACAAAAAGCTGAGGAAAAGGCTGTAGAATCTCATAACACAGCTGAACAGAATATTGACACAAAAGGATTTTCAAATCCGCCTATGCCTGAGATACCTATGGACTATGGGCGAGGTGCAGAAGAAGCTGTTATGGCTCCCACAAAAAGTAAATTTCCCACTGCTGAAGAGATTATGCAGGCGGAAACTTCGGTACAAACAATTGCCACAATTACAACCGACCCAAGATTTGAACCTGCTGAGGATTTACCGCACAATCAGGGTAACTACAATTATGATGCTCCCGAACCATTGGAGGAATTGGAGGATTATGTCGAAGACATTATTCCTGACATTGATTACCCCGACAATGACACGGACTTTGAGGATTTGTTCAATGATGACGATGATGACAACGGTAATGCTCCCGACATGAAAGGCACAGGGTACTTGCAGGTTGAGGTTACAACAGGTGACGGAGTTGTGCCTGTGCCTAAGGCGGCTATTATTGTTACGCAGGAAATCGGTGGGCAGAGCTATCTTGTGACGATGAAGCTTACAAACAGAAGCGGTGCAACAGATGTTATTCCCCTGCCTGCTCCGTCTGCAAGTTTTTCGGAAGCACCTGACCCGACGGAAAGGCCCTTCAGCGAATACAATGTGACGGTGTACAAGAAAGGTTTTTACACAGTTCCTGAGGTGACAGTACCGATTTTTGACACGGTTAAATCTATTCAGCCTGTTGCGCTTATTCCTCTTGCTGAGAATGAACTGCAAGGTACTCAGAGACCTGACGGAGGTGTAATGAATGGCTAATGGAACACCTTATATTCCTGAGACGGTTACAGTACATTTAGGCAGACCCAACAACACAAGTGCCAGAAATGTTACAGTAAGCTTTCCTGACTATATCAAGAATGTTGCTTCAAGTGAGCTTTATCCGACGTGGCCTGAAAGTGCGCTTCGTGCCAACATTTACGCAATTATTTCCTACACGCTGAACAGAATTTACACGGAATGGTATCCGTCTCAGGGCTACAATTTCGACATTACCAACTCAATCCAGTACGACCATTCATTTGTGGAAAACCGTGACATTTTTGAGCCGATAAACCGTATTGTTGACGATATTTTCAACGATTACCTCGTTCGTCAGGGGAATATTGAGCCGTTCTATGCGACCTATTGCGATGGGGTTGAGGTGACATGCGAGGGGCTTTATCAATGGGGCAGTGTTGACCTTGCTAATCAGGGTTTTGTTCCTTACAGCATTCTGACCTATTATTATGGTGATGACATCAATATTGTTGAAAATGCTCCCGTCCGCAGTAATGTTCCCAGCTACCCTGGGGAACCACTAACAATTGGGTCGGGGGGTACTGATGTAAACAGAATTGAAATTCAGCTGAACAGAATTGCGGCAAACTACCCTGCTATTCCGAAGATTTATCCGACGGATTTTACTTATGATGTAAAGACGGCTGACGCTGTACGGCAGTTTCAGCAGATTTTCAATATGCCGCAGACAGGTGTTGTTGACAAGGCGACGTGGTACAGGATAAACTACATTTACACCAGCGTAAAAAATCTTGCCCAACTTAACTCTGAGGGGCTCACTCTCGGTGAGTTGCCGAAACAGTTTGATTTACCCATTGGGATTGGTGCAACGGGGCTGCCGACGGAATATATTCAATATTATTTGCAGGTTATCGGTGCTTACTACAAGGACGTAACACCTGTTGAGCAGACAGGGACTTATGATGAGGCGACAGCGGCTTCGGTACGGTCTTTTCAGCAGGTATTCGGCTTGCCTATGACGGGTGAGGTTGACGAAAGGACGTGGGACGACATTTACCGTGCTTATGCGGGAATTGTAGAAAACGTGCCCATTAACATTGAGGGAGAAAATGCAGTGCTTTTCCCTGGCACGGTACTTACGGAGGGTGTCACAAGCGAATATGTTCGTGTTCTGCAGGAGTACCTTTCCTACATTGCACAAAGCTATCCGTCAATTCCGACCGTTACGGCGACGGGATATTTTGGTCCTGTTACGAGAAATGCAGTTTCGGCTTTTCAGCGACAGTTTGGTTACCCTGTTACGGGGTCAGTCAGTGCGGGAGTTTGGGACGCCATTTCCGATGTTTATTCGGATTTGCGCTTTGGATACGAAAAACAGCCGGGACAGTATCCAGGCTACGTTATTGAGTGAGGTGGATTTATGGCTTACACAGATGAGGATAAGAAGGGACACATTTTTGAGTTACAGGACTATCTGCGGAGAGTTGCCCGTGACAATGAGAACATTCCGCTGGTTGTTCCGAGTGGTATTTATGATGAACGGACGGAAGATGCTATCCGAAAGTTTCAGCGTGAATACGGCTTGCCTGTGACGGGCAAGGTTGACCGTGAGACGTGGGATAAGCTTTATGAGGTTTACTTGCAGACGGAGGAATATTATGCGGAGTTGATTTCAATTCTGCCGATTATCAATGCTGACGAAAATCTGAAGCAAGGCGAACGTGGGTTTGACATTTACATTTTACAAGCTATGCTGAACACGGTTTTTTCGAGGTATGCGAACCTTCCCCTGCTTGATATGGACGGGGTTTACGGTGAGAAAACTGCTGACGCTGTAAGGCATTTGCAGGAAATTGCTGGCGAGGAACAGACTGGTGATGTTGACTACAGGACGTGGAACAGGCTTGCGGAGCTTTATAATTTACACAAGACAAAATAAAAAAGGGTTCATTACGAACCCTTTTTTATATTAATATCCACGCTTATCCATTGTTCTTACGAGGTATACAAATTCAGTTTTGTAATCATCACTGCGATAGTCGTAATCCTCGAGGAGTTCAAGAATCTGGTCACAGCTTGCGCTGCCCTTGAACTCGCTGTTACGGAGTACCATGCCGAACTCTGCTACTGCTGCGGCAAAGGTGAGGTTTTCAGGCATTTTCTTTGTGTAGACTTCGTCTGTAACGGGAACTGCCAGAAGCTTGCTTTCGTCCTCGTCAGGCTGCTTGTAGCGGAGAGAAACTGTGAGAAGCTCGTTCTTGTTGCCTGTGGAGGTGTTCTGCTGATATTTCAGTTCAGCTTCGGGGATTGATGTGCCGCTTTCGTTAAGCAGGATTTCGTAGAGTGCTGTGACTGTATGACCTGCTCCGATTTCGCCTGCGTCCTTGGTATCGTCATGGAAATCCTTATCTGCGAGTGCTCTGTTTTCGTAACCGATAAGGCGGTAGCCGCTTACGTTTACGGGGTTGAACTCAACCTGAATTTTTACGTCCTTTGCAACGGTGTAAAGTGTTCCTGCCATTTCTTCAACGAGAACCTTCTTTGCTTCCATTTCGCTGTCAATGTAGGAATAGTTGCCGTTACCGTGGTCAGCGAGTGCTTCCATACGGTCGTCCTTTACGTTGCCTGTACCGAAACCGAGTACGGAAAGGAACACGCCTGACTCACGCTTTTCTTCGATAAGCTCGGTAAGCTCTTCCTCGGAAGAAAGACCAACGTTGAGGTCGCCGTCTGTTGCGAGGATAACGCGGTTGTTGCCGCCGTCGATAAAGTATCTTTCAGCGAGGTCATAAGCACGGTTGATACCTGCTTCGCCGTATGTAGAGCCGCCTGCTTCGAGGCTGTTGATTGCGTCAATAATCTTATCCTTGTCCTCGCCGCTTGTACCCTTGAGGACAACCTTTTCGTCACCTGCGTAGGTTACGATGGAAATTCTGTCATCTTCTGTGAGGGTTTCGGTAAGCATTGTGAAAGCCTTCTGCACGAGAGGAAGCTTATCCTCGGAGAACATTGAGCCGCTGACGTCGATAAGGAAAACGAGGTTGAGGGGCTCACGCTCGGATTTCTTGATGTCCTCTGCCTTTAAACCAACAAGCATAAGCTTTGCTTCTTCGTTCCACGGACAATCGGACATTTCAACGTTTACTGAGAACGGGTCATTGGTTGTTGGTTCGGAATAATCGTAGTCAAAATAGTTGATGAATTCTTCGATACGAACTGCATCGGGATTGATATAGTCGCCGTACTCAATCATTCTGCGGACGTTTGCGTAGGACGCTGTATCAACGTCAACGGAAAATGTGGAGAGCGGATTTGCGGCAACGGACTTATAGCCGCTTTCAATGATTTCGTTGTATTCTTCGGTATTGTAGTATTCTTCATAGGTGAAATAGCCTTTATTTGCTATCGCACCGTCTACTGCATCACCAATGATTTCCTCTGCATCAACATCGGCATGCTGAATAACACCGCTTGGCTTATTATCCCAAATGGGAGCTTCTTCGACAGGTGCTTCGTTAACCTCTCCGTCTTCTGCTTCGTAGTAATAATCATCAGCGGCTGCTCCGGTATTGTATTCGATAGTCATTGCCGCTGTTGTTTGATAATTACCTGCTGCTCCGTCCATTGCGGCACTTGTTTCTTCCTTAGGTGCGCTGCTGCAAGCTGTAAGCATACCTGCACAAAGGGTAAGGGCTATAATTGCACTGAAAACTCTCTTAATCTTTTTCATAAAATCAATCCTTTCGTCAATCGTTGAAGTTCTGTATTACTCCCATAAACAGGGTTTCGCCTGATGGGGATTTGATTTCGTACATAAATGGGCGGTCTACGATAAATTCTATGGGCGGTTCCTTCATTGGTGCGGCACCACAAGCCATCTCTGCCATTGTTGCTGCTGCGGCTTCTGTTCCTTCCTCGTCGCATTTGATTTTCGCCGCCTGAATTATTGAAGCTATGTAAAGCTGTTCGCCCTCTGCCATTGCGTTGAACTCTGCGCCCAATGGGTCAAAGGCTTTGTTTACGCCTAAAAGCTGGAGCATTTCTTTCAGTGAGCCGCTGTAGTCGCACTCAAACTTCGGCATTGCGATATTAACCATTTTTTCGGTACGCTTTGATTCAAGCTCCTCGGTGAGCTTATCAAGGCTCATTTCCGAGATGATATCGGCAATATTTGCGTTTTCATCTTTCGGGAGGTAGATGTTCATTACCGAGCCGTCGGTATAAGGCATTGTTACGGATTTGAATTTGTTTCCTTCGCCGTAATCGAGATAAATTTCGCCTTGGTTCATTGTTGGTACGATTTCTGTACCCTTGTTGCCGTAGAATTCCTTGTCATAGGTTGCAAAGCTTTCAAACTTGTGTACCCACTTATTGTTGAAATAAAGAGTATTGACAAGGACAAGTCGTGCTGACTCGTCAAGGGGCTGGTTAAGAAGCTGAGGAATTAAACCGTTTGTATTTTTGTCAACCCAGCTGTTCAGGTCATTGACAAACTCTGCTGAGGTAAGGTCTGCGCTGTAGCTTTCGGCTCTGAACACGGCTTCAAGCTGTTCTGCGTAGTCCTGATTGATTTCGGCAAGCTTATCGGATTTCCAGTAAGAGTTGCTTGTTGTAAGTGTGCCGTTCTCACGGTTGAGTTCGTCCATAAGGTTCTTGCTTTCACCCTTCATTTCGTTTACGGTTTCGTAGCCGAAAAGGCTGAGCAATTCCTGCTGTGTAACGGAATTTTCGTCTGCTCCCATTGCGGCGATATTGACAATCATTTTTGCGCTAATGGGCGATACTATAACATTGTCCTCGTTTTTCAATGCTTCCTTGATGAATGCGGCATTGAAGTTGCCTGAGATTTCTTCGGCGTTGTAAACTGCTTCAACAGGTATAAACTCGGTCACTTCGGGCACCTCCATCTGTGTATTCACTTCACATTCGATTACTTCAAGCTTTTCCTCGGGAATTTTTCCCGTGAACATGCTGCACCCTGTCAGCATTGTTGTACTTAAAAGCATTGCTAAAACTCTTTTCATAGTATCACCTTTTCTTTAATCTTTAGCTTCGTGCCACTTTTCGATAAGGCTGTCGAGACTGCCGTAGGAAAATTTCATTCTGTCGTAGAAGAAGTCGTCTACGCCGCCCTGAGGATAAATCACGTCAAGTGCATTTTCGTCAAGGCTTTCCCAACCATTATGGAAGATGTAGCCGCCATCGAGGGTGCACTCAATCTGCGGTGCGTTCTCAAAAACAAGGCTATAACCTGTTTCATCTGCTTTCAGTGGAAGGATATAACAACGATTTTCAAGCATTACATAAGGGGTACGGCTTGTGAGGTAAATGCTTTCCGTTTCACCTGTTTCCACATTGTCAGCAGTAATTTCGTAGCAGATTGCTCCGTCACCATTGCTATAGACATGGTCGATATAGGCGTTTACGATGATATCCGTTTCGATAAGAATGTTTTCCTCGACGAAGAAATCGTCGCCGCCTGTTGCACCGTAAGGGGTAAGCGGTGAGTCAGCGTAACCGAGTTGCAAGTCCTCGTAACGGATTGTTTGCTGTGCTGAGCCTGATGCTGTATCTTCTTCGGCAGGGGCTTCTGCAAAATCATCATTTTCAGCTGCGTCATTCTGTTCAGCTTTGTTGTCGAAAATGTTTTCAAATTCTTCTGGTAATGCACCTGCGGCTTCATCGGCTCCTCCGTCAAACGAGGGATACTCTGCCATTGTCTGTTCTGCCATAGGTGCTTCCGCTGCCATATCGCTGTTGGAAATGTTCATATTTCTGACAGCAACGGGAACGATGATAAGTGCTGCTACGCAAGCTGCTGCAAGGGCTGTTTTCTTGGTGAATGAGATGTTTCTGTGAATTGGTTTTGAGGTCACTGCCTCATCTGTTTTTTCTTCGAGATTTCTTTCAATTCTCTCCCAGAGAGCGTCCATATCGGGCGCAGTGTTCTCCGCGTGAGATTTGTAAAGCTGTTCTATTTTCTTACTGTTCATACGGACTGCACCTCCCCGACATATTTTCTCAGCTTGGAGATTGCATTCCTGTATTTCCAGGTTACTGTTCCAAGCGGTTTTCCGAGAACGGCGGCAATATCCTTGAAGGTCATATCGGCGAGAATTTTCATATTTACGATTTCCCGCTCGCTTTCATCAAGGGATTCAAGTGCTTCTGCAACCGCAAGCTTCCCGGTAACGGTATCTTCTGTGGACGTTGTATCTGCTATTTCATTTGCTGCAGAATTTTCATTGTCCTCATCAAGGGTCAGCTGTTCACGCTTCTGCTTTTTCAGAAGGTCGA
>JAFTWI010000047.1 GCA_017465345.1 Oscillospiraceae bacterium
CACATTTAGGAGGAATTCATAAAAATGAACAAGGAATTTTTTGAGGCGCTTGAACTGCTGGCGCAGGAAAACGGCATACCTATGGAAACTCTCGTTGAAAAGATTGAACAGGGTATTGCAAGGGCAGTTAAGAAGGAATATCCCGATTGTGAAAATTATCATGTAAAGATTGATATGGACAAGAAAAAGCTTGAAGTTTGTCTGATGAGAACAGTTGTTGAGGGTGAGCCTCTTGACATGAGCGAAATCAACATTGATGAGGCAATCGCTACCTGCACAAAACGTGCAAAGGTTGGCGATGTTGTTCCTTTCAAGCTTTCCACAGCTAAGTTCGGACGTGTTGCAGCTCAGAATGCTAAGCAGGCTATCAGAACTGAGCTCAAGGGCTTTGAGCGTGCAAAGTACATCAATCAGTTCGACAGCAAGGTTCAGGAAGCTGTTTCCGCAACAGTTCAGAGAATTGAACCTGAGAGCGGAAACGCTACACTTACAATCGATAAGAACGAGGTTTACCTGTTCAAGAATGAGCAAATCCCCGGCGAAGTACTTAAAGAGGGCGATATCGTTAAGCTTTACATCGTTGATATTATCAACCGTGAAAGACGTCCGATGGTTAAGGTTTCCCGTACTCACAAGGACCTTGTAAAGCGTCTTTTCGAGCTTGAAATTCCTGAGATTTACGACGGCACTGTTGAAGTAAAGGCAATCTCCCGTGAGGCAGGCTCCAGAACAAAGATTGCGGTTTGGTCAAAGGATAAGAACGTTGACCCTGTAGGCTCATGTATCGGTCCTAAGCACAGCCGTATTCAGAACATTGTAAATGAGCTTAACGGTGAAAAGATTGACATTATCATCTATGATGAAGACCCTGCTGTTTTCATTGCTCACGCTCTTGCTCCTGCTGAGGTTCTCAGCGTAACCGTTGAAGAAGGCGAACAGAAGGCTTGCACAGTTGTTGTTCCTAACAACCAGCTTTCTCTTGCAATCGGCAACAAGGGTCAGAACGCTAAGCTTGCTGCAAGACTTACAGGCTTCAAGATTGATATCAAGCCTGAAAATCCTATCGAATGATAAGGTTGTGATTTAATGGCAGGCGCAAAGAAAACACCTATGAGAATGTGCCTCGGCTGCAACGAGATGAAAGCCAAAAAGGAGCTTATCCGTGCAGTCAAGTCCCCTGAGGGAGAGATTTCAATTGACCTTACGGGCAAGAAATCAGGCAGAGGCGCTTATATATGCAGAAGCAGCGAATGCTTCCGTCTGGCACGAAAAGCAAGACGCTTTGAGAAGGCTTTTTCCTGTCAGATTTCCGAAGAAGTTTACGACGCTATGGAAAAGGAGCTGACTGAAAATGAGTAGTATCAGCGGTCTGCTCACGATATGCCGCAAGGCGGGAAAGCTTGTTATGGGCTTTGACCCGATGAAGGACGCTCTTGCAGGCGGCAAGGCGTGTGCGGTAATAATTGCTTCGGACATTTCTCCGAAAACAGAAAAGGAAGTACGCTTCTTTTCGGGAAAGCAGAACATTCCCGTTGCAAGAACTGCAATGACTCTTGACGAGGTTTATCACACTCTCGGAAAGAAAGCGGGAATTCTCACAATCTGCGACAAGGGATTTGCTGACAAGGCAATTTCCATTTGCGAAAACGAAAAAACTGATAACATTGAATAAAATCTCAATAAACGGAGGTATACAGCCTATGAGTACAACAAAATCCACAAAGCTTAAAATAAACGATGTTGCCAAGGAGCTTAATACAACAGGTCAGGAACTTGCTGACTTTGTAAACGAAAAGCTTGGCACAACAAAGAAGCCTACTGCTTCTCTTACAGAGGACGAAATGAATTTCGTTCTTGAAGCTTTTTCACAGAACAATCAGGTAGCATCCTTTGATGATTATTTTGCTACAAAGAACCAGCCTAAGGAAGAGCCTAAGGCAGAGGAAAAGCCTGCTGAAAAGAAGCCTGCAAAGGCTAAGAAGGAAGCTGCTCCTAAGGCTGAGAAAGCCGAAAAGGCTGCTGAAAAGGCAGAGAAGCCTAAGAAGGAAACTGCAAAGAAAGAAACAGCCAAGAAGGAAGCCGCTCCTAAGGCTGAGAAGCCTGCTGCTAAGGCTGAAGAAAAGCCGGTGGCTCAGGAAGAAGCTAAGAAGGAACAGCCTGCTCCAAAGCCTGCAAACAACCAGCAGAACAAGAATGACCGCTTCAATGCACAGCAGGTTCTCAGCGGCGATAAGAAGAAAAAGCCTGAGCAGAAGCCTGTAAACAAGCCTGCAGAACAATCCAACAAGAAGAAGCTTGATGTTAAGTTTGCTGACACTTCCGCTCCTGTTGAAAACAGCAAAATCCATACAATCGACACAAGAGGCTCTTATGTTGAAATGGATAAGTACAACGAAAAGTACGACAATATGGCTAACGCTTCAGGCGGCAATAACCGCAAGAAGGATAACTTCTCCAAGAAGCAGAAGCTTACTCAGAAATCCCAGCAGAGAAAGAGCCAGCAGTACTCCAACAAGCGTGAGAGTGAAGCTGAAAAGCTCCGCAGACTTGAGCTTGAACGTGCAAGAAAGCAGCAGCTCAAGGTTCTTATCCCTGACGAAATCGTTGTTTCCGAGCTTGCTTCCCGTCTCAAGGTTACTGCTACAGAGGTAATCAAGAAGCTTATGCAGCTTGGCGAAATGTGCACAATCAATCAGGTTATCGATTTTGATACAGCGTCCCTCGTTGCTGAGGAACTGGGCGCAAAGGTTGAAAAGGAAGTTATCATTACAATTGAAGAACGTCTTATCGACGACTCCGATGACGACGGCGAAGGCGAAGAAAGAGCTCCTGTTGTTGTAGTAATGGGTCACGTTGACCACGGTAAGACTTCCCTCCTCGACCGTATCAGAAACGCTAACGTTACTTCCACAGAAGCAGGCGGTATCACACAGCACATCGGTGCTTACCGCGTAACCTGCAACGGCAAGGACATCACATTCCTTGATACTCCTGGCCACGAAGCGTTTACTTCCATGCGTGCAAGAGGTGCGTCCATCACTGATATCGCTATCCTCGTAGTCGCTGCTGACGATGGTATCATGCCTCAGACTGTTGAAGCTATCAACCACGCTAAGGCTGCAGGCGTTTCCATTATCGTTGCTATCAACAAGATGGATAAGGAAGCTGCTAACCCTGACGTTATCAAACAGCAGCTTACCGAACACGGTCTTGTTATCGAAGAATGGGGCGGCGACATTATCTGTGTACCTGTTTCCGCTAAGACAGGTATGGGTATTGATGACCTCCTCGAAAACGTACTTCTCGTTGCAGAAGTTGCTGAACTCAAGGCTAACCCTAACCGTCTTGCAAAGGGTACAGTTGTTGAGGCAAGACTTGACAAGGGTCGTGGTCCTATCGCTACAATCCTCGTACAGAACGGTACACTCCGCACAGGCGATATCATCATCGCAGGTACAGCTGTAGGCCGTGTACGTGTTATGACAAACGACAAGGGTAAGGTTGTTAAGGAAGCAGGTCCTTCCTACCCTGTTGAAATCACAGGTCTTGCTGAAGTTCCTTCCGCAGGTGACACATTCAACGCAGTTGAGGACGAAAGACTTGCAAGAGAACTTGTTGAACAGCGTAAGCACGAAGCTAAGCAGGAACAGTTCAAGCAGTACCAGAAGGTTACTCTCGACAACCTCTTCAGCCAGATTGAACAGGGCGAAATCAAGGAACTCCCAATCATCGTCAAGGCTGACATACAGGGTTCTGTTGAAGCGGTTAAGCAGTCCCTTGAAAAGCTGTCCAACAACGAGGTACGTGTACGTGTTATCCACGGTGCAGTTGGTGCTGTTTCCGAGGGTGACGTAATGCTTGCAAATGCTTCCAACGCTATCATCGTCGGCTTCAATGTTCGTCCTGACCCTGTTGCTGCTGACAGCGCTGAACGTGACGGCGTAGATATCCGTCTTTACAGAATTATCTATGACGCTATCGAAGAAATCACAACCGCTATGAAGGGTATGCTTGCACCTAAGTACCGCGAGGTTAACCTCGGTCGTGTTGAGGTTCGTCAGGTATACAAGATTTCCAACGTTGGTACAGTTTCCGGTTCCTACGTTCTCAGCGGTAAGATTACAAGAAACGCTGAAATCCGTGTTGTTCGTGACGGTATCATCATCGCTGACGACAAGATGTCCAGCCTCA
This sequence comes from Oscillospiraceae bacterium, assembly GCA_017465345.1. Taxonomy (GTDB): domain Bacteria; phylum Bacillota; class Clostridia; order Oscillospirales; family Ruminococcaceae; genus RGIG8773. The sequence continues at coordinate 4,192 of JAFTWI010000047.1, forward strand.
AGCGTTTCAAGGACGACGTAAAGGAAGTTGCTGAAGGCTACGAATGCGGTATCACACTTGAAAAGTTCCACGATATCCGTGAGGGCGATATCTTCGAAGCATACTTCATGGAAGAATACCGTCCTGACTAATTCGAATAATAACGGTACCGCAATAATCTGCGGTACCCAAAATACAAATCCTAAAGGAGTTATATATGCCTAATTTCAGAAACGGACGCTTGTCCGAGGATATCAAGAGAGAAATTTCAGCTCTTATCCGTGAGGAAATCAAGGACCCGAGAGTAAACGGCGGTTTTGTTTCCGTTGTAAGAACCGAACTTTCGGGTGACGGCTCCCACTGCAAGGTCTATATTTCCGACCTGACAGGCTTTGAAGCTTCAAAAGCTGCTGTAAAGGGTCTTGAAAGCGCATCGGGTATGATAAGACGTCATATCTCCAACAAGCTGCGTCTTAAAAAGTGCCCTGAGCTGAAATTCATCGCAGACAACTCTATCGAGCATTCCGCAGAAATTGCAAAGATGCTTGAATCCATTGATACAGCAGAGGATAATGACGAAGAATAAAAATTATGAAAGGAGTGACGCTATATGAATATAAGTCTGACAGAAACAGCCGAATTCCTTAAAAATCACGATAACTACTATATTCTCACTCATCAGAGTCCAGACGGCGACACTATGGGCAGCGGCTTCGGCCTTTGCTATGCCCTGCGCCAGATAGGCAAAAAGGCCAATGTGCTTTGCTCAGATGAGTTTCCAAAAAGATATGGCTTTATGTATGAGGGTTACGAGCCACAGAAATTTTCTCCCGAAACTATCGTAGCGGTTGACGTTGCTGACAAAAAACTGCTTGGCACACGTCTTGCGCAGTACGGTGACTATGTAAACCTCTGCATTGACCATCACATTTCAAACCTTCACTACGCTGAGCGTCTGCTGGTTAATCCCGACGCTGCGGCAGCTTGTGAGGTTATCTATCAGGTGCTGGGCGAAATGGGCATCACATTTACACAGCAGATTGCTGAGTGCCTTTATACAGGTATTGCAACCGATACAGGCTGCTTCAAATACGGCAACACAACCCAGCTTTGCCACATCATAACCGCACACCTTATGGACTGCGGTATCAGACTTGAACAGATTAACCGAGAAATGTTCGACACCAAGAGCAAGGCTCGATTAAAGGTTGAACAGCACATTCTTACCGCTATGGAATACTACCTTGATGACAAATGTGCAATGGTTGCAGTCACTCTCGATACCATGAAAAAAGCGGGGCTTGCTCAGGAGGAATTTGAGGGCATCGCAGGTATGAGCGTTCAGGCTGAGGGTGTTAAGGTAGGCATTATAATAAAGGAAAAGGACAAGGGCAAGTTCAAGATTTCCATGCGCTCCGCTTCCGATATAGACGTTTCCGCAATATGTCAGAAATTCGGCGGCGGCGGTCACGTCAAGGCAGCAGGCTGTACACTTGAAGGACGGCTTGACGACGTGAAGCTTAGTCTTCTTTCAGCTGTTGCACCTGCTATGGGGATTGATTTATGGCTGGCGTAAATAATGAAGAAATGTGCGGGGTAATCTGCGTGAACAAGCCCGAGGGCTTCACAAGCTTTGATGTTATCGCCAAAATGCGAGGGATACTGAAAATCAAACGCTTGGGGCACGCAGGTACTCTTGACCCGATGGCTACGGGTGTGCTCCCCGTTTTTGTGGGACGTGCAACGAAAGCCTGCGACATTCTCCCCGACCACGACAAGATTTACCGTGCAGGTTTCAAGCTTGGCATAACAACCGACACTCAGGACAGCACTGGTACTGCAACAAATGAGCGTGACCCGTCTGCTGTTACAAAGGAAAAACTTTTAGCTACACTGGAAAAATTCCGTGGAGAGATTATGCAGATTCCACCAATGTATTCTGCGGTTTCGGTTAATGGCAAGCGCCTTTACGACCTTGCAAGGCAGGGTATCGAGGTTGAGCGCGAGGCTCGCCCCGTGACTATATACAAGCTTGAGCTTGCAGAGTTTGACGAGGCAGAAAAAAGCGGTGTGCTGACGGTTTCCTGCTCGAAGGGTACCTATATCCGCACCCTCATCAACGATATCGGTGAGGCACTGAACTGCGGTGGAATTATGACTTCACTTGTCAGGACAACAGCCTGCGGATTTTCACTCGATGACTGCGTTACAATCGAGGATTTACAGCGTGAAGCTGAGGGTGGACGTAACTTTGAACAGTATCTCAAGGCCGTTGAAGAAGTTTTCTCAGACCTGCCGAAGCTTATGCTTCACGGCGCACAGGAAAGAATGTACCGCAACGGAATAAAGCTTGACCTGACAAAAATAAGAACGGACATAACCGCTGAGCGTATCAGCATTTATGGTGAAAACGGTTTTATCGGAACAGCTGTCCCCGACAGGGAAAACGGTGTTCTGAGAGTTGATAAAACATTTTATCTTTAAGTAAGGGAGTGAACACGAATGGTCGATTTAACAGGTACAAACGATGTGCCTAAGAATAGTACTGCTGTTGCTATGGGACTTTTTGACGGTATCCACCACGGACACCGCACAGTTATCCGTACTGCTATCGAAATTGCGGAGCAGATGCCGGGAATTGACCCTGCTGTGTTCACCTTTGAAACAGCAACCGTTACCTCAAAGGGCGAGGGCGGTGTGAAATACATTCATTCAAGGGATATGAAATTCGAGCTTATCGACAAACTCGGTGTACGATACATCTACTCCCCCGATTTTCTCAACTTCAAGAATTTAAGCGGCGAGGAATTCGTTGAGCTTGTTCTCTGCGACAAGCTTTCGGCAAAGTTCGTTATCTGCGGTCGAGATTTCCGCTTCGGTAAGGGAGCTGAATGCGGTGTTGCCGAGCTGGACAAGATGTGCCGCAAGCGTGGTATTCAGGTACGCACAGTTGCCCCCGTACTTGAAGACGGCGGACAGCGTATATCCTCAACTATGATAAGAGAGCTTATTGCTGACGGTCAGATTGAACTTGCAAATTCCCTGCTGGACTCGAAATTCACCTTCAAGCTTCCCGTTGCCTACGGCAGACAGCTTGGGCGTACCCTTGATTTTCCAACTATAAATCAGTACCTTTCCAAACGTCAGGTTACACCCAAATTCGGCGTGTATGTTTCCCGCACGGAAGTGTGGGGCAGGATTTATCGTAGCATTACCAATGTTGGCGTAAAGCCTACCGTGGGAAGCGACGTGCCCCTTGCGGAAACCTACATAATCGGCTTCGAGGGCGGCGAGCTTTACGGTGAGGTTGCAAAGGTTTCACTGGTTTCCTTTATCCGTGAGGAAAGAAAGTTTGACAGCATTGAGCAGCTGAAAAATCAGATTGCTGAAGATATAAAGGCAGCTGAAAATTATTAGCATAAAGGGGTTGACGTTATGGCATTTATGGGCATATTTATGATGGGAGTTGTTATGTTTCTCATCGTAGTCGGCGTGCTGTTTACATCGGCGGTTGTATTTCTGATTGTTTCATCAGTTATGAAGCACCGCTACAAGAAAAAGCTTGCCGAAACGGAAGAAGGCGCAAAAAAACCTCGGAAATGGTATCTCATACCGAGAATTCTTTCCATTCTCAATTTTGCACCCCTTGTCTATATGGTAATAGCTTTTGCCGTAAGTATGGTGCAATCTGCCATTGAAGACCATAATTCCCTTGCACATAACATAAACAGCGGCAACTATGAACGCGTGGAAAAGCTGCTGAAAAAGGGTGTTGACCCCGATTGCACACTGGAAAGCAACGAGCATGCCAAGGATGGAGAAAAAACTCTGCTGGCGGTGCTTTGCGAAAATCATGGCTTTGTTGACAGCTTTGAAGACCCCGTTGACTATGAGGTTACTGCTGACGAGGTTGCTATGATTGAACTTCTCATTGAGTACGGCGCAGACGTAAACGCTGTAAGCTATGAGCATCAAAAGAACAACAGCCGTCATATGGTAGAGGACGAATACAGCTACTACAACAATAGTGACAAATGCGGTTATACTCCCCTTATGTACGCTATTTACCGTGAGGATACGGAAATTGTTCAGCTTCTTATAGAAAACGGTGCTGACGTAAATCACCGTGATTTCTGCGGATATACTCCTGTGGCAATTGTTGCCGATAATCTTGAAGATGACCCAGGCGAGGAAATTCTCCGTATTCTCATTAAAAACGGAGCTTACATAAACAACGAGACAAATTACGGTCAAACGCCCCAATGGCTTGCTTACCGAAATACGGTGGGCTCAAATCCTCTTGACAATGACGGCATAAGAGGTATTTTAGGTGATTGGTATTAATATAAAGAAAGGATTGATAAAAATGAATACAGCAAATGTAAGAACACGATTTGCGCCAAGTCCTACAGGATATATGCACATCGGTAATCTTCGTACTGCACTTTACACTTATATTATCGCAAGAAAATACGGAGGTAAGTTCATTCTCCGTATTGAGGACACTGACCAGGGCAGATTTGTAGAGGGCGCAACAGAGGTAATCTACGACACACTCCGCAAGTGCGGTCTTAACTGGGACGAAGGTCCTGACATCGGCGGTCCTGTTGGTCCGTACATTCAGTCAGAGCGTATGGGTCTTTTCAAGGAATACGCTGAACAGCTTGTCAAGTCAGGTCACGCTTACTACTGCTTCTGCACAAAGGAGCGTATGGAAAAGGTTCACGAGGAGCAGCGTGCAAAGGGTATCACACCAACTTACGACAGACACTGCCGTGAGCTTCCTCAGGAGGAAGTGGACAAGCTTCTTGCAGAGGGCGTACCTTACGTAATCCGTCAGAAAGTTCCTCTCGACGGCACAACTACTTTCCACGATGAGCTTTACGGCGACATTACCGTACCGAATGCTGACCTTGACGACCAGATTCTCCTCAAGGCTGACGGTATGCCGACATATAATTTCGCTAACGTTGTTGACGACCACCTTATGGGTATCACTCACGTTGTACGCGGTAACGAATATCTTTCCTCCGCACCTAAGTACAACCTGCTTTATGAGGCATTCGGCTGGGAAGTTCCAACTTATATCCACGTTGAACACATTATGCGTGACGCTACTCACAAGCTTTCCAAGCGTGACGGCGACGCTTACTTCGGTGACTTCGTGGAGAAGGGCTTCTACATTCCTGCTATCCTCAACTACATCGCACTTCTCGGCTGGGCACCTAAGGGCGAACAGGAAATCTTTACTCTTGACGAGCTTGTACAGGAATTTGACATCAGCGGTCTTTCCAAGTCCCCTGCTATCTTTGACCCTGTGAAGATGAAGGCTATCAACTTCGAGTGGATAAAGAAGCTTTCTCTCGACGAGTTCAAGGTGCTTGCCCTGCCATATATCAGACAGACCTGCAAGAGCGAGGATATCGACCTTGACGTGTTGGTAAAGACACTCCAGCCTCGTACTGAGCTTTTCACAGACATTCCTGAAAAGGTTGACTTCATTGATGAGCTCCGTGAATACAGCACCGACCTTTACTTCAACAAGAAGATGAAGACTACTCCCGAAACAAGCCTTGAAGCGCTCAAAGCAGCTGCTGAGGTGTTCGAGGGTATTGATGATAATGCGTGGACAGAAGAAAATATCCACTCCGCACTTTTCGCTAAGATTGAAGCGCTCGGCGTAAAGAACGGCTGGATGCTCCTCCCTATCAGAGCAGCTCTCTCAGGCAAGCAGTCCACACCGGGCGGCGGCGTTGAACTTGCGGCTATCCTCGGCAAGAAGGAAAGCCTTACCCGTATTGCCAAGGGTATTGAATTACTCACAGCGTAAGCTGCTGAGTTTCACAGCGTAAGCTGCTGAGTTTCTCAGCAATTAACCCGACTTTTTATAGCATTATCACTTAATCAACACATTGCACTTGTATAATTTACAAGTTATATTATGTAAAATCTACTGAAAGGTGGCTGCTGAAATGATTGAAGTACAGAACCTTACCAAGCAGTATGGCGCTAAAAAGGCTGTTGACAATCTTTCATTCACCGTCAATGACGGCGAAATCTTAGGCTTTCTCGGACCTAACGGTGCGGGCAAGTCCACTACTATGAATATGCTGACGGGCTACATTTCCTCAACCGAGGGCAAGGCGCTCATCAATGGCATTGACATTCTCGACGACCCTATCGAAGCAAAGAAGAATATCGGTTATCTCCCAGAAATTCCTCCTCTCTACCTCGATATGACCGTCAAGGATTACCTTAACTTCATCTATGACCTGAAAAAGTGCAAGCTTCCCCGCAAGGCTCACCTTGAGGACGTTTGCAGTCTGGTTATGATTAAGGACGTTTACAACAGAATTATCCGCAACCTCTCCAAAGGTTACAAGCAGAGAGTAGGTCTTGCGCAGGCTCTTATCGGCAACCCGCCTATCCTTATCCTTGACGAGCCTACTGTTGGTCTTGACCCTAAGCAGATTATCGAAATCCGTACTCTTATCAAGAAGCTTGGCAAGAAGCATACGGTAATTCTTTCTTCTCATATTCTCCCTGAAATTCAGGCTGTATGTGACAGAATTATCATTATCAACGGCGGTAAGATTGCTGCTGACGATACAACCGAAAACCTCACAAAGAACATCTCCACCGACCACAAGCTTATCGCAAGAATTGAAGGTCCTAAGGATGAAATCCTCAAGATGATAAAGAATATGCCGGGCGTAGTAGCCGTTGTTGCGGATATGGAGCGTGAAAAGGGCATCTTCGATTACGAAATCGAGGCGAAGGAAGGCGTTGACATCCGCCGTGAGCTGTTCAAGAGAGTTGTTGCAAGAAAC
>JAFTWI010000048.1 GCA_017465345.1 Oscillospiraceae bacterium
AATTTTCCATATAGGGCTATAGCCCTATATGGAAAATTACATTAGAAGTTTTAGGGAGGGAGTTTGAGGGAGGACCCTTTTCCAAAAGGGTCTCCCTCAATGGTTTACATAATATCTTGCAGAAAATAATTTTAGGGTATAAAAAAAGCACGGAAAACTCCGTGCTTTTTCTTATTGAATTACTTGATAAGAGTAATCTTGTCGCCGATAAGAGGGATACCCTGCTTAACGCCCTTGTTAGCATTTACTGCATTCATAATTGCAAATACAAGAACTGCAATAGAAGCAATCCAGCCAATGAAAGGAATGATTGCGCATACGATACCGGAAATCAGGAGAAGGAGACCCTGATTTGCGTAGAACTTACCATATTCAGAATCCTTGCAGCAAACGAGTGGAAGGAAGAAAAGAATAGGTACAAAAATCTGGAGAATAGCTGTGAGAAGAACGATGGATTTGTTCTGAGCGATATCTTCCTGAGAAAATGTGTTCATCTTAAATAACCCCTTTTCAAATTTTGATTACTTGATAACTCTGATCTTGATAACATTTTCAACGCCAGCAAGCTTAGCAACGATGTCATCATTGATATCAGCAGTATCGAGCATTGTATAAGCGTAGTCCTTCTTGGACTTACTTACCATATTGTTGATGTTGATGCCTGCGTCACCGAGAACGGAAGTGAGCTTGGAGATTACATCAGGAACATTCTTGTGCATTACGCAAACCTTAGTACCTGTTGCATTCATTTCAGCGTCAGGGTAGTTTACGGAATTCTTGATGTTACCGTTTTCGATGTAGTCGATAAGCTCGAGAGCAGCCATCATTGCGCAGTTGTCCTCAGATTCAGGTGTGGAAGCACCAAGGTGAGGAATTGCAACAACATTCTTAACGCCGAGAACTTCGTCAGATGGGAAGTCTACAACGTAGGAAGCAACCTTACCGCTTTCGAGAGCAGCAACGATTGCAGCACCGTCAACGAGTTCGCCTCTTGCAAAGTTGAGGATGCGAACGCCGTCCTTCATAAGAGCTATTGTATCGTTGTTGATAGTGCCCTTAGTTTCAGCGTTGTAAGGCATATGAATTGTGATGTAATCAGAAACAGCATAGATATCCTTGATATCATTAACAACCTTTACAGCAGGGTTAAGACCGAGAGCAGCCTTAACGGAGAGGAATGGGTCGTAACCAACAACCTTCATACCGAGAGCTGTTGCAGCGTTTGCAACGAGAACGCCGATAGCACCGAGACCGATGATACCGAGAGTCTTGCCCATGATTTCAGGACCTGCAAACTGACCCTTGCCCTTTTCAACCATCTTGCCAACTTCTGCGCCGTTGCCCTTGAGAGTCTGAGCCCAGATCATAGCGTCGGAAACCTTACGGGAAGCGAGGAGAAGACCAGCGATAACGAGTTCCTTAACAGCGTTAGCGTTTGCGCCTGGTGTGTTGAAAACAACGATACCCTGTTCAGCGCACTTGTCAACAGGAATATTGTTTACGCCTGCGCCTGCTCTTGCGATAGCAAGGAGATTTGGAGCGAATTCCATTTCGTGCATGGAAGCGGAACGAACCATAATAGCGTCAGGGTTAGCAATTTCGTCAACAATGTTATACTTAGCAGTATCGAAATTATCGGTACCGTACTTGGAAATCTTATTCAGAGTCTGAATATTAAACATTTCAATTACCTCCTTAAAAACTTTCATTGCAAAGCAATGACAATAAAAAGTTCGCCAGCCTTTCAAAAACAAACGCAAGCGTTTGTTTCCGAGTTTTCCTTCGGAAAACATCGTGGCTTAGCTGGTCGAGCTGAGCCCAGCTCGCAGGGTTCTTAGGGGCGGCGCCCCTAAGTCGCTCTCCGCAGAGAGCGAAACTCCTTTATCGTTCAAAAACGGAGAAAGGGGTGAGAAAAACGATAGTTTTTCGAGGGGAAGCGGACACGACCGCTTCCCTTTTTATAGCGGTTACACAATTTAATCTTCAAAACGTTCCAGTGGAACGTTTTGAACGTATTAATTCAATTATAATTATGCGTTTTCAGCTTCGAACTTCTTCATGAATTCTACAAGCTTTTCAACGCCTTCGATTGGCATAGCGTTGTAGATGGAAGCTCTCATACCGCCAACGGATCTGTGACCCTTGAGGTTTTCAAAACCAGCAGCCTTAGCTTCCTTAACGAACTTAGCGTCGAGTTCTTCGTTGCCTGTTACGAATGGAACGTTCATGAGGGAACGGTCCTTCTTTTCAACAGTACCCTTGAAGAGCTTGGAGCTGTCAAGGAAATCATAAAGGATAGCAGCCTTCTTTTCGTTGTGAGCCTTCATAGCTTCAAGACCGCCCATCTTCTTGATCCACTTGAATACCTTACCGCAGATGTAGATACCGTAGCAAGGAGGTGTATTGTAAAGGCTGTCGTTGTCAGCCTGTGTCTTCCACTTGAGCATTGTAGGTGTGCCAGCGAGAACGTCATCTCTGATGAGGTCTTCACGGATAATAGCGATTACAACACCAGCAGGGCCAACATTCTTCTGAACACCGCCGTAGATTACGCCGTACTTTGTAACGTCAACAGGTTCGGAAAGGAAGCAGGAGGAAACGTCGGAAACGAGGTCCTTGCCCTTTGTGTTAGGGAGCTCCCAGAACTTTGTGCCGTAGATTGTATTGTTTTCGCAGATATAAACGTAGTCAGCGTCCTCAGGGATATCGAGGTCGGAGCAGTCAGGAATATAGGAGAAAGTCTTGTCAGCGGAAGAAGCAACTGCAACAGCTTCACCGTACATCTGAGCTTCCTGATAAGCCTTCTTAGCCCACTGACCTGTAACTATGTAAGCAGCCTTCTTGTTCTTCATAAGGTTCATTGGTACAGCAGCAAACTGCTGGGAAGCACCGCCCTGAAGGAAGAGCACCTTATAGTTGTCAGGAATGTTCATAAGGTCACGAAGATCCTTTTCTGCGTCCTTGATGATTTCATCATACACCTTGGAACGGTGGGACATTTCCATTACGGACATACCTGAACCCTTGTAATCGAGCATTTCTTCTGCTGCTTCTCTGAGAACTTCCTCAGGGAGAACAGCCGGGCCTGCGCTGAAATTATAAACTCTGGACATATTAATAACCTCCAATAAAAAATTTTCATTGAAAAATAATATTACATACTAACAATTATAAACCTTTGTGAACAAATTGTCAAGGCGGTAAAGCGGTGAACTGCACCGAAAATAAAAAATAATCTGTACAATTATTTTTGAACATAAATGTGCAGATTTAACAAATTATTTCATAATACCTCAGAATTGCCCATTTTACGCTGTTTTTTCTATACCCTGTATACCCCCTTTTTTGGCTCCAAATGCTTGCAATCAACCCAAATTTATGCTATAATAAATAGTATAGTGGAGTAATGTTTTATTTAGAACAAAAGAAGGCGAAGGCTGACAGAAATTGCCTTTGCGAAAGGAGAAAATCTGAAAATAAATTTTCAGATACGAGTTTTGTTTTTCAAGCTGTCGCTTGAAATTTTGCAAAGCAAAACCTCAAAACGTCAGGAAAGGAGGAAGCGCTTTTAACAAAGTGCGATTG
>JAFTWI010000049.1 GCA_017465345.1 Oscillospiraceae bacterium
CAAAATAGTACCGCCGTTTATGATCATAACCTTGTCGGAAAGGCTGAGTGCTTCCTCAGGGTCGTGGGTAACAATGATTGTAGTAAGGTGATATTCCTTCGCAATCTGCTTTATCTTATCCTTGATTGACTCCTTGATAACGCCATCGAGAGCACTTAAGGGCTCATCAAGAAGCAGGATTTTCGGCTTCATTACAAGTGTTCTCGCAAGTGCAACTCTCTGCTTCTGACCGCCTGAAAGCTGTTCGATATTTTTGCTTAAATGCTCCTTCAAACCAAGCAGCTCAATAAGCTCCTGTACCTCTTCGGGAGTGGAAATATTCGGCTTGTTGCGGAGTCCGTATACGATATTTTCGTATGCGTTAAGGTTAGGAAAAAGGGCATAATCCTGAAAAACGATATTGAAGCCTCTGTTTTCCATTGATACCTTTGTTATATCATGAGTATCAAAAAATATTTCGCCGCTGTCAGGCTGAGTAATGCCGAGGATTATATTGAGAAGTGTAGTTTTGCCGCTACCCGACGAGCCGAGAATAGACACGATTTCGCCGTCCTCAACGGAGAAATTAACGTGGTTTAAAACATTCACGTTATCGAATGACTTTTCGATATTTTTTAGTTCAAGCATCTGTATTTTCCTTTCAGATTTTTTATTACAGGTTTTATTATACAGATGCAAAGTAAAATCCAAAACCACAGAGGTGTAAAATTCAGGTATTAATTTTTGCGAAAAACGTCCGAATTTCTAAAATTGTTTTACAATAGCAATATCTTGTAAAGCTTTAGGAAAGTCGGTTTACATTCAGAACGTTTTATGATAGAATAAATTGATACGAATTTGGAGGTATACAATGGAAAAACTACTTGACAGCGTTATGGATATAGGCGAGCAAATGCTCATAAACGGCGGAGAGGTACATAAGGTTGAAGACAGCATTAAAAGAATATTTTCCGCTTACGGTACGAAACGCACCGATGTTTTCATTATAACAAGCAGCATTGTTGTCACGATACATACAGATGACAAAGCATACACTCAGACAAGGCGTATTACCGAAACATCTACGGACTATGAAAAGCTTCATAAGCTCAACGAGCTTTCACGAAGTATATGCAAAAATAAATATTCTGACAATGAAATCAGAAAACAACTCACAGCAATTTCTATGAGTAAAAAATACCCGTTATGGCTTGAATTTATCTGTTATGCGATTATTGCAGGAGTTTTTACCCTATTCTTCGGCGGAGGAACAATAGAAGCAGCAGTTTCATTTATAATAGGTGCTTTAGTCAGATTTGTGATATTACTCTGTGATAAAACAGTAAAAAACAAAATTTTCAGTAAATTCGTTTCAGCTTTTATTGCAACTTCACTTGCATTTATTGCACTCAGACTTGATTTTATTGAAACGGTTGATAAGGTTATAATCGGAAATATTATGACGCTCATTCCCGGTATCGGTCTTACAACTGCATTAAAGGATTTGCTTGTAGGAGACAGCATTGCAGGACTGCTTCGTACTATAGAAGCGTGTATTACAGCTCTTGCTATAGCTGCTGGGTATTTTGCTGTTGCTTTTATAACAGGAGGTGCAATATGACAAGTTCAGAGCTTATTCAGATTGCGGCAGGTCTCATAGGTTCGCTGTGCTTCGGCATACTTTTTAATATGCGCGGAAAAAGATTAATCGCGGCGGCTGTCGGAGGACTGCTTTCATGGGGCTTGTTCGTTGTTCTTAGTAATTTTGTTTCGAGCGAGCCGATAAACTACTTTATTGTAGCAGCTGTTGTATCACTATATTCAGAGATTATGGCAAGAGCTTTGAAAACTCCTGCCGCACCTGTTGTTACGACCTCACTTATACCGCTTATCCCCGGTGGCTCACTTTATTACACAATGGCTTCGGCATTTGAAAGTAATTTTACAACGTTTCTTGAAAAAGCAGTTTCTACCCTGAAGCTTGCCTGTGCACTTGCACTGGGCATTATTGTTGTTACTGCTATTTCGCAATTCATGTTCAGCCGTGTAAAACAAAAGTAAAATCGTATATTTCTTAAATCCCTGTTACTTTACATTCGAAAGTAACAGGGATTTTGCATTCCAATGAAAATTTGACACAGATTTTACAAAACTCCTCTTCCAGACTTTACATTGGAGCTGTATAATTCAGATGTAAACAAAAAATACAAACAAATTTACATCTGAAAGGACTTGTAATTATGAAAAAGATTATCAGTATTTTTACAGCAGCACTCATTATGTGCGGCACACTCGCAGGCTGTTCTTCTGAAAAGGAAGCGGTTGCAACCGACGGCTCGACCTCTATGGAAAAGGTTATCGGGGTTCTCGGCGAAACCTTTGAAGCAGACACAGGCATTACGGTGACATATAATCCAACCGGTTCCGGCTCAGGTATCAAGGCTGTTGCGGCAGGAACCTGCGATATCGGACTTTCAAGCCGTGATTTAAAAGACGAAGAAAAAGAACAGGGGCTTGAAGCGACAGTTCTCGCTTATGACGGAATTGCAATTATCGTAAATCCTGAAAATCCTATAAATGACCTTGACGTTGAAACTATCGCCAAAATTTACACAGGCGAAATAGCAAACTGGAGCGAAATCGGCGGAAACGACGCTGAAATCGTACTTATCGGACGTGAGGCAGGAAGCGGTACAAGAGACGGCTTTGAGTCAATCACAGGCACAGAGGATAACTGCAAGTACCGTCAGGAGCTTACCTCCACAGGCGACGTTATCACAACCGTTGCTGGCAATCCTGCGGCTATCGGTTATGCTTCGGTAGCGTCTGTAAAGGACAGTGTGAAGATGCTTACAGTAGGCGGTGTTGCTCCCTCAGAGGACACTATCAAAGACGGTAGCTATGTTGTTCAGCGTCCGTTCGTACTTGTAACAAAAGCAGATACCGAGCTTTCAAAAAGCGCGCAGGAATTCTTCAACTACATCACTTCTGAGAACGCAAGAGAAGCAATCTCTTCTGCAGGTGTTGTTGCGGCAAACTAAAACAGAATAGCAGAAGCGGTAAGAAGCTCTTGCCGCACACTGCTATATAATGGAGTAGCTTTATGAAGAAAAACAAACTTATTGAAAGAGCCATTCACGGCATATTTCTCATACTTGGACTGCTGACTGTCGGTTGTGTTCTGCTGATAACAGTTTACCTTGTAATTTCAGGCATTCCTGCTATAACAGAAATCGGACTTTTCGACTTTCTTTTCGATACAGAGTGGGCGTCAACCGCCGCTGAACCAAGCTATGGAATACTGCCCTTTATTTTAACAAGCGTTTATGGCACGGCAGGAGCAATTCTTATCGGCGTTCCCATAGGATTTTTTGCGGCGGTGTATCTATCGAAGCTTGCTAACCCCAAAGTAAAAACCTTTATGGAAGGTGCAGTAAGTCTGCTTGCGGGAATCCCGTCAGTTGTGTATGGTCTGGTGGGTATGCTTGTGCTTGTACCTGCTGTTCGTGAGATATTTGATATTCCTGACGGTGCAAGCCTGTTTTCGGCTATAATCGTCCTTGCAATTATGATTTTACCATCAATTATAAAGGTTTCAATGACCGCTCTTGAAGCTGTGCCACAGGAATACGAGGACGCATCGTTAGCCCTCGGCGCAACGCCTGTGGAAACCTATTTCAGGGTTTCCGTTCCTGCCGCCAAAAGCGGAATTGCGGCGGCTGTGGTGCTTGGTGTAGGACGTGCAATAGGCGAGGCAATGGCGGTTATGATGGTATCAGGAAATGTTCCGAATATGCCGTCACTTTTCCAAAGTGTTCGCTTTCTCACAACGGCAGTTGCAAGTGAAATGTCATATTCAAGCGGTTTACAACAACAGGCACTTTTCTCAATAGCACTTGTGCTGTTCCTCTTTATAATGCTGATAAACGCAACACTTAACTTTTTCTTGAAAAAGGAGAAAGACTGATGTTAAACAGAAAACGAAAAGCCTATATAGGTGCTATGAAAGCCGTTATGTATATTTCTACGGGACTTACAGCGGCGCTTGTCATATTCCTTGTAGCGTATGTTTTTATCAAGGGTGTTCCGCATATTTCGTGGGAGCTTTTATCCACAAAGCCAAGCTACATAAGCGGTAGGATAGGTATTCTCCCCGATATTCTGAATACGCTATATATCGTACTTGCAACACTTATATTCGTTATTCCGCTCGGAGTCGGTGCGGCGATTTATCTTACTGAATATGCAAAAAACAAAAAGCTTGTCGGTATGATTGAATATGCGGCGGAAACGCTTTCGGGCATTCCGTCTATTATTTACGGACTTGTGGGAATGCTCTTTTTCTGCCAGTTTTTAGGATTCAAAACCTCGCTTTTGGCGGGCTCACTGACCCTTGTAATAATGAATCTTCCTACCGTAATGCGTACAACACAGGAAAGCCTTAAAACAGTACCGCAAAGCTACCGTGACGGTGCATTCGGACTTGGCGCAGGAAAGTGGAGAGTAATAAGAACTGTGGTACTCCCCGGGTGTGTCGACGGAGTTATCACAGGCTGTATTCTGTCCATAGGACGAATTTTAGGCGAGTCTGCGGCACTTCTTTTTACAGCAGGCTTTGCCCACGCTCTGAATGGAATCTTTGAGGGACTTACCTCCCCCGGCGCATCTCTTACTGTTGCACTTTATGTTTACGCAAAGGAACAGGGTGAGTTCGGAGTTGCATTTGCAATTGCGGCAATACTTATGATACTTACGCTTCTGATAAATATTTCTGCAACACTTGTCAGCAGACATTTTGCAAAAAAGCGTGAGCTTTAACCGAAAGGAATGATACAATGAGCAATATAATGACAGCTAAAGACCTGAATTTGTGGTACGGCGAAACTCACGCTCTCAAAAACGTGAATATTACTATTCCTGAGAAAAGTATTACTGCTTTTATCGGTCCGTCAGGCTGTGGTAAATCCACTTTTCTCAAGACCTTAAATCGTATGAACGACCTTATACCTTCTGTTAAAATCACAGGTGAAGTCTGCTACAATAGACAGAATATCTATGACAGCTCAGTTGATGTAAACGAGCTTCGACGTGAGATTGGTATGGTGTTTCAGAAGCCTAATCCATTTTCGATGAGTATTTATGACAACATCGCCTATGGACCTCGTACACATGGGATAAAGTCAAAGGTAAAACTTGACGAAATAGTTGAGCAGTCACTCAGAGATGCGGCAATATGGGACGAGGTAAAGGACAGACTAAAGAAAAACGCTCTGGGAATGTCGGGTGGTCAGCAACAGAGATTATGTATTGCAAGAGCGCTTGCCGTGAAGCCGAAAATTCTTCTTATGGATGAGCCTACATCTGCCCTTGACCCTATCTCAACATCGAGAATCGAGGAGCTTGCAATTGAGCTGAAAAAGAGTTATACTATTGTTATAGTTACTCACAATATGCAACAGGCAGTCCGCATTTCTGACAATACGGCATTCTTTTTACTGGGCGAGCTTATCGAATACGGCGAAACGGAAAAGCTGTTTTCACAGCCTGTTGATAAGCGTACTGAAGATTATATTACAGGAAGGTTTGGATAATGAGAAGCAGATTTGATGAGCAGTTAAATATACTTAACACAGAAATGATAGAAATGGGCGCACTCTGTGAGGAGGCTATCGCTCTTGCCTCAAAGGCACTTACTACGGGAGATATTTCCTATGCCAAAAAGGTTGAGCCTATTTCATCGGACATTGACCACAAAGAACGTGATATTGAGTCACGATGTATGAAATTGCTTTTACAGCAGCAACCTGTTGCAAAGGATTTACGACAGATTTCCGCCACACTAAAAATGATAACCGATATGGAGCGTATCGGTGACCAGGCGGAGGATATTGCAGAGATAATCACCTATCTTGAGGGTAGGACAGCCGAGGAAACGGTGCATATCCGTGATATGGCGGCTGAAACAATTTCAATGGTAACTGACAGCGTTGACGCCTATGTAAAAAAGGACACCGAACTTGCAAAATCGGTTATTGTCCACGATGATAAGGTTGACAAGTATTTCGACAGGATTAAGGGCAGTCTTATTAAAATGATTGCGGAAGATCCCGAAAACGGCGAATATGCTCTTGACCTTCTGATGATAGCAAAGTATTTTGAACGTATCGGCGACCACGCAACAAATATTGCTGAGTGGGTAATTTTCTCTGTGACAGGCGAACATAAGAACTCGTAAAGGAGTTGATTTTTATGATATGGTGCGTTGAGGACGACGCAAGTATCCGTGATATAGAGGTTTATGCTTTACAGTCA
>JAFTWI010000050.1 GCA_017465345.1 Oscillospiraceae bacterium
ACGATCTCGCTGTCATTACCGCCGATCTCGTTCCAGTTTGCGATCTCGCCTGTGTAAATCTTTGCGATTGTTTCAACATCAAGGTCAGAAACAGGATTTTCTGGATTTACAATGATAGCAATTCCATCGTATGCAAGAACTGTCGCTGTAAGTCCCTGTGATTTTTCTTCTTCCTTTAAATCACGGCTTGAAAGACCGATATCGCAGGTTCCTGCGGCAACCGCTTTAATACCAGAGCCTGAACCTGTGGGGTTATATGTAACTGTAATTCCTGTGTCACTTTCAAATGTTTCACCTAAAACTCCGATAACCTTTTCCATAGATGTTGAGCCATCAGTTGATACTGCTTCCTTTTCAGAAGAACAGCCGGCAAATGTACTGCACATAATGAGTGCCGCTGTTAAAATACTGATAATCTTTTTCATAATTACAAGTCCTTTCAGATGTAAAATTGTTTGTATTTTTTGTTTACATCTGAATTATACTACTCCAATGTAAAGTTTGAAAGATGAGTTTTGTAAAATCTGTGTCAAATTTTCATTGAGATGCAAAATCCCTGTTACTTTTGAATGTAAAGTAACAGGGATTGAAAAATATATGATTTTACCTTTGTTTTACTCGTTTGAACAAGAACTGCGAAATCGCAGTAACAACAATAATGCCCAGCGCTAGTGCACAGGCAAGCTTCAGAGTAGAAACTGCTTTTTCAAGAAACATTGTAAAATTACTTTCAAATGCCGAAGACATTGTGTAATATAGTGAGCCGCCCGGAATAAGCGGTATGAGTGAGGTCGTAACAATAGGTGCGGCAGGAGTTTTTAGAATTCTTGCCATAATCTCGGAATATAGCGATACAACAGCTGCTACTATAAAGTAGTTGATTGGCTCGTTTAAGATAAAATGGCTAAGAACAACGAACAGCCCCCACGATAAAAGTCCTCCGACAGCCGACGCAATAAGCCTTTTTCCTCTCATATTAAAAAGTATACCGAAACACAGCGAACCTATAAGACCTGTCGCAATCTGAATAAGCTCTGAACTTGTCATATTGCACCTCCTGTTATAAAAGCAACAGCAAAATACCCGGCAGCTATAGCAAGGGCTGTAATACACGCTTCAATAGTACGAAGCAGACCTGCAATGCTGTCGCCCACGAGCAAATCCTTTAGTGCAGTTGTAAGACCAATGCCCGGGATAAGCGTCATTATGTTTCCGATGATTACCTTATCAACTGTTGCAATAAAATCAAGTCTGAGTGCAATAAATGCAAGTGAAGTTGCAATAAAAGCTGAAACAAACTTGCAGAAAATTTTGTTTTTTACTGTTTTGTCGCAGAGCAATATCACAGATCTTACTAATGCACCTATTATAAATGAAACTGCCGATTCTGTTATTCCTCCTCCGAAAAACAGCGTGAAAGCTCCTGAGATAACTGCATAGCAGATAAATTCAAGCCATAGCGGATATTTTTTGCATTTAGCAATTTCTGCGAGCTGTTTTTTTATTTCGTTGTCAGAGTATTTATGCTTGCATATACTTCGTGAAAGCTCATTAAGTTTATGAAGATTTTCGTAATCGGTAGACGTTTCGGTAATACGTCTTGTCTGAGTGTATGCTTTGTCATCTGTATGTATCGTGACAACAATGCTGCTTGTTATAATGAAAACGTCAGTGCGTTTAGTTCCATAAGCGTCAAATATTCTCTTAATGCTGTCCTCAACCCTGTGTACCTCTGCGCCGCTTATTAGCATCTGCTCGCCTATATCCATAATACTGTCAAGTAGTTTTTCCATTGTATACCTCCAAATTCGTATCAATTTATTATATCATAAAAGGCTCTGAATGTAAACCGACTTTCCTAAAATTTTACAAGATATCGCTATTGTAAAACAAATTTAGAAATTCGGATGTTTTTCGCAAAAAAGTAATACCTGAATTTTACACCTCTGTGGTTGTGGATTTTACTTTGAAGCTATATAATAATACCTGTAATAAATCAGATATGAAAGGAAAATACAGATGCTTGAACTTAAAAATATCGAAAAGTCATTCGATAATGTGAATGTTTTAAACCACGTTAATTTCTCTGTTGAGGACGGCGAAATCGTGTCTATTCTCGGCTCGTCGGGTAGCGGTAAAACTACGCTTCTCAATAT
Organism: Oscillospiraceae bacterium; assembly: GCA_017465345.1. Lineage (GTDB taxonomy): Bacteria > Bacillota > Clostridia > Oscillospirales > Ruminococcaceae > RGIG8773. The sequence goes on from JAFTWI010000050.1 coordinate 2,157, forward strand.
AATCCTCGGCATTACTCAGCCCGACAGCGGTGAAATATTTTTTGATACTCATGATATCACAAAGGTATCTATGGAAAACAGAGGCTTCAACATTGTTTTTCAGGATTACGCCCTGTTTCCTAACCTTAACGCATACGATAATATCGTGTACGGACTCCGCAACAGGCCGAACATTTCCACTCCCGAGGAGGTGCAGGAGCTTGTTGAGCTGCTTGGTCTGAAGGAGCATCTGAACAAGAATATCGAACAGCTTTCAGGCGGTCAGAAGCAAAGAGTTGCACTTGCGAGAACACTTGTAATGAAGCCGAAAATCCTGCTTCTTGATGAGCCCTTAAGCGCTCTCGATGGTGTTATCAAGGAGTCAATCAAGGATAAGATAAAGCAGATTGCGAAGGAATATCACCTTACTACAATCATTGTTACCCACGACCCTGAGGAAGCACTCAGCCTTTCCGACAAGGTTATGATCATAAACGGCGGTACTATTTTG
>JAFTWI010000051.1 GCA_017465345.1 Oscillospiraceae bacterium
TAAAGGGATGCGTAAAAGCCGTCTTTTTCGAGAAGCTCAGTGTGGCTGCCCTGCTCGATAATGTCGCCGTCCTTCATTACGAGGATAAGGTCAGCATCACGGATTGTTGACAAGCGGTGTGCGATTCCGAAGCTTGTTCTGCCTTTCATAAGGTTATTCATCGCTTTCTGGATACGGATTTCCGTTCTTGTATCGACGGAGCTTGTTGCTTCGTCGAGGATAAGGATACGGTTATCCGCGAGGATTGCTCTTGCGATTGTGAGGAGCTGTTTCTGTCCCTGAGAAACGTTGCCCGACTCCTCATTCAGCACGGTCTGATAGCCGTCGGGAAGTGTTCGGATAAAGTGGTCGACGTGTGCGGCTTTAGCGGCAGCGATGACTTCCTCGTCGGTTGCTTCAAGTCTGCCGTAACGGATATTTTCCATAATTGTTCCGTTATAAAGCCAGGTATCCTGCAAGACCATTCCGAATGCTTCACGCAAACTGCTTCGGTTGAAATCGCGGACGTCGTATCCGTCGACCTTGATTGCTCCGTCGTTTACGTCGTAGAAACGCATAAGAAGCTTTACCATTGTTGTTTTACCTGCGCCTGTTGGTCCGACGATTGCGACCATTTGCCCCATTTCAACCTTGGCGCTGAAATCCTTGACGATAATTTTATCGGGATTGTAGCCGAAGCGGACGTGCTCAAACTCGACGTTACCCTGAATTTCAGATGGTGCAATAGGGTTTGTTTCACTGTTGATTTCTTCCTCTTCTTCAAGGAATTCAAACACTCTTTCGGCAGCTGCGGCTGTTGACTGGAGCATATTTGAAACCTGCGCAATCTGATTGATTGGCTGGGTGAACTGGCGGACATACTGAATAAACGCCTGAATGTCGCCGACAGAGATTGTTCCCTTGATTGCAAGCCAAGCACCTGTTGCAACAACTCCAACGTAGCCGAGGTTGCCGACGAAAGCCATTACAGGCTGCATAAGTCCTGAAAGGAACTGCGCCATAAGTGCGGATTTATAAAGTGTTCGGTTATCACGCTGAAAATCTTCCAGTGATTTCTGCTCACGGTTAAACGCCTTGATTACGAGATGTCCGCCGTATACTTCTTCTACCTGACCATTGACGTGGCCGAGATATTCCTGCTGCTGCTTGAAATATTTCTGCGATTTTTTGACAACAAGAAGAATTAAGGTTGTTGAAATCGGCAGGATTACAAGTGCGATAAGTGTCATTATCCAGCTGATTGAAAGCATCATTATCAGCACGCCGACAAGAGTTGTGATTGCTGTAATAAGATTGGTAATACTTTGATTAAGGTGCATACCTACGGTGTCTACGTCGTTTGTTACACGAGAGAGGACTTCGCCGTGAGTATTGCTTTCGTAGTATTTCATTGGAATACGATGGATTTTCTCGGAAATTTCCTTTCGCATACGGTAGGTCATTTTCTGGGAAATCTCTGTCATAATCAGTCCTTGAATGAAGCTGAATGAGCCGCTGAAAACGTACATTACCATAACGGTCATTATGATTTGGAAAATCTTATCGAAGTCAATTCCTGCACCGCCCTGAACTTTGCTGACAAGGCCGTTGAAGATTTCAGTTGTTGCTTTACTGAGAATTTTGGGTCCGACGATATTGAACACGGTTCCTGCAACTGCAAAAAGAAGAACTATAATAATTCCAACTTTATAGCTGCTTACATATTTCAGAAGCTTTTTGGCTGTGCCTTTCATATCCTTTGGCTTTTCCATAGGAGGTCCGCCGTGTCTTCTTGGAGGTCTGCGTGTTTCTGCCATATTATTCAGCCTCCTTTCTGCCCTGCTTCAGCTCTGACTCGGAAAGCTGGGAGCTTGCAATCTGCTTATATATTTCGCAGTTTTCCAGCAATTCTTCGTGCTTACCGATACCTGCTATTTTACCCTCGTCGAGGACGATAATTTTATCGGCGTTGAGGATTGTACTGATACGCTGTGCGACTATGATTACAGTGGAATCGGCTACCTTTTCGTGGAGTGCCTTACGGAGTGCGGCGTCGGTTTTATAGTCGAGTGCTGAAAAGCTGTCATCGAAGATATAAATTTTCGGCTTCTTCACGATTGCTCTTGCGATGGAAAGACGCTGCTTCTGACCGCCTGAGACATTGGTACCACCCTGTGCGATAGGGCTTTCAAACTTATCTTCTTTTTCCTCGATAAAGTTTCTTGCCTGTGCAATTTCAGCAGCTTCAGCAAGCTGTTCAGCTGTTGCTTCTTCAAGTCCAAAGCTGAGATTGCTGGAAATTGTACCGCTGAAAAGGACTCCCTTCTGCGGCACAAGACCGATATTTTCACGGAGGTAGTGCTGAGTAAAATCACGGACGTCTGTACCATCGATTGTAACCTTTCCTGCTGTTACATCGAAAAATCTTGGAATAAGATTTATGAGAGTTGTTTTGCCGCTGCCTGTACTTCCGATAATTGCGGTTGTTTCACCTGCTTCGGCGGTAAAAGTTATATCGTGAAGTACCTGCTCCTCGGAGTCACCGTAGCTGAATAAAACATTGTCAAAGACAACTTTTCCTGCTGTAATGCCTTTCTCTGCGGCATTTTCCTTATCTGTTACAGACGGCACGCTTTCGAGGACTTCGTTGATACGGCCTGCAGACACGGCTGCTCTCGGGAGCATAATGGAAATCATTGTAAGCATAAGGAATGACATTACAATCTGCATTGAATATGTCAGAAATGCCATCATATCACCGACCTGCATATTTCCGCTGTCGATACCCTTTGCACCAAACCATATAATCAGCACGCTTATTCCATTCATAATAAGTGTCATAAACGGCATCATTATTGTCATAACTCTGTTAGTAAAAAGCTGGGTTTTCATGAGGTCGGAATTTGCTTTATCGAAGCGCTCCTCCTCATACTCCTCACGACTGAAAGCTCGGATTACCTGCAAGCCTGTAAGAATTTCACGGGTAACGAGGTTAAGTCTGTCCACAAGCTTCTGCATAATCTTGAATTTCGGCATTGCTACAGCCATAAGAATTGCTACAAGAGAAACGATTGCTGCAACTGCTACAACGATTATCCAGCCCATTCCTGTGCCTGTATTGACAACCTTTATTATACCTCCGATACCCATAATCGGTGCGTAAAGAACCATTCTTAAAATCATTATGACAACCATCTGTACCTGCATAATATCATTTGTGGAACGGGTTATGAGTGAGGCTGTCGAAAACTTATCCATTTCGCTGTTGGAGAAAGAAATCACCTTTCGGAAAATCTTTTCGCGGACATTCATACCAAACAGTGAGCCAAGCTGTGCGGCGAGAAAGCCTACAGCAATGGTAACAAGCAATATCACAAAGGCGATACCAAGCA
>JAFTWI010000052.1 GCA_017465345.1 Oscillospiraceae bacterium
GGTTCGCCGATTATTTGTGTCATTTGCCGCCGTAAATGATATTTTTTATAACAACGGCGGGGAAAAGGAGATTTTTTATGTTTAAGGAAATTACCGCAAATACTGTTGCAAAGGCTAAGGAAGAGGTTTATGTTTCAAATGGTGTTATCGTGCTTATCGCAGTGGTGTCATTCCTCGTGGGACTCATCATCGGTATCGTTTGCACAGCGGGTGTAAAGTCCAAGAAAGCAAAGAAAAACACCTTCAAAGCAGATGACTACGCAAGAGAACTCAACTTTGGCTATGACGACGAGGACGAGTTTGATTTTGATGAAGAGGATGCACTCTCATTCTGATACTTATTTAAAAAATAAAACACAGTAAAGGATTTTCAAAGATATGAAGCTTGGTATGGTTGGTCTCCCAAACGTGGGAAAGAGTACACTTTTTAACGCACTTACAAACGCAGGCGCTGAGTCTGCAAACTATCCATTCTGCACAATCGAGCCTAACGTGGGTATCGTTTCCGTTCCCGATGAAAGACTTGACAAACTGAAGGAAATGTATAACCCCGATAAGTTCACACCCGCAACCCTCGAATTCGTTGATATCGCAGGTCTTGTAAAGGGTGCGTCAAAGGGCGAGGGTCTTGGCAACAAGTTCCTTGCAAATATCCGTGAGGTTGACGCTATCGTTCACGTTGTACGCTGTTTTGAGGATATTGATATTATCCACGTTGACGGTGAAATTAACCCTGAACGTGACATAGAAACAATTGATTTGGAACTTATCTTCTCAGATATCGAAATGGTTGACCGCCGTATCGACAGAGCCAAGAAAGCCGCTAAGGGCGACAAGAAGTTCCTTGCAGAAGTAGAGTTCCTCGAAGCGCTTAAACAGCACCTCGAAGAAGGACATTCCGCACGTTCCTTCGACTTCACAGAGGAGCAGGCAGAGCTTATCAAAACAACTCCGCTTCTCTCCGCAAAGCCTGTTATCTACGCAGCAAACCTCTGCGAGGATGACTTCAAGAACAATATCGAAACTTCCGTGCACTATAAAAAGGTGTGCGAAATTGCAAAGCGTGAGAACGCAGCAGTTCTCCCAATCTGTGCACAGCTTGAAGCTGAAATTTCCGATATGAGCGACGAGGATAAGGAAATGTTCCTCTCCGAACTTGGACTTGAAGTCTCAGGCCTTGACAGAATTATCAAGGAGGGTTACGCACTTCTCGGACTTATTTCCTACCTCACAGCAGGACAGCCTGAAGTCAGAGTGTGGACAATCACAAAGGGTACAAAAGCACCTCAGGCGGCAGGTAAAATCCATACCGACTTTGAAAGAGGCTTTATCCGTGCTGAGGTTGTCAGCTTCGACGACCTTATGGAATGCGGCTCACTCAATGCCGCAAAGGAAAAAGGTCTTGTTCGTTCCGAGGGCAAAGAGTACGTAATGAATGACGGCGACGTTGTTCTGTTCAGATTTAATGTTTAAAACGAAAGAAAGCTTTCGTTTACGAGTATTTCTGCGTTGCAGAAATACATAGTGGTTTGTTCGGCAATTAAAATATAATTGAGGGCGGATTTTTCCGCCCTTTTGTTTTGCCAAATTTCAAATTCCGTTAAGTTCACAAATTAGTAATTGACAAACAGAAAAATATATGTTAAATTATTCTTATGGAAACGATTACTTTTATATAGAAATTGTTATTTTCTGACGAAAGGTTGTATGAAAAATGAGCGAGAAGATTTACGGTGTCCATATGGGCGCTGCAAAGTGCGCTGTTGACCTTGGCGACGGCTCCGAAAGAGGCGAGTACGTTAATCAGGACTATATCCTCCACGCACTCGGCAGACCACACAGAAGTATCAGCCTTATGTACTGCTACTACCCACTTGATAAGGAGTGGCCCGGCAGAATTTCCGAGGTAATGAAGGACGCTAATGTTTCCTTCCAGTGGGACTACCCATACGACGACTACTTTACATACAAGGGCGGACTTAACGGCACAACCGACGACGAGCCTTTCACCTATATGAGAGATGTCCGCCGTCACGGTCAGGACGTTACTCTCACACTTACTGTTGACCCTAACGTGTCCGACGACCACCTCATCGCAATTGCAAAGGACCTTCGTCCTTTCGGCAGACTGCTTCTCCGTATCAACCATGAAGCAACAGGCGACTGGTTCTCATTTACAAAGCGTACAACTTATCAGGGCGTTGCTGATTTCTTCGTTCGTTTCAGCAAGATTATCCACGAGTATGCTCCTAACGTTAAGACTATTATCTGTATCGGCGGCGTTGAGCACCCCGAAAATGGTCCTAAAATGGAAAAGGAAAAGGAATTCGCTCAGTGTATCCCTGAGGCTGATATCTGGTCTGTTGACAAGTATATGGCACTCCACTGGGGCTGGCCTTTTGACGTTGCACAGAAGGGCGGTACAAGCTTCTCCAGAAGCAAGGTAAGAGATACCTACAATCTTACAAAGCTCAGCTTTGAAAGATATAAGGAGCTTAACGGCGGCGTTGCAAAGCCAATGGTAATGTCCGAGTTCAACGCTGACGGTGACGTAACAGGTGCTTATGACCAGGCTATGATGGTCAAGGAATTCTGCGATATTATGGAAGAAGAAAACGCTGATTGGTTCAGTGGCTTCACTTTCTATCAGTTCCGCGACAGAGGACGTCTCGGTCTTGAAATTCAGGACCCTAACAACGCTGATGTTGGTATTCCACAGCCTGTTATGCAGACATATAAGGAAATTATTCACAGCGAACGTTTCCTTCCTAAGATGGAACAGGGCGCTGAAATCGAACTTCCTATAACACTCCGCTGGGGCGGCGCAGAGGACGCAGAGGGACTTGCAATCCCAATGCACTTTGACAGCAACCCACACTTCTGTGAGCTCTATTTCGATGAGGACGATGACAGCAACTATATGATGGAAATCAACGGCAGATGGTTCTATAAGTCACCAGAAGCAAAGTGCATCGACCTTATGAGCGCATTCTATGAGAAGCCTCTTGACGGCGCTTGTGATATGACACTCAAGCTTTTTGCACCTCCTGCAAGCGGCGAAAATGACCCATCACAGGGCGATGACTGGGCAGAAAATTACTACTACACAGTAAAGAAGCTTCCAAAAATCAGACTTGAATTTGAACCAGTTGTTCTTTAATATTTTTAAGGCAAGGATAGTTAAGTATCCTTGCCTTTTTTGTGTAAAAAAAGTTTGTAAGGGTATTGAAAAAAGCGGAAAATAATGCTACAATAATAATATATGTTTGCCGAAAGGAATGGTCTGGTAAATGGACTTTATATACACATTTGGCTCGCTTATCCGAAGCATACTTCCGATTGGTTTCTGGGACGTGCTGGATATTGCAGTGCTTTCCGTGCTTATTTATAAGGGCTTTACCTTTGTTAAGGAAACCCGTGCGGGCGGCCTTATCCGAGGTATAATCTTAATTTTTATTGCTTACTTCATTATGGATGCTGTCGGAATGAAAGCTATGGCATATCTTATCAACCGTGTGTTTGATATCGGTCTGATGGCAATCGTAGTCCTTTTCCAGCCTGAGCTTCGTCGTTCCCTTGAAAAAATGGGCCATTCCCGTGTTTCAAAGCTTCCTATGTTCTCATCTCTTACAGCCGAAACAGCCGATGCTGTATCTCAGAAATGGAATATCGCAATTGATGCTATCTGCGAAGCCTGCGAGGATTTGTCTGCAACAACAACAGGTGCACTCATCGTAATCGAGCGTGAATCAAAACTAGGCGAGCAGATTGATACAGGAACAGTGCTTAATGCCGCACCTTCCAAGGAAATCTTCGGAAATATTTTTTATCCGAAAACCCCTCTCCATGACGGCGCTGTAATAATGCGTGACGGAATGATACTTGCAGCAGCATGTTTCCTTCCAAAGCCTCAGAAGGAAGAAACTATCAATAAAGCACTCGGCTCAAGACACCGTGCCGCAATCGGTATGAGTGAAAACTCCGATGCTTTGGTAATAGTAGTTTCTGAGGAAACAGGTACAATTTCTATTGCAGAAAACGGTAACCTTGAAAGACCGCTTACAAGAGACTCTCTTAAAAAGATTTTAAGAACAAAGCTCCTTCCTGAGAAGCCGCAGAAAAATGTCAAGCCTCCTAAAAATAACGGAGAAAACGGAGAGAAAAATGAACACAGCAGCTTGTTCAGAAAGAAGAAATTTACAGATAAAATCTGAGTGGAGGAAACATTGTAAAAATGAACGTTTTTAGTGTAATAAAAAATGTTTTCAAAAAAATCAGCAATTTCTTTTCACGCCTGTTTGAAAAGGACGTTGTCATAAAAATCACCTCTATCATTGCCGCGGTAGCAATATGGTTTATTATTTCGGTAAGCGAGTATCCTGTCATCAACGAAATTGTATATAACGTTCCTATAGAAATTGCGCTTGAGGGCACATATGCCGAAGCAAGCGGATATCAGGCAATGACTCAGTCGGTTGAAACAGTTACAGTTTATCTTACAGGAAACAGAGGAGAGGTCGGAAATATTAAGGCAGATGACCTTGTCGCTATAGCCTCAGCTGAAAATGTTATGTATGCTACGGAGTATAACCTTCCCCTTGAAATAGAAAGCCTTGATAATAAGGATTTCGAGGTAACAAAAATAGAACCTGCTGTGGTAAGTGTGGCATTTGACAGAATAATTACCAAGGAAATTCCTGTAACTTCGGAAATTACAGGCGTCAACGCTTCTGAAGGGTATATTATGGGTGATGAGGACGACATTGCTGTTGTTCCAAATAAGGTTAACGTAACAGGACCTGCCGCAACAGTTGATGAGATTACAAAAGCAACCGTAATAATCCGTGAGGATACAATTCTTACAAGTACTACGGATTTCAAAACAAATACAATAAAGCTTTATAACGACAAAATGGAAATCACTGACGAAAATGCACAGCTGACATACAATAAAACCGATTTTACAGTACATGTGCCAGTGTATGCAAAACGTACCGTTAAACTTGATGTCCGTATTACCAACGCTCCTGTAAGCTTTGATATAGATAAATTCAAGGAGCGGCTTGAGTTCTCAGTAAACGAGCTCGTTGTGGCAGTTGCGGATGAAAACGTTGTTGAGCGTGATACAATGGATATCGGTACTATAGATATGCGTGAGGTTGTCATAGAAAAAGATTTTACTTTTTCAACAGCTGACTTCCTGCCCGAAAATTATCAGGATTGGAACGATGTGAAAACAATTACTGTAAAGTGCCCATCGGAAGGTCTAATGGATCGTTCAATTCATATTACCAATCCTTATATCCAGCTTATCAATGTACCTGCACAGTTCGATTTCAAGATAATAACTTCTGGTGTAACACCTATTTTCATTGGTCCAAAAGAAACTCTTGAACAGATGACTTATATAGATGTAATAGCACAGATTGATATGTTGAATACTCTTGATATTGAAGAAGGCTACTGCAAATTACCTGTAACCTTCAGTATACCTGCATATGACGATGTATGGTGTATAGGTTCTGAAGGTGTGTTGTCACCAATGGCAACAATTCAGGTTACCGCAAAAGAAAATAATTAATAATAAGGCGGGAAGGTTATGCTTTTCCGCCTTAATTTAAGAAATGAGGATAATATGGCAGTAATAATTTCGCAAATAAAAACTCCGATAACCGCATCACAGGAAGAAATAATTTCAGCAGCACTGAAAAAAATCGGAGTAAATCCTGCCAATACAATAAGAAGCGGAGTGCACAAAACATCACTCGATGCAAGAGATAATGCCAATATAAAGCTTGTATCTTCCGTATGGGCAGAGCTTGAAAATGAAAATGCCGAAAAAAGGTTATGCAGTAAATATCCGTTTTGTTCAGAAGTAAAGCACGAAAATATAATGCCTGATAAATCACTCCACGTAAATAAACAGCGTGTTGTAATTGCGGGCTTTGGTCCCGCAGGAATGTTTGCGGCACTAACCCTTGCTGAATACGGATTTGAGCCGATTGTAATAGAAAGAGGCGCAAGCGTCGACGAAAGGGTAGAGATTGTCAATAATTTCTGGAAGAATGCAGTGCTTGACCCTTGCACAAATGTGCAGTTCGGAGAGGGCGGAGCAGGAACCTTTTCTGACGGTAAGCTTACCACAAGAATAAAAGACCCACTTTGTCGATATGTGCTTGAAAAGCTGGAGGAATTCGGTGCACCCGAAGAAATTCTTATCAAAGCCAAGCCGCATATAGGAACTGATAAATTGAGAAATGTCGTGAAAAATATCCGCGAAAGAATTATCGAGCTTGGCGGACAGGTAATGTTTAAATCAACACTTACCGATTTTACAGCCGAAAATGGAAAAATCAAATCGGTAGTAGTGAATGGAGCAGAGGAAATCCGCTGCGACAGCCTTATCCTCGCAATCGGTCACAGCGCAAGAGATACCTTTGAAATGCTGTATAAAAAGAAAATTTTTCTCGAACCGAAACCATTCTCCATCGGTGCAAGAATTGAGCATAAGCAGGAGGACGTAAACCGTTCACTTTACGGAAAACACTGGAATAATCCTAATCTTCCTCAAGGCGAGTACCAGCTTTCTTACCGACAGGGCGAGCGCGCCGTGTATACCTTCTGTATGTGTCCGGGAGGTACAGTCGTACCCTCATCGAGTGAAGCTGAAACCGTTGTAACAAACGGAATGAGCGAGTTTGCACGTGACGGTGAAAATGCAAATGCAGCACTTGTAGTTTCTGTTTCGACTGATGATTTCGGAAATAATCCTCTCGACGGTGTAGCATTTGCACGAAGCATCGAGCGTAAAGCCTATCAGCTTGCAGATAATAACTATACTGCCCCTGCTTCAACAGTAGGAAGTTTTCTCAGCGGAGCAGGAAGCTTAAAATACGCAGATGTAAATCCAACCTACGCAATCGGAGTAACCGAGTGTAACTTTGATGAGCTTTTTCCAAAGCAGGTTACTGATATGATGCGTGTCGGTTTAAATCAGTTTGCACGTAAAATGAAATGCTTCGGTAACAAAAATGCAGTCCTTACCGCTCCCGAAACCCGTACATCGTCACCTGTAAGAATTACACGAAACGACGAAATGACCTCGCTTTCTCTAAGCAACCTCTACCCCTGCGGAGAAGGCGCAGGATATGCAGGAGGAATAATGTCCGCTGCTGTTGACGGGGTTAAATGTGCATTAAAGATTATAGATAAATAAAATATCTTAAAAGCTCTCCCAAACTGACAGGAGAGCTTTTGTGCTGTAAAATCAGTAAAGCATAACCTACTCCGATAACCCGCCAAAAGATTTCAAAACCCGTTTCGAAGAAATATTTGCATGAAAAAAGCTCTTCCCTAACTCAATAGGGAAGAGCAAATTTTTTATTCATCACCATTAGTAAGCGCATAGGAAAGCATCATAATGCTGTCACCAAGATGAACATTTTCAACCACAACGTCCTTGTGAGAAATCTTTATGTCATAGTGACTGAAATTCCAGAATGCCTTTACACCCAGCGAAATAAGCTTGTCAGCAAGCTCCTGCGCCGAAGTTTTCGGAATACACAGAATAGCAATTTGCGGTTGTTCAGCTGCAAAAAAACTTTCCATATCCGAAACAGGCATGATTTCAAGTCCTGCAACAGCAGTTCCAGCTTTTGACGCATCGCTGTCGAAAATACCCACCAGCTTGCAGCCGTATTCGCTGAAATTCATATGTGTAGCAATAGCACGTCCGAGGTTACCTGCACCAATAAGTACAGTCTTATACCCCTGTGTAACCCCAAGAATTTTGCCGATTTCAGCCTGAAGCTCGATTAAGTTGTAACCGTACCCCTGCTGCCCGAAGCCGCCGAAGCAGTTTAAATCCTGTCTGATCTGTGAAGCGGTAAGCGACATTTTCTCAGCAAGTTCACCGGAGGAAATCCTTACCGTACCCTGTTTTACAAGCTCACCAATAAATCGGTAATAACGAGGCAAGCGCTTTATAAC
>JAFTWI010000053.1 GCA_017465345.1 Oscillospiraceae bacterium
CACTATTGAAGAAAAGTGCACCGATGATGTTGCTTATCTTGAGGCAATGTCACGCACATGGGAGCTTGTGGAAAATGACGCTCTTTCTGAAAACGGACTTATGGCGGATAAGACTATGAACACAACCTTACACCTTCTTGAGGCATACACCGAGCTTTATCGTGTATCAAAGAATGAAAAGGTGCTCAGCCGTCTTAAATTCCAGACACGTATTTTCCTTGACAAGATTTTCTATAAAGAGGACGACAGACTTTTGGTATTCTTCGACAAGAATCTTGATGTTATCGGCGATATTCATTCCTACGGCCACGATATTGAGGCTACATGGCTTTTGGACAGAGCCTGCGACGTTATGGGCGATGACGCTCTTACTGCTGAAGTCAGAGCGATGAATGAAAGAATTGTTGCAAACATCAGAAAGCTTGCATACAAGGACGGTTCACTTCTCAATGAACGTGACAAGACTGAAATCAACACCTGGCGTATCTGGTGGGTTCAGGCAGAGGCGGTTGTAGGTTTCCTCAACGGCTATCAGCGTTACAGCAACCCCGAATATCTTGAAATTTCAAAGACAATCTGGGATTACATAAAGAATAATCTTGTGGATAAGCGTCAGGGCGGAGAATGGTACTCTCAGCTTGACGAAAAGGGTGTTCCTGCTAATTTCAAGGCAGTTGTTGACCCCTGGAAGTGCCCTTACCACAACGGCAGAATGTGTCTTGAAGTTATCAACCGTTTAGGCTAATCCCAACCCACTGCATTTTAGGAGCTTTTATGAAATCTTTCACCCGCAGATTATTTTCAATAGCAACTATAGCTGCCCTTGCTCTTTGTTCTTCCTGTTCAACGCAGGACGCTGTTGACGCAGAAATCAAAATTCCTGTTCTTGAAGGCAGCAGTCACAATTACAACACTGCTGTTGCACAGATCACAGACATTGAGGAAACGCAGAATATAGGCGGCGGAATCGGATATATTTACGCCGACACCCTTTATACTGAACAGGAAAGCAACATTCTGGAATACTGCGTACAACGCGGACAGATGCTGAAGGAGGGGGATGTCATAGCGGTTTTTGACGCGTCCTCCCTTGATTACGAGTATCAGAACCAGAAAATATTAGTCGATGATGCCTATGCAAAGTATATTGCCACAGGCAGCGAAACTGCACGGCTAGAATATGAAATTCAGTCAAAGGCACTTGAACTGGTACAATATAAAATTGACCAGTTCACTATAAAAGCCCCATACGACTGTATTGTAACCAGTGCAGACAGCTTTACAACAGGCGCAGTTGTTCCTGCAGGCACTAAGGTTTGTTCGGTAGCTAAGGAAGGCGAAATTTATCTGTATACAAGCAGCAACACGAATCTGTTTCACGTAGGTATGCAGGTTGAGGCAAAATTTGGTTCAGGCGGTTCCTACAAGGGTCGTGTTGTGATGCTCCCCGGCGGTGAAAGAATCAGAGGCGAGCGTGGAACTATAAACATCAACGAATGTGTTTCCATAAAACTGGAGGAAGGCGAGCTTGAACGGCTCATCAGTGAGGTTGACAACGTAATTACAGCGGGCTGGGCGACTATAATTGTACCGACCGTGCAGAAATACAATGTTCTGACCCTTCCTGAGGACGCAGTTGCAACCTTCTCGGGTTCAACATACTGCTCTATTCTGAACAACGGAATTCAGGTACGTATTCCTGTTGAAGTTGAAGGCGTGTACAATGGTCTTGCAGTTATCCGCAGCGGTCTTGAAGAAGGCGATGAGGTTATTTACTGATTTCCCCTTCTAAATACAAATAATTTCAATATTCTCCAAAAAACACAGCAATTTGTCAAAAAATACCGTCACTTTTTTATTGAATTTCTTCAAAAAAGAGTTGACAAATGCATTCTATTGTGATATAATAATTAAGCACTCCGATTGAAGGTGCTTAAATATCGCGGAGTGGAGCAGGTGGTAGCTCGTCGGGCTCATAACCCGAAGGTCGTAGGTTCGAGTCCTGCCTCCGCAACCATTATAACAAAACCGTTTGATTAAGTTCAGACGGTTTTTTATTTTGCCGTTTCATAACACTTTCATAACACCATTATTTTTAGACTTGAAAAAGCTCTGTAAGTTTATCAGTTCCTTCTAATTTTTCTTCAAGGTCTGTATGTGAATAAATATTACCCGTTGTGGAAATATCAGCGTGTCCTGCATAATCCTGTGCTAACTTTAAATTACATTTTCTTCTTACAAGATCAATGCAACTATGTCTTAAGTCGTGGAAACGAATATGCTTCATTTTATGTTCTGCCAATAAATCATTAAAGGCGTGTGTTACATAATCGGGTTTAATAAGCTCACCTATTTCATTAACGCACACATAATCAATATATTTATTCGTTATTCTTACATATTGTTCCTGTCGCATCTTAACGCTTTTAAGATAATTACTAACAGATTCATTCAACATATAAGTTCTGTTACTTGATTCAGTTTTAAGTGTATCACTTGCCACTTCTGTAATATGACCATCAACTTTTCCTCTTGTAACCTTATTGCATATAGTCAACGTCAGTTCATCAAAATCAATAGCACTCCACTGTAAACCTAACGCTTCTGACCGTCTTAAACCGAATACAGCAGCTAAAAATACAGGCAGTTCAATAGCAGTTCCCTTTGATATTTTTAACAGCTCTTGAATTTCTTTTGGTTTGTATATTTCGTGTTTGGCCGTAACCTTTTTTAACTTATCGGCTAAGTCAGCAGGGTTTGTTCTTATAATTTCATTTTTAACAGCATCCCATAAAGCACTCCTTATTATGGAATAATGTTTATTTACAGTATTTGAACTTAATCCACCAGCTTTTTTATCATTGCAATACTTTTCAATATCCCTAGGCTTAACATCCTGCACTTTCAAACGTGTATTTTTAAAATATGGGTATATATGCTTGTTCAGCATATGTATGTAGCCATCATAGGTTGTAATCTGTATTCTTGGCTTATTGCGTTCTACCCAATCCTTGATATAATCACATAGTAAATCATTATCTGTAACAGCTATCAAGCCTTCCCACTTACTCACTATCTCAATGGCTTTGGCCAGCGCTTCTGCTTTAGCTTTTTCTTCGGCTTTAATTTCGGCTTTTGTTTTAGTTTTGCCTTTGGTTTCACTA
>JAFTWI010000054.1 GCA_017465345.1 Oscillospiraceae bacterium
ACTATTAAACAGCAGCAAAGCTGCTGTTAGGAACGCCCTCTCTTGCAGGGCGTTCCTCTTTTGAGGCTTACCGCCTCAAAATTCACCTTTGCGGAGCGCTTCTAAGGCAAAGGTGTTTCGCCGTCTGCGGACGGCGACTTAGGGACGCTGTCCCTAAGAACCCTGCCAAAGGGTGCACACACCCTTTGGAAACCCATTATTAGGTCGCCCGAATTTTTGCGGCGAGTGGTTTCTGAGAGGAAGTGAAATTTATGACTGAAAATACAACTGAAATCATCACCCGTGCGGTGCTGGTTTCTGCTGACACGGGGGAATTTGATGCTGAACGTTCTCTTGATGAGCTTGAGGAGCTTTCCGCCACGGCGGGAGTTGAGGTTGTTGGCAGGGTTATTCAGAAGCGCCCCGCCTGCGACAGTGCTACAGTTATCGGCTCGGGACGTCTTGAACAGCTTGTCGAGGAGGCTGAGGCTTTACAGACAAACCTCATCATTTTTGACTGCGAGCTTACCGCAAATCAGACCCGTAATATTGAGCGTATTCTCGATATTCGTGTTATAGACCGTACAACCCTTATCCTTGACATTTTCGCACAGCGTGCGTTAACAAAGGAAGGTCGCTTGCAGGTTGAACTTGCACAGCAGAAGTACCGTCTGCCCCGTCTTGCGGGCAAGGGTGTTGAGCTGTCACGTCTCGGCGGTGGTATCGGTACACGTGGTCCGGGTGAGTCCAAGCTTGAAACGGACAAGCGTCACATCCGTAGACGTATCGAGTCCCTTGAAGCTGAGCTGAAAGAGCTTGAGCGCAGACGTGAATTGCACCGTGCACGCCGCAAGAAGGACAACGTGCTTTCGGCGGCAATTGTAGGCTACACAAACGTGGGCAAGTCCACGCTTCTCAACGCACTGACCGATGCGGGCGTACTTGCCGAAAACAAGCTTTTCGCGACCCTTGACATTACTTCACGTTCAATCGAGCTTCCTGACGGAAGAAGCGTGCTTCTTATCGACACGGTAGGACTTATCCGCCGTCTGCCGCATAATCTTGTAGAAGCCTTCAAGAGCACCCTTGAAGAAGCGGCTTCCGCTGACATCATCATCAACCTTGTTGACATAAGTGCTGATGACGGCTACGAACAGGCTGAGGTTACTGCTGAGGTGCTGAAGGATTTGGGCTGTGACGGTATTCCGAGAATTGACGTACTGAACAAGTGCGACCTTCTGCCCGAAGCGGCAAACATTAAGTGCGATGAGCGTACTGTAAAAATTTCCGCAAAACAGAAAAAGGGCTTCGATGACCTGCTGGACTGCATTGCGAGAAATCTTCCCGAAACCTCGGTTCGTGGCAAATTTGTTATACCATATGACAAAACAAGTCTAATTAATACTATCCGTATAGATGGAAAGATACTCTCCGAGGAATATCTCCCCGAGGGCACGCTCATAGACGCAGTTGTGGACAAAAAGATTTACTATATGGTTGAGCCATATAAGGCAAACGAATAAATACAAGCCGCTTCTCAGGAGGCGGCTTTTGTTGTAATTTTATTCTATCTGAAGGCTGGGGTGCATATAATTAACCGATATCTTTCTGAAAGGTTGGTTGAAAATGAACTCTGAAAACTACTATCCTTTTGCTTATGTCCCTCTGCCCTACAGCTTTGATGCGCTCAGACCCCATATCAGTGAATACACAATGTATTTTCACCATGACAAGCACTACAAGAACTATCTTGACAAACTCAACTCTATTCTTGCAAAGCACCCTCTTTGGCAGAATATTCCCCTTGAGGTGCTGACCAAAATGGGTGACGAAGATTTGCAGAAAAATGCAGGCGGCACATACAATCACGAGCTTTACTTCAACTCGCTCACGCCTGACTACAAAGACCCGTCTGCAAATATGAAAAATCTGATTGCACACAGCTTTGGTTCGGAGAAGGAGCTTTACAGTGCAATTATTGACGCAAGCGTTGGGCATAACGGCTCGGGCTGGGTATGGGTTGTTTTTACTCCCGAAAAAAATCTTGAAATTATGGTTACTCCAAATCACGAAACCATTGATTTCGACAAGTACATTCCCCTGCTCATAATTGATTTATGGGAGCACGCCTACTACCTCGACAGGCAGAATGATCGCCGTGAATATCT
Organism: Oscillospiraceae bacterium; assembly: GCA_017465345.1. Classification (GTDB taxonomy): domain Bacteria; phylum Bacillota; class Clostridia; order Oscillospirales; family Ruminococcaceae; genus RGIG8773. Next base: position 2,148 of record JAFTWI010000054.1, read on the forward strand.
TTCTGCTGTTATGAAGCTGCTTGACTGGGAGAAGGCTGAAATGCGGCTGAATGGAATGAAATAAATGAAAAAGGTACCGAATTTCGGTACCTTTATTTTTACCCTATTGAAATAAATAAAAAAATGTGTTAAAATGTTACTTATCGGAGTTGTTAATCATCTGCATACGTGCTTCACTGTTCTTTATTACGTTAAGCAGCGATGATGCAGAACCTGAATATTCTTCCGCAAGTGAATTTGCTGTAATAAGCGTGTCATCTGTTTCAGCAGCTATATCACCGCCGTTTATGGCAACACCCTTTGCTGCTGCAGAGGCATTCGCTTCACACACTGACATTGCGGCGGAAGCTGAACCTGATGAAATAACTTCGGGAATTGTGAAGAAATGCTGGTCATTTTTCGGGTTGGCCGAATATACGACGCGGAACATTTTATATACAGCAAGCATAAGGTAGTTGGAAACTTCCTTGAGAATTGTTGCACTCTTGGTTTTCTGTACAAGAGAGAACAGAACTGTTACCGCATTGACAACAAGCTTCTTATTGAATGAAGCCATTACGCCGCCTGCTGCAATTTTTTCCTTGCTGTTCGGGTCATGTTCTGGAATATCATCATATGAAAGTGTTTTACCCGCAGGTTCGGGGGAACGTCCGAGAAGATAGTCGCAGGAAACATTATAGTAATCTGCTGTCTTAACGAGAAATTCAAGACCGCATTCTCTGATACCCTTTTCATAATGTGAAAGGAGAGCCTGTGAAATGCCGAGGTCGGCAGCCGCTTTTTTCTGACTGATGCCGCGTTCTTTCCTGAGCAGGGTTATAATTCTTGGAAAGTCCGAATTCATCATGTCACCTCCTGAAAAATTCTTTACGTATTGTAAATTATAACTCATAACGTACAATTTGTAAATAGGTTTACGCAAAAAAAGTCGATAAATGTTGAGAAACTTTTTTGTATATTTGTATAAAAAAGCTCAAAATTTTACCATAAATTAGAAGCTGAGAGGAGAAATCCCAATGAAAGGATACCGCATAAGCATACTTCGTCACGGTCTTACTGAGGCAAATGAAAACGGAGTTTACATAGGCAAGACTGACCTGCCCCTTTCCGATGCAGGCAGGGAGGCGCTTGAAGACAAATATGACCAGCTTGAATATCCGAAAGTACAGAGAGTATATTCAAGTCCCCTCGAAAGAGCTGTTCAGTCAGCAGAAATTCTTTTTCCCGACCGTGAAATCGTAATTGTAGATGACCTGAGGGAGATGGACTTCGGTGTATTTGAGGGACTCCCTGCTGCTGAGCTTATCCAGCTTGACAGCTACAAGAAATGGCTCAAGGGTGGTCTTGATAATCCTCCTCCGAATGGTGAAACGCTCCGTAATATGATGATGCGCTGCTATTCCGCGCTGAACCTTATTATAATGGATATGATGAAGAACGGCTACACACATACAGGCGTTGTAACACATTCGGGAATACTTATGAATATGATGTCCTGCTTCGGACTGCCGAAAATGAAGCCTATGGAATTTGCCTGTGAACCTGGTGAGGGCTACGAAATTCTTGTCAGCGCAATGATGTGGCAGAATGGCAACACCTTTGAAATTCTCGGTAAAATTCCAGGAAATGAATAATCGGAGGAATAAAACGTGAAAAACGTAACGGAACTGAAAGAAAGCGTTGGCAGCCGAATGAAGAAATGCTGGGGGGAAAGCTGTGCATTCTTTTTCATATCGGTAGGCGGCATTGCCGTTGCGGCATTTGCATGGTATCTGACAGCTGATTTTCTGCTTACAATGGGTATAATAGACAGCTACACCAATAGCTTTCTGATTATCATTACATTTATAATACTTCTCCTCCTCTGGGTTATAACTGTTCCATATAAATACGGTTTAAGATGGTACAGGCTTCATCAGGTAAGAGGACATTCGGTTCACGGCAAAAGCGTATTCAGCTGCTATTTTTCTGCAAAGCGCATGTTTCAGGTATACAAATTAAGCATATTGCTGTTTTTGAAGAGAAGCGTACTGCTGGTACCTCTTGCAGCTATTATAGGTACGGAAATATACCTGATAACCAGCTTCGGTTCAAACAACAGCAGCCTTGGTTACAATCTTGTGGTTGTTGTACTGCTTATGCTTTCGGTTGTACTGTACATTGCTTACAATGTCATCAATATAAAATATGCAATTGCACCTTACATTTTTGCGCTTGGTTTTGACAGACCTGCAACCGAAATTATAGCTGAAAGCGTGCGCTTCACAAAAGAAAAACGCGGATATATGGTTGAAGTCCTCAGGAACTGTGCATTTATGCTGATACCATGCGTGTTTATTTTCCCTATAATATTTGTAATACCGAAAATGATGATGATTTACACGGCGGCAATAAACGAAATAATTGAAAACGGCTTTGCTGAGGATAAGCTTGCTGTTACGGAACGGAGAGGTTGATTTGCAGGGCAAGGCTGAATCTATTGAATTTATTGCGGACGGCAGCTGTAATGGTATGAACTGCGGTGATTTTCTCAGAAGATGTGGTGTATCACGACGGCTGATAACAAAGCTGAAGCGTGTACCTATGGGGCTGACACGTAACGGTGAACTGATAAGGACAATTGATATTGTACACACAGGTGATGTTGTTACACTGAAAAATGTGGACGAAAGCCTGCTTGAACCAAACGAGTTGCTGTCTGTGCCAATTGCTTACGAGGACGAAAATCTGATTATTTTCAACAAGCCATCGGGTATGCCTGTGCATCCGTCAATAAAACATCAGGGTGATACGCTGGGGAACTGTTTTTCCGCAATGTATCCTCAGCTTACATTCCGTCCGATAAACAGACTGGATAAGGATACGTCAGGTCTTTGCGCTGTGGCGAAAAATGCACACTCAGCCAATTTTTACGGTGGAAAAATTGACAAGGTTTACTACGCTGTAACAGAGGGCAAGCCCATTCCCGACAGGAAGTTTAATGGTATTGAGTGGACGGATACTGACAGCTGCTACAGAATAAACGCACCCATCGGCAGGGCAGGAGAATCAATTATCAGAAGAGAAGTACGAAGTGACGGACAGTATGCTGTGACAAACTATACTATTATAAAAGGCACTGATGAACACAGCCTTGTAAGAGTCTCTCTCGAAACAGGACGCACCCATCAGATACGGGTGCACTTTTCATCTGTAGGGCACCCTCTTGCGGGAGATGATTTCTACGGCGGAAGTCTTGAACACTGCAAGGTTCAGGCGCTTCACTGCGGTGAAATGCACTTTCCGTCTCTCAAAGGCGGAGAAATGATAAAGGTAAGCTGTCCTCTGCGGAGGGATATGGCTGATTTGGTCGGATTATAAACGGTAACAGAGCTGAACCGCTTTGTTACCGTTTTGTAATAATTTTGTTTTGCAATCAATGGCTATTCTGCGTGGTTTTCTCAAAGTATGGATGAAAACAAGTTACAATTTGTAACTGTAAAAAAATGTAAAATTTAGCATGCTATAACAAAAAAGTGAGTTTTTTCGGGAATTTCTGAGCGTTTTTTATATAGAAAAGCAACAAAATTCATTGGTAAATTTGTGACAACCTACGAAAAAAATGAAGAAATTATGACTAAAATCGATTAACGGTTGCTTTTTTCGAATAAAAAGGTATAATAGTACTAATGTTACTATTTTGTAACTGTTTGCTTCGATATAAATTTTATACGATATATATAAGATGAATATGTGTATTACAAAAACAGAAAGGAGTTGCTGTAATGAGCCTTCATCCAAATGCTGCAAAGCAAGCGGAGAATGCCGCTGGTCTTGATAAGAAAAAAATAAGCGTTGAGTCAGCTATGGTGGACATCGGTTCACTCGTTACATATATCTGTTCCTCAGCTGTAAAGAGAACAGTTTCCCTTTTCGGCAGTGCTGTAAAAAAAGTAAAGAGAGGTATTATTCCTCTTGCTGCAGAATTTGCAGATTCTTCCGCTAAGAAGATAAAGAATTTCGGAAGAGGTTTTGTAAAATTTGCAGAAAGCATTTCCGCAACAAACGGCAGATTTGCCGGAAGAATGGCTGAGGTCGGCTTTGGAAAAGCAGTTATTCTCCAGCTTTCCGATATCGGTGCGGCAATAAAGAACAATAAGAATTTTACAAAAACGGTTATCAATTATACAGTTCCTGTATTGGGTATTGCACTTCTGGTCGGTGTTATTGCAGATAAAACTTCCGCTGACTACGGTGTTTCCGTTGAGTATAACGGTCAGGAAATCGGCGTTGTTTCCGAAGAATCAGTTATTGACAATGCTCAGCAGGTGGTTGCTGACAGAGCTACATACTATGACGCTGAAAGCGAAACATACATTACTGCAATGCTTTCACTGAAGCCTCTCGGTGCTCAGGACGAAGTTATTGATGAGCAGATGCTTGCCGATGCTATTCAGGAGCAGATTGAAACACAGATTGTTGAAGCTGAGCCTGTTCTGGCTGAAGAAACAGCTGAAGAACAGCCTGTGGATCTGATTGAAAGCAATGCAGGTAAAGAAAGAGCCTACGTTATCACTGTTGACGGTGAATTTGTAGGTGCTGTTACAGATAATACTGCAATTGAAAATTTCCTTAAAACAAGAAAGGCTGAATACGCTGAGGAAGGCGTTATTGAAGTTTCCTTTGACAAGAATATTGAATACACATACGAAAATTATGTAATGCCTGACCAGATTGTTGAGCAGATTGATATTATCGAAAAGCTTGACTCTCTTGTTACAGAACCTGTTTACTATGAGGTAGTAAAGGGTGATAATCCATGGGATGTTGCTGTTGACAACGGCATGACTATGGACGAACTCAATGAGTGCTTCGCTTCCTACAAGGGCGAGGAAATTGAGGATATTACAGAATATTTCCCGATTGGTGCTGTTATTCAGCTCAGTGAAGAGGTTCCTTACCTTCAGGTAATGACCACAAGAGAGGTTGAATATACCGAAGCAATCGATTATGAAATTGTAAAGACTGAGGACGAAGACATCTACAAGGGCGACTATGAGGTTGACGTTGAAGGTGTTGAAGGCGAAAAGAAGGTTATCGCTAAGGTTACTTACAAGGGCGATAAGGCTGTTGCTACAGAGGTTATCAGTGAAGAAGTTATTTCTGAGCCTGTAACCGAATACAGACGAGTTGGCCCAAGAGAAACTATCACTCCTGTAAGCGAAGGCAGCGGTGGTTCAGGTGTTTACTTCTGGCCTGTTGACGGCGGTTATATTTCCGCTTATATGGGTGACAGAAGAGGTCATAAAGGTATTGATATTGCTGCTCCTTATGGCACTCCGATTTATGCTACAGAAGCTGGAACAATCACACAGGCTGAAAGCGGCTGGAACGGCGGCTACGGTACATGTGTAAAGATTGAGCATGACAACGGTGAGGTTGCAATGTACGCTCATATGAGCTCACTTGCTGAAATCAGTTATGGTGACTACGTTGTAAAGGGTCAGCTTATTGGTTATGTAGGAAGCACAGGCGATTCTACCGGTAACCACCTCCACTTTGAAATCAGAAGCCCTTACGGTTCTTATGAAAATCCGCTGGATTACGTTTCACAATATTAATAAATCAAAAAAGCCATTTCTGTCCAACAGAATTGGCTTTTTCTATGTTTGAAATCTTTCGTTTATAGAATGGTTTTCAACATTGGTGAAGCTGCTGATGTGTTAAAAATGTTGAAAGATGTGTTGAAACGACGTGTTTTAGGGGTATAGTTTTCCACGAGAATGTATGTTTTCAACATTTTCAACTGTTTTTTCAACATTTCGTATAATTATACGGTCAGTTTTTGGTGCTTTACATCAGCTTTACCAAAAAAAATAAAAAAGATTTGTTGATAAAAAGAATTGATTTTTTCGTTATCATTTCAACGACTTTTCACAGGATTTACACATAATAAGGTTATTATATAACTGTACTCAACGAGAGTACCAATCCCCCAAAAGCTTTTATATGCAGACCTGTTACCCCGCAGGTTTGTCAGGTGAAAACCATATAAAAGACTACCATAAGCTGTTTACCCCTACAGCTTATGGAAACCCCCAATAATCCTATATCATGATCTTCGGCTCTGCCTTTACCCCTAGGCAGAGCCACTTTCTTTTTGCGCGTATATACTTGAAATGTGTCGTAAAATAAGGTATAATTAATTTGATTAATTATTTTTTGAAGGAGCGAGGTTTTATGAATAAGGTTAAGGTTACCATCTGCGGCAAGGAATTCAGCTTAAAGACTGATGATGCTCCAAGCTATTTTATCGGTCTTGCCAAAAAGGTTGACACTGAAATTTACAAAATGGCAGCTTCTGCAGACAATATTTCTGTTCAGTCTGCAGCTATTCTTGTTGCACTTCAGGCTTTTGATGAGGCTCAGAAGGCTAATGACAGCATTGACAATATCCGCACACAGATTAAGGAATACGTTGATGACGCTTGTCAGGCAAGACTTGAACGTGATGAGGCTGTAAAGAACGAAAAGGCTCTCCTTGCAAGAATTTCCGCTCTTGAAAATGAGCTTAAAATCAAGAAGATGAAGAATGACATTGACGAGCAGCTTACTCTGGACGGTACAAAATCCAAATGAAAGAATTTCTGAACAAATCTGAGCTTCTCGCACCTGCGGGAAGTATGGAAAGTATTTATGCGGCGGTACGTTGCGGCGCTGACGCTGTTTATGTTGGCGGAGCACGCTTTTCTGCACGTGCCAACGCTACTAATTTTACCGATGAGGAGCTTTTGCAGGCGGTTGAATACTGTCATCTGCACGGGGTAAAGGTGTACCGTGCGATGAACACGGTTGTGTTTGCAGAGGAAATGGCTGATTTTCTTGCGGCGGCAAAACACTCCGCTGAAATCGGTGTTGATGGACTTATCGTGCAGGATATCGGTGCGGCAAGACTTCTCCGTGAAATGCTCCCCGATATGAAGCTGAACGCTTCAACACAGATGACCATTCACACTCCCGAGGGCGCACGACTTGCTAAGGAAATGGGATTTTCAAGAGTTGTTGCGGCGAGGGAACTGTCCCTTGAACAGCTGAAAGAAATGACCGATACGGGTATTGAAATTGAGGCTTTCGTTCATGGTGCACTGTGTATGTCCGTTTCGGGGCAGTGTTTTATGAGCGCAATGATTGGCTCACGAAGCGCTAACAGAGGTATGTGTGCGCAGGCTTGCAGACTCCCCTTTTCGGCAGTTGGCGGCAAGGAACGATACGACCTTTCACTGAAGGATTTGTGCGGTATTCCGCAGATTGACAGGCTGGGCGAAATCGGTATTGCTTCACTGAAAATTGAGGGACGAATGAAGCGTGCGGAGTATGTGGCGGCGGCGGTTACAGCCTGCCGTGCGGCACTTGACGGAAATGAGCCTGACCTTGACACGCTGAAGGCTGTTTTCTCCCGAAGCGGCTTTACTGACGGATATCTGACGGGCAAGCTTGGCACGGAAATGTTCGGCTACAGAAGAAAAGAGGACGTTGTTTCGGCGGAGGGTGTTTTCCCCGAACTTCGCGAAAAATACAGAAAAGAAACAAAGGCGGCGTCTGCCGACTTTGCGGCATATATAAAGAACAGCGAGCCGTCACGGCTTGAAATGACCTGTGACGGGATAACCGTTTCAGCTGAGGGTGCTGTTCCCGAAGTGGCGAAAAACAGACCTGCTGACAGGGACTATATTACACGTCAGCTTGATAAATTGGGTGATACAGTTTATACTTTAGGTAATATTCATGCAGAAATTGACGATGGGTTAATGCTGCCTGCTTCTGCAATCAATGCTTTACGACGTGAGGCTGTTGAAAAAATGGACGCGGCACGGATTGCGGCGACAAAGCCTGAACAGCGCTATAATGAAGTTGATCTCGGCTTTAAACGTGAGAACCGTTACACTGCGAAAATCCGTGTGAAGATTACATCTGCGGAACAGCTTGCAGGTACGGCTGAGGCTGATGAGGTTGTTGTACCGCTGAAGCTTTGGAACAAGGTTGCTGCGGCGGAAAATATAATTATTGAACTGCCGAGATTTGTTGATAATGAGGAACAGCTGAAAAAACAGCTTGAGGCTGTAAGACAAAACGGTTTTACACATATTCTTTGCACCAATCTTGCGCATATTCCTCTTGGCAAGGCACTCGGGTTTACCCTTCACGGCGGCTTTGGTCTTAACATTGTCAGTCCGTATTCCGTGGAAACAGCTCGGCAGCTTGGGCTTGATGATGTTACAGCAAGCTTTGAAATGAAGGCTTCACAGCTTCCGAAAATCTGCGGCAACATTCCTGTGGGAGTAATCGGCTATGGATATCTGCCTGTTATGCTGACGAGAAACTGCCCTGTAAAGCAGGCGGTTGGCGGCTGTAAAAACTGCACAGGTAAGCTTACTGACAGGACAGGACGTGAATTCAAGGTTAAGTGCAACGGAGTATCCTGCGAAATTCTCAACAGCGATTTGCTGATGATGAGCGACCGTATGGATGAAATCTGCGCTGACTTTGTACAGCTTGATTTTACTGACGAAACAACGGCGGAAATCAAGCGTGTTATAGGCTGTTACAGAGATGGGCGCAAGCTTGCTGACGGCGGCTTTACCCGTGGACTTTACTACAGGGGCATTGAATAGGAAAGGGATTGATTGAATGACTAAGGATTTCAAAAGAACAATAGCGTTCCTGCTTTTTCTGCTGGCAGGAATTGTGCTTGGAACAATTCTCGGCAGACTCTGTGAGGGAGTTTCCTTCCTTTCGTGGCTGGCATATTCAATGTCCGTAGGACTTGACACGGCTTCTCCGCTGGTGCTGGATCTGATTGTATTCAAGGTTGCTTTCGGATTCTCGCTGACGGTAAACACGGCGCAGATTATCTGCATTATTGCAGCACTTCTGATTTATAACAAGACTTGCAAGAGCCTATAAAATTGTACGAAAAGCATGGGAGGGGTGTCCCCTCTGCCAATCCGCAGTACACATTATGGGAAAATAATGCGTACTGCACGGTAACGAAAAATTGTACGAAAAGCACGGAAGTAGCCGTGCTTTTTTTACTCAAAAAAACAAAATTTACAAATTGGTGAAAAATTTGAAAAAGAACTTGTAGAGCGTGCTTTAAAGTGATATAATATTAAGGTAGCGTTTTTCAAATGTTATTTGTTTAAATAAATCGTCAGAAAGGATTGTTTTTAATGTTTACAAAAGAAATCGGTATCGACCTCGGTACTGCGAATACTCTGGTTTATATGAGAGGCAAGGGCATCATTATCCGTGAGCCTTCCGTTGTTGCGGTTGATACAAGAACTGACCGTGCCAAGTATGTTGGTCAGGAGGCTAAGGATGTAATCGGCCGTACACCTGGCTCTATCGTTGCAGTAAGACCTCTTAAGGACGGCGTTATCGCAGACTTTGAGATCACTACAACCATGCTTCAGGAATTCATCAAGAAGGCTCTCAAGGGCTCTCTTTTCTCCAAGGCTCACGTTGTAATCTGTA
>JAFTWI010000055.1 GCA_017465345.1 Oscillospiraceae bacterium
ACCATTCCACTGGTCATAGAGGTCAAGGGAGAGGCTTACTGCATTGCCTTCGCACTTTGCAAGCTCGCTTCTGCGGCAGATGATGAAGGAGAAGCCCGGAACGCCCTGTATACACTTGTTTGCAGAGCTGATAATAAAGTCGATTCCAAGACCTGAAACGTCAATATCCACGCCGCCGAAACTGGACATTGCGTCAACGATAAATGTTCTGCCGAGAGCCTTCACAGCCTTTGCGACGGAAGCAATGTCGTTAAGAATACCCGAGGTTGTTTCACAGTGTACCATTGAAACGTGAGTAATAGCAGGGTCGTTTTCGATTTCCTTTGCAATAATATCAGCATCGGGAGTTTCGTTATATTTGAAATTCAAGATTTTGTAGTCCAGACCTGCGTGTTTTGCAATATCCTCCATACGCTCGCCGTATGCACCATTTGCGGCAATAAGGAGCTTGCCGTTTTTGCCGACAGCAGAGGTCAGCACCGATTCGACGCCGAAGGTGCCGCTGCCCTGCATAAGAACTACCGTGTACTCCTCCTCGGAAACGTGGGCGATACGGAGCAGTTCCTTTCTGATATGCTGTGTAATCTGCTTGTAGTCATTGTCCCAAGTGCAATGATCAACAAGCATTTCCTTTTTTACAGTTTCGGTTGTGGTAAGAGGACCCGGGGTAAGTAATTTATAGTTTATCATAATTCGTTTTCCTTTCATTATTTGCAAGATTCAGAGAGATTTCTGTGCTTCTCAAGAAGCTCAACTGTGAGTGCTTCAGGGAATACCTTTGAGTTTGCGGAAATTGCATTGCTGTCAGCAGTTTCGCCATTGTAAAGAGGTACGGGGTAATATGTCATAAGGTCTGTTCTGCCCTTTTCGATAATGCACTGCACCATTTCCATAGCAAGAGGATTTGTGTCCTCGCCTTTATCAACAACTGCAAGGGACTCTGTAAGAGTAAAGTTACCCTCTGTCGGGTCAACGAAATCAACAGGGAGACCATCTTCCTTGTCGGCAACAGCCTGATGTCTTAAGCCGAAGCCGATTGCAACCTCGCCTGCACGAACCTTCTTGATAGGTCCTGAACCCGACTGCTCAATGTGTGCGCCTGCATTTGCATAGATATCAGTAAGGATTTCCTTTGTACCGTCCTCGCCGTATTCGCTGATAAGCGACTGAATCATAAGCCACGCTGTGGACGAGCCCTGAATATCGACAACGGATATGTAGCCGGCATATTCGGGGTTTGCCAAATCCTTGACGGATGTGGGAGCAGTAAGCCCGTTCTCGATAAGTACATCTGTATTTACAAGGATTGCGCCCTGATTTGCAAGGAATGGAGCGTAATATTCGGGATAGCTATCAGTTGTGTTTACATCAAAGGTAAGGTCAACGAACATATTGCTCTCGTTTTCAGCACTTTCGATATAGTAGCTGCTCATTGTGATAACGTCCGCTTCAATGTCCTTGCCTTCGGCAAGCATTTTACCACCAAGCTCGGATGTGCCGAAGCTCTGGAATACATATTTACCCTCATAGCCGTTAGCGTCAAGAGTTTTCTTCATAGATTCAACAGCTTCATCGTCGGCGTTGGAGTAAATGATAACCTGTTCTTCCTCGTCAGATGAACAGCCTGTAAGATTTACGCAGGCTGTAAGTGCCATAGCGGCACAGAGAATAGCGCTTAAGGTTCTTTTTAACTTCATATTGATTTTCCTTTCTTGTTTCGAATTGCCGCAAAAAGTCTTACAAGACCCTTTACTGCCAGATTTGTTATTAAAATCAGGATTGACAGCACGAATATCTCATTGAAGTTTGCAAAGTGCTGAAGCTCCTTGATTTTTGCCGTGATAATCATTGTTCTTGTGCTTGCAAGGAAGATAACCGCACTCACCGTTACCATTGCGTTCACAAAGAAGTAGCTGAATACTTCCAAAAGCGTTGAAACAGCATTTGGAGTTATGATGCGGAGAACAGTCTTAATCCAGCTGTCGCCCATAAGACGAGCCGTAGTTTCCCAGCTTGCATTTAGCTTTTCAAGACTGCTCTTCATCATAAGGTAAGGGGAAGAAAAGTAATGAACAATATTACAAATCACCAGTATCGTAAAGGTGTTGTGCATAAATGTACCCTTGAAGCTCAGCAGATAAGCAACACCAAGCACCATACCGGGAATTGTGTTTGTAATAAGGGAAATTGTATCGGGAATTTTTCCGTAGTGGCGGTGTTCGCCCCGTCTTGCGGAAACAAGTGCTGTACCGTAAACAATAAGCGTACCGAAAACGGATGTTGCAAGAGCAACAAGGAGTGAATTTTTATAGACGCTCATAAGCGAGCTGTCCGAGAAAATATCATTGATATGCTCCGTTGTAAAATTCATTCGGTACGGCCACTGGTCAACGAAAGGAATTATGAAAATTACCGCAAATACTGACAGCACGCAGATAATTATTACTGCTGAAACAAGACCGAAGAAAACATCCCTTGCACGGTTTTTCGTAAGTTCGATAACCGAAATTTTATTGTAGCGGATATTGTATTTATTCAGCACGGATATAAGGATAATACTTGCAACCGAGGGCAGCAGCATTATAATTGAAACTGCCGAGCCTGTGTTGAAATCGGGCAGGCTTCCCAGCATTTCGTTGTAAAGCCGTGTTGCAAGCAGGTCGACATTTCCAGCAAGCGCCGCTGG
>JAFTWI010000056.1 GCA_017465345.1 Oscillospiraceae bacterium
ATGAATAACCTTATGAAAGGCAGAACAAGCTTCGTAATCGCACACCGCTTGTCAACAATCCGTGACGCCGACCTCATCCTCGTAATGAAAGACGGCGATATCATCGAGCAGGGCAACCATACCGAGCTTCTCGCCAAGGACGGCTTCTATGCGTCCCTCTATAATTCCCAGTTTGCACAGGCATAAAAATTACGGTCAGAGGAAAAGTTCCCTGACCGTTTTTGTTTATGTTAAGTAATGTCGTAACCATAAAAATGGTTTACTGGCAGTTGCCTCTGAAGCAGTTAAGAATGTACTTGATGATATCGAAACAGCTCATTTATTTCACCTCCTGTTTAAGATTTCCGTTTCGGTTACAACCCGGTAACGGATTAATTAAATTATAACAGAACGGTTACAGTAAATCAAGCTGTAAGTTATGGAATGGGAGGTGTCCTCTTCCATAACAGGTTAAAGTTGCAAATATGTCACTAATATGCTATAATAAACCAAACAGCGAAAGGACGAATTTCTATGATAAACCGAACATCATTCAGTGCCCTCGATATTATCAGGCGAGTGCTTGAAGAAAACGTAAAAGAGGGCGATATATGTATAGACGCAACCGCAGGAAGGGGACACGACACCGCCTTTCTCTGCTCCCTCGTAGGCGAAAGCGGACGTGTCACCGCCTTTGATATCCAGCAGGACGCCGTCGACAGCACCAAAAAACTTGTTGCCGAAAAAGGCTATGCAGACCGTGCGGAAGTGCTGCTGAAAAGCCACAGCGAAATGGACGAGCTTTTCGACGAGGAAACCGTGTCCTGTATAACCTTCAATTTCGGCTGGCTTCCAAGAGGCGACCACAACATCTTCACCCGCAAGGAAACCAGTATCCCAGCTATTGAAAAGGGCTTGAAGCTTCTTAAACACGGCGGAATAATGACCCTCATCATCTACTACGGCAGGGAAACAGGCTTCGAGGAAAAGGACGCACTCCTCGAATATCTACCAACCCTCGACAGCAACAAATATACCGTAATCGAAATGCCATTTGTCAATCGTCCCAACTGTCCACCAATTCCTATCATTATAATCAAAGACTAAAAAATCTGCCTTGCACCGAAATGCAAGGCAATAATTTTTTATCATTTTTTCCATACAGTGTCAAGCCATTCAATTCGTCCCGCAACAAATTCAGCAATTCTGCCCGCTGAATCAATTCGCCATTCTTCGTCACCAAGGTCATGCTCCAGAGATGTAGCTACATCGCAAACCTCATATACCACATTCATCAGACTATTGTCAGCCTGAAGCTCATTCCACTTATCCTTGACAATATCCTGAAACCAATCTGCATTCATAAACATAATCAGCCAAATATTTGAGCGTTCAACCATATCGTGAACAGGCTTCTGGAATGTGCCTGCATAGAAGGCATCATAGTAATTTCCTTCGTATGACCAGTTGAAATCCCACGGCGCAAGAAACGTCAAGCGCTCATACTTGCTTGTATCACTGAAATCAACAGCCATAAAAAAGCTTCCCGCACCAACATCATAATTGTGAACAAGCTCTTCAAGAATAAGCATATTTGCAAGAGAATTGGTATCCACAACAGCCTCAATAGCCTCCTGTGGTGTTTCATAAGTTCCTTCAGCTGAAACAACATTGTAATCATTGTCAAACATCATCGGCTTATTATTTTCGATACCCTCATAACAGATTTTGAATACACCGTTGTAATATTTTTCAATAAGTGCACGCTGCTCATCGGAAAATGTGTCACTCTTGATTGTGTAGCCGTCCTCTTCAACGTCACGAGTCTCACCAAGCATATCTGTGTATTTGATTTTTCCGTAGTCCATAAAGAAACATGGCTCGTCAGGATCTTCGCCCGCATAATTATCCAGTTCAATCAGATAGCCGATATCAGTGTGAGTCTCACCCTCCTTAGGCTCGTAAACATCAACCCTGTCATCGGCAGCCTGAGTGTGTTCGCAAAGCAGATAAATTCCCTCAAATTCACCGTTTATGTATACGTTGACGTACGTGCAGTCGGAGCTGTAATATTTTCCATCAAAAATTTCCTTAGCAAGACTAAGCGCCATAAAATCTGGAATAAGGTTCCAGTTTGATTTTAGCAGCACCCAGCTTTTGTATTCTTTTCCCTCATGAAGTCCAAGCATATTCTGCTTTTCATTGAATTTGATACGATATGGGAGAACAGTATCATTAGCCGAAGAGTTACCTCTTACCTTAACACCGCCCTCAGCAGTAAGCCTGTATTCTTCATCGCAATTGAATACGTCAATGACCGTGTCATTGTAGACCTCTTTTGAAGCGATCTGCTCACCGTTATATGTTAGAATGTGCACTACAGGGAAGTCCCTGTCCTCAGTTATGTCAGCAAATACCTCATCTATTCTGTCGGAAATTTCAAGATATTGCTCCATAACAGGTGAAATGGTTTCCTCAGCAGAATTTGTCTCTTCAGTTTCTACAATTGTTGTTTCTTGAACAGTAGATGTTTCAGCTGTAGTTTCTTCAGCAGTAGTTGTTTCTGTTACAGTTGTTTCAGATGTTGTTGTAATAACTGAAGAAGCAGATGTAATACTTTCTGAAGCCTCTGTTCCCAAAGCGGACATTTCATCAGCCGTACTCTCAGAGCAAGCCGATAACATCAACATCATAAGCGCCGCAGCCATTATATATAATTTTTTTATATTCATATCGATATTTCCTTTCAAATAGCGTTTACATAATTATACAATATTATTTCTGATTTTACAATATCATGCTGAATAGTTATTTTGTGAAATTTTAGGACTTAGCATTTGACTTGTTTCTGACCCACTTTTGACCCATTACTGACACCCATTATGACACTCGGAAGACAAAAATTAAAAATAAAAAAATCCCACAAACAACGTCAAAAAGTGTTTGCAGGATTATGCCTCTGGAGCTGGTGACGTGACTCGAACACGCGACCTGCTCATTACGAATGCTTTTTATCGCTCTTTGTGATTTTGTGTGAAGTGTCGCAAACGGCATAGTTATGCAGCTTTCTTGATGTGTTCAAAAATCTTTCGGGACGATTTTCAGGGATTTATTGCAAAAATAAAACCCTGAAAAATCCCTTGGCAACTGTTTGAAATTCTGCTCATCTATGTTTATATCATATAATATGATTATTGAAATGTCAAGAGGAATAAATTCATCAACCATTGACAAATCCTCTCGCAAAGATGTATAATAAGACTTGGAAAAATTTAATATTATCGGAATACAGGTGCACTTGTGCATAAAAGGAATCGGGTGGGAGTCCCGAGCAAGGCCGTTGCCGTATTTCGCTGTGATGCGCACATGATAAGTTCAGTCACTGAAAGCAATTTCGGGAAGGCGTGCGTATGCTGAGATTTTTTTCAGCAAGCGATAAGTCGGAATACTTGCCTGTATTCTGCTCGTAATTTATACGGGTGTTGTTTAAAATCTGCGGAACTCTGGAGTTTAGGCAATG
>JAFTWI010000030.1 GCA_017465345.1 Oscillospiraceae bacterium
AAAGGCTATAATATGGAGATATTACGTGCAGAAAATTTAGTAAAGACCTTTCAGATAAGCGAAAAGCAGAGAAAGGCTCTTGATGTACCTGAACGCAAGAAAGTTGCAGTAAACGGTATCAGCTTCACCGCACATTCAGGTGAGGTGTTCGGTCTTTTAGGTCCCAACGGTGCAGGAAAAACAACAACTATGAGAATGTTGTCAACACTTATAAAACCAGATAGCGGTGATGTATTCTATAATGATAAGAGCGCTGTGAAAAATCCCACAAGCATACGCTCTGAATTCGCATTCTTGACTACTGATTTAAAGCTGGATATGAAATCAACAGCCGATGAAATGTTTGATTTCTTCTCAGAGCTTTACCATATTCCCTCTGAAACTGCTAAAAAGCGTAAGAGTGAGCTGTTTGAGAATTTTGGTATAACCTCCTTTACCGATACAAAAATCAGCAAGCTCTCACAGGGTATGCGACAGAAGGTTTCCCTCATTATTTCAGTTATCCATAACCCAAAGGTTATCATTTTTGACGAACCTACAAACGGACTTGATATTATTGCGGCAAGAGATGTCCGTGACTTTATGCTGACAGTTGTTGAGAGTTTTGGAGAGATTGTAGACGATTTAGGTATGATGAACGCTTATATACCCGCCTGGAATACGATGGTCGTAATGCAGGACGTTGTAGCCTGTGATTACTCACCAGAGTTTGTAGCAGTAACTTGTATTGTAAATCTTCTGTTTGCTGCTGTTGCAATATTCGTTACGGGCAGACTATTTGAGAATGAAAAGATTGTTAATGGATAAGGTACAGTTCTTGCTTTTGACGGCAAGGGTAAGTTGTGGATTTATACATGGTAAATCATTATCCATTGCCCATATTTGTTTCATTTCATATCAAACGTAAAAAGAGGTACCTATAAGGTACCTCTTTCCATTTAGCTTCCTTCACCCGAAATAAGTGCAATCGGGTCAATCCATTCATCATTCTTTTTAACAGCAAAATGCAGATGAGTAGGTTCGCTGATTTCACTTTCAGCGGTATCTCCAACCATACCGATAATCGTTCCCGCAGAAACATTCTGTCCTTCAGCAATAGGAATATCCTTGCTCAGATTACAGTAATATCCTTCAAGGCCGTTTCCATGGTCAATAATTACACATGCACCCATCAGCTGGTCTTCGTAAACCTTTGTAACAGTACCGCCAGCCATACTTTTTACCTTTTCATTAAGTGCACCTGCAATGTCTACGCCGTCGTGTGTTTTCCAAACATTGAGTGTCTTGGACTTAACAAGTTCGCCGCCGGAGAATGCGTTAATAACTTCACCGTTAAGCGGTCTGACCATAACTTGCGGTGTAATAGCTGCCGCTTCCTCAACTACCTCAATTTCAGGAGCAATAGCTGATTCGGCACTTTCTGTTTCAGTAACTGTCGTAACCTCTGTTTTTGCAATGTTAGTCTGCTCAACATTTACAGGAGTATCAGGGTCAGCTTCTGCGGACAATGTAGTTTTATTGTTTCCAATAATTTCAGCATTCAGCTGGTCAGAAGCCTTATTATAGGTATAAAAACCTGCAATTGCCGCAACCGCAACACAAATTCCTGATGTGATAATCAGACTTTTGCTTGAAATCTTGAATTTTTCATTACTCATAAAATTCACCTCGGACATAGTTTTGACCGTTTCAGCAAAATTATACTGTCCGAGGTGATTTTTTTGGAAACTATTTTAAATCAACATCATAAAATTTGTAATTATCATCATTGCCTCTTGCATCAGCAAGCAAATAAGACACGCCATTATATTTAACTCTGAATGAACGTAATCCTTCAGGTGCTTCAAAAGTAATGGTATGCTTGACAGTTTCACCTGGTGGAATCAAAGTTTCATTTAATGTTTCATAAAAATATCCTTCTGCATATTTGACGTTAGGATAATTTATTTCATTGTAATCACCATATTCAAGCCTGAGCGTGTATTTATCAATATATGCATCGTAGGCACTTGTGTTTTTTACATCAAGTGTAAGTTCGTATTTCTTATCATCAATCTTTTCAAGAGTATGTCCGGTAATTTCCCATTCATAATAACTGTTGTATGATGAAAGAATATTAGTTTCTCCAACTATTAAAACTGTGCCCATAATCATAATTACAGTAAGAAAAAGCAGCGCAAGTGCAATAAGCTTTACAAAGATATTATATCTTTTTCTCTTAAAAAAAGTCATCAGGATTCCTCCTTTGCAATTGTAATGCCAATCTTATGAACCTTTTCAAGGTTGAGAGCATAATCCTTGACTGTATAATCACCGATACACAAGCTTATATCTGTGTCATTTTTATCAACGATAAAACACCAGTAACCGTCTTTTTCGTGGGAAAAACTGTAGAAATTAGTCAATGCAAAAGTAGTTGTGCCATATATTTCAGGAATTGAGTTAAGCGCAGAGTACCCAAGCTTTTCACGGCATATAGTGCCGTTTGTTATGTAAGGATTAACCCGTGCATAGTCGTTATAATCATAGCTGTCATATTTCTTTTCATCAATACTGCCCTTAAGATGAATAACCAGCAGCTCCATACCATCAGGAAGAAGAGCATCTACAATTTCACTTTCAGCGTAAAATGCATCGTCAATTTCTAAAGTGATTTTATCATCATAAAGAAATTCTTCATTCATTGAGTGGTCAACATATGTGATTTCGTCAATGGTCTGCAGATTATCAATAGCCTTTCTTGCAACAGATTTTTCTGCCATTTCAGGAACAAATGTAAGTGCAATAATCAGAAAAATATATACAGGAATAAGCTTGACAATAACGGTCATGAACATTCCAGTAGGAGGCTTTTCTGTTGCAGAAGCTGAATCATATGTATGCTGCTGCTTTTCAGCTTTTGCAGCAGCCTTAGCTGCAGCAACTCTTTTTTTATCGGGAACAGCTGCACAGTTCGGACATGTATGATTTTCGCTGAAATCATACATCGAACCGCAGTATTCACATTCAATCATAATTTGCATTATAAATCCATTTTCCCCATAGGGAAAATGCACTCCTTTCGACGTTTTGTGGTCTTAAAACTCCACGCATTGAGTTCTGTAAAAAATTCGGCAATTCAATTTGTTGAGGTTTTAGTTCAAGAAACAAAACTCGTGTCTGAAAATAACTTTTCAGACTGACTTCTTACATCTTTTCAGGACAAGTAATCTTAAGCATGTTGAGTGTATTGCTGAGAGTAATCTTAACAGCCTCACAAAGCGCAAGACGTGCATAAAGAACATTTTCCTCTGCGCCCTTAATTCTGCACTTGTCATAGAACTTGTGGAAAAGAGTAGCCAGATCCTGAGTGTAACGTGTAATCTTAGCAGGGTCATAATCCTTTGCAGCTGCATCAACAGTATTAGGCAGGGAAGCGATAAAGCGAATAAGCTCGATTTCCTCAGGTGCGTCAAGAACGTTGAGTTGTTCAGCGGAAAGCTGCTTAACTGAGTATCCCTCAGCTTCAAGATTACGGATAATAGAACAAATTCTTGCGTGAGCATACTGAACATAGTAAACAGGATTCTTTGAGGACTGTTCAATAGCAAGGTCAAGGTCGAATTCAAAGTGTGAATTTGCCTCACGGAGATTGAAGAAGAAACGTGCTGCATCAATCGGGATTTCATCAAGCAGAGTTTCAAGTGTAACTGCCTTACCGGAACGCTTGGAAAGCTTGTATGTTTCGCCGTTCTTTACAAGACGAACCATCTGCATGATAATCATATCAAGACGGTTAGGGTCAACACCAAGAGCCTGCATAGCAGCCTTCATTCTTGGAATATAGCCGTGGTGGTCAGCACCGAGAATGTCAATCGCAGTATCAAAGCCACGTGTAACAAGCTTGTTGTAGTGATAAGCAATATCAGGAACAAAGTAAGTAGGGATACCATTTGCACGGATAAGAACTCTGTCCTTTTCGTCACCAAGCTCAGAGGACTTGAACCAAAGTGCACCTTCCTGCTCGTATGTGTAACCGCTCTTCTTGAGCAGCTCAATTACATTTTTTATAGCATCGCTGTTGTGAAGTGAGCTTTCACGGAACCATGTGTTGTACTCAATTCTGTACTTGCGGAGGTCATCTTCAAGCTTCTGAATGTTCTTTGGAAGTGCAAATGCAACAAGAGCTTCCTTGCGTTCTTCCTCAGATTTTTCAGCATAAGCATTGCCGTTGATATCATAGAAATTCTTTGCATGAACAATAATGTCAGCGCCGAGGTAAACGTCCTCAGGCATTGGGAAAGTGTCAGCATCGTTGTAGATTGCCTGACAAAGCTCCTCGTTGTCAGCATATTTAGCAATAAAAGCCTGTCCGTTTTCGGAGCAAAGCTGCATATAACGAAGATTAAGTGAGTTACCAAACTTTTCAATCTGGTTACCTGCGTCATTTACATAGAACTCACGTTCAACAGTGTAGCCTGCCCAGTCGAGAACAGCAGCAAGACAGTCACCGATAGCTCCGCCACGTGCATTACCGATGTGCATAGGGCCGGTAGGGTTGGCAGAAACGAATTCAACAAGCATTTTCTTGCCTGCACCTGTATCAGTACGTCCATAGTTTTCGTTTTCAGCAAATACAGAACCGATTACATTGGAGAACCAGCTTCTTGACAGGAAAAAGTTGATGAAGCCCGGACCTGCAATTTCAACACGCTCAAAGGAGCTGCCATCAAGAATAATTGCCTCGCAAAGCATTTCAGCAATCTTTCTTGGTGCGGATTTAAGGGGCTTAGCACAAGCAAGAGCAATGTTTGAAGCAAAGTCACCGTGAGATTTGTCCTGAGGAATTTCAATGTTGAATGCAGGCAGGGGAACAGCCTCAATTTTACCTTCGGAAACGAGTCTGCCAAGAGCAGCCATAAGAAGCTCACGAAGTTCATTTGAAGCGGATTTGATTGGGTTTATCATTTTATTACATCCTTTCAGTTATTTAACATTCAAGAAAATTTCATTATCGGAAACATAGCTTCCGTTTACATCAATAGTGTATTTAAAATAAAGCTCACCGCCGTCAAAGGTGATATTGCTTTTTATTTCGTGTGTCTGAATACCCATAAGAATATCGCCATAGGGAGTACCATAATGACAAAGGTGCTTGCGGTCAACCTCAATAGTAAGCAGCGATGGAGCAGATCCGACACGCTTCATTGTCACCAAATTAGCTTCCTTACCAATTGTAATAAAGGTTGTGGAGCCTTCAAAGCCCGTAATTTCGGACTCTTCATAGCTGATTTCAATATCACCATTATCAAGTATTCTCAGCACACCATCGGAGTTAAGCTCAGTTTTGTTGCTTTCATCTCCGACAGAGTTTATACTTTTCAGATTTAAAAATATTTTTCTTTCCATTTTTATCCTCTTGTGTATCTGTTTCAGTAAGAAATCAGTTCGTCAATTCCGACCTTATAAATCTTTCCGTTTATGGAATTACCCAGAAAAGCGTGTGCGTTTTCTTCAAAAAGCTCAACGCTGTCGGAAGTGTAATAGGTGTTCGTGCCGGCTTCTTCTCCGTCCGTCAGCATGTCATTGCGCATAAGCATATTATAAGCGTACTTTGCAACCTCTTCACCAGAAGAAATCAGCGTAACATTCTCTCCCATATAATCAGCGATTGTGTCACGGATAATTGGGTAGTGTGTACAGCCGAGAATAAGCGTATCAACGCCTTCTTTTTTCAGCGGAGAAAGATACTGCTCAACAACAAGCTTTGTAACAGGATTATCTCTGTCAGTAAAACCGTTTTCCACAAGCGGAACAAACAGCGGACAGGAATTTCCGATAACTGTAAGCTCAGGTCGGATACTGCGGATTGCTTTTCCGTAGCTGCCTGACTTTATTGTAGCGTCAGTACCAATAACACCGATTTTTCCATTCTTTGTCACGCTGCACGCAGTCTGTGCCGCAGGAAGAAGTACACCCGAAAAAGCAATGTCACCGTCAGAAGTTTTGCCGCTTCCAAGTACCGAAGAAACCGTGCCGCAAGCTGCAATAATCATTTTGACATTATGTTTTTTTATAAAAGCGATGTCCTGCCGTGCATATTCAAGAATAGTTTCCTTTCCTCGTGCACCGTAGGGAACTCTTGCATTATCACCAAAATAAATAATGTTTTCATTCGGAATGAGCTTGTTAAGCTCCTTAACGCAGGTCAGACCTCCAAGTCCCGAGTCAAAAACACCGATTGCATTATTATTCATAGCAACCTCCTTGTGTAGAATCAGCCGTGATAATGCTTATCATTCCATACTGAGAGTAATAAGCTTGTCAAGAAGCTCAGGCTGAGAAATACCCATGTTTTCCATAAGCTTAGGGTACATACTAATCTGAGTAAAACCGGGGAGCGTATTGATTTCGTTAAGGTAAACCGTACCGTCATCAGTAAGGAAAAAGTCAATTCTTGAAAGACCCGAGCAGCCCATAAGCTTGAACGCCTTAACAGCAGTCTCACGGATTTCCCTTGAAGCCTCAGCAGGTATATTAGCAGGAATTGTAAGTCCAGAGGTGCCGAGAATATATTTAGCTTCATAATCGTAGAATTCGTTGCAGGAGCTTATTTCGCCAACTTCCGAAGCAAACGGAGTTTCCTTTCCGAATACAGCACACTCAACCTCGTGTCCCTTGATAAATTCTTCAACAATAACCTTCTTATCGTGGCTGAAAGCGAGCTTGATAGCGTTTTTCAGTTCTTCAAAGGAGTTGGCCTTATTTACACCAACGGAAGAACCACTGTTTGCAGGCTTAACAAAAAGCGGATAATCAAGTTCGCCTGCAATCTCGTCGCAAACGTTCTCAAGTCTGTTTAGATCAGCAATAGTAACGCATTTCCACTTTGCCATCTTTATTCCGCCTGCTTCAAGAATAGTATGAGCAACAGCCTTATCCATACAGTTAGCCGAGGAAATAATATCACAGCCAACGTAAGGAATACCCGAAAGCTTGAGCAGACCCTGAATGGCACCGTCTTCACCGTTCTGACCGTGAAGAGCAGGGAACACAACATCAATTTTGGTTGTGGTGCAGCTGCCTTCGCTGATTTTCATAATACCCTTGTACATAGGGTCAGGAAGAATTACTGCAGGAACGCAGTCAGGGTTTGATTCCCAGTTTCCGGAAGAAATAAGAGCCGTGTCACCTGGGTAGAAAAGCCATCTTCCCTTTTTAGTAATACCGATAGGAATAACCTCGTATTTATCTGACGGAATAGCAGAGATAATGTTAGTTGCAGAAATAAGTGAAATGTCGTGTTCGTTTGAAATACCGCCGAAAAGAACGGCAACTCTGATTTTTGACATAGTAAGACTCCTTGCTGAACAATATAGTGTAAACCGCTTTATCTGTATACTATCAGCAGATAAAGGCATATTCAATTCATTATATCACATATTTATAGAAACTGCAACAGTTTTTTGCCATTAAATAGTACGGAAACAGCGAAAATTTCACCGTTTCCGTATAAAGGGTTATTCAATTGTAATATAATCGGCAGCAGCGTATCCATCAGTAGTGTTATAACGGATAACATACCAGTTACCAGTCTGACCGTAAACGGAAACAGCTGCCCCATTTGGAATTTTACCGATAATTGCCGCATCGGTTGAAGGGTAGCTTCTTATGTTCAGATTTGAACCGTCTGTAGCAACAATACCTCTCCGAACAGGTTGAGCTTCAACAAACGGGATACCGAAATAATCGCAGAGCCCCTGAACAAGACTTCTTGCAATCGGAGCAATGTTAGCTTTAATCCATTCTGCATCAGCCTGATTATCGTGATAACCAAGCTCTGCAAGTACCGCAACAGCTCTTGTTCTTGTAACCTCGCCGAGAGAAGTGGTAGGCAGGATATTTACCTTTGCAGGGTCGGGATATACGTATTGCAGATTATTTGCAAGAATAGAAGCAAGCTGTCTGCTTTTATCGGAATAAGGGGAGTAGTAAAGGTCAATTCCACGAAGCTTTCCGGCAAATTGTCCACCGCCCGCATTTGAGTGTAAAGCAAGATGTACGTCATAATTTCCCGTATTGGAGTCGCTTATTGCACCGCGCACGTCACGTGTAGGGTCATTCCTTCGGTATTCAATACCAGATGAACGTAAGTAAGGCTCCATTTCATCAGCAATAAGGTTCATATATTGTTCCTCATTACCTCCATTGATATATGGGTTCCATTCCTGAGTGGAAGGACTTAAAAAAACACTTGGCATAATAATTGTGTCCGCAGTGCAGACCAATCCTCCTTGTTGATTAATACGGAAGTGTTCCGTAATTCATTATATGCCGTAAATTCCAAGGAGATACAAAAAACCGTTCTTTATTCAAGAACGGTTTTAAAAATTATTCGTTTGTTTCCTTAATCTTTTCAACTTTATAGCGCTTAACAGCAGCATCGTTTACAACAACGTCCTGACTTTCTGTCCAGCTTGTAACGGTTGCATCGAATTCTTCGCCCTTAAGCTCGTTGAGAACGTCTGTCTTCTTGTAATCATAATATTCTTCGTCAGCGAAAAGATCCATCTTGTAAACAATGTAGTAAACCTCATCTTCTTCAATGAGCTGATATTCACCAACAGTCATTGCGTCACCAACAACCTTTTCATGAACTGAAGCAGATGGAACAGGGTAGTCTGCAGAAGTTACACTGCCGAGGAGGACGAGTTCATCATCTTCTGTTGTTTCTTCAGCTGCAGTATCATCAACAGGTTCTTCTGTTGTACCGTCAGTTGTTTCTGCTTTAGCTGCTTCGATAAGTCCGTTGTAATATTCATCATATTCATCGGAAATTTCTTCGAATGTTACATCGGTTGTACTCATTCTTTCGATGTATTCCTCAGCCATAGCCTTGATTTCAGCCTTACCCTCGGACTTGAGCAGGTTACCTTCGCCATCCTTGAGAGGCATATCAATGTACTTGATTCTTGCGAAGTTTTCGTTGAGGTAAGCCTTGATGTCAGCTTCAGCAACTTCCTTTTCGCCGCCTTCACCGTAGTAGTAATCAAAAATAGCAGCTTTCTTTTCGCTGTTGATTACAACATCAAGGTAGGATTCCTGACTTACGCCGATACCTTCAAAATATTCGCTTACATATTCCCACCACTGCTCAACATTAGCCTTAGCAAGTTCTTCTTCCTTATTTTCAAAAGCAAGACCAAGCTCGTCAAATTTGTTTTCAACAGCAATGTATTCCTGCATACCTTTTACAGCCTGGTCATTTACCCAGTCCTCAGTAGACATACCATCAATTGTAAGAGCCATAACATCAGTATCTGTTTCTGTCATGTAGTCATAAGCACGGGAAAAAGCGTCTGACTGGTAAGAAATGAAAATACCTGCACGAATTTCGGTTTCATCAATTTTTGCGCCCCATGTGGTATCCTGACCGCAGGAAGCGAGAGAAAGTGCCATAGCAGATGTAACTGCAACAGCAGAAAGCTTTTTAATCAAAGACATAGTCTTAAAAACCTCCATATACATTATAAATACATAATATTATAACATATATTTCGAGGCTTGTCCAGTAGTTTGTCGAAAAAATATAAATATGATTTGAACAGCTATAAAAAAGAGTTATATTT
>JAFTWI010000057.1 GCA_017465345.1 Oscillospiraceae bacterium
ATTTCAAGCTTTACACGGCGGAGAATTTCCGTCATATCAACCCATTCAGGACGGATACCGAGGTACTTCTGCATAAAGTTTGCATCGCACCAAGAACCTGCAATACCCATTGACACACCGCCGATACCTACGTAAGCCTTGTTTCTCATCTGACCAACCGCTACCGCACAGCGTGCAAAACGAAGGATTTTTTCGGAAACATCCTCAGGAATAGTTGTATCGGTTGCGTCCTTAACATCTCTGCCGTAGATTGCAAACGCAGGCAGACCCTTCTGTGCGTGAGCAGCCATAACAGCCGCAAGATAAACCGCACCCGGACGCTCTGTGCCGTTGAAGCCCCAAACAGCCTTGATTGTGAGAGGGTTAAGGTCCATTGTTTCCGAGCCGTAGCACCAGCAAGGTGTAACGGAAAGAGTTGCGCATACATTCTGTGTTGCGAAGAATTCTTCTGTCTTGTAAGCCTCAGCGCCGCCGCCGATTGTGCAAGGTCCGATTACACATTCAACAGGTGTGCCGTCAGCATAGCGACAGTTAGCCTCGATAAGCTCCTTTGCAGCCTTCGCCATATTCATTGTCTGCACCTCGAGTGACTCTCTGATGCCGTACTGTCTGCCGTCGATTACGGGTCTGATACCAATTCTTGGGTTCATAATTATCTACTCCTTTTTATTTAATTTAACTTGATACTATTAATGATAAACAATACTACATAACTCAATCCGACAGAAATGCCCACGGATATAAAATATATAATACCGCCTGCCGCCGCATATGCCGCAATTTTATGCAGCACCGTCATTTGCTCTGCAGGAACTTTCTCAACAATCGAGAATATCAACGCTGGTACAGAAATTACAGCAACACACGCAGAAAGTATTGCAGTAACTTTGAACGAGGACACCCTACTTTTCTTCCGCCAGAAATACTCGTACCAAACATAGCCTGTCACCAATGCAGGTACAAGAACAGGTGCAACAGCTGTTATCAGATTTGCCAGAACAATTCCGATAACGATAAGTACTCTGATTGAAATAGGAAGCTCTGTCTTTGTGTCAGCCAACCTGATTATCCTCCTTTATCGAAACGGTACTTTCAATTCTGAAATTCTTTGTACCACTCATAAGCCCTATCCCACTCTGTAAAGCTGTCGGGCGCAAAGGTCTTTACGCTGTCGGAAGCGGCAATGATTTTTCTCGCCGCCTTGATGTCGGGAATTGCCCCCGCCGCAATAAGCTGAATAGCCGCGTTGCCGTAAGCCGTTGCCTCGATAGGTCCAGCCGTAACCTCACAGTTGCAGGCATTCGCCGTCATTCTGCAAAGCAGACCATCCTTTGTTCCGCCGCCGATAAGATTTATTGTGCGGTAATCCTTGCCCGTGCACGCTTTTATCTCGTCAAATGCCTGACGGTATTTAAGCGCAAGGCTCTCGTAAATGCACCGCATAACCTCGCCAACCGTTTCGGGAACGTGCTGACCCGTGCGCTTGCAGAAATCCTTGACCCTCTGAGGAATATCCCCCTCGGGAACAAACTCGGGCGCATCGGGGTTGATGAAGCACTTGAACGGCTCAGCCGCAAGTGCAAGCTTTTCCAACTCCGCAAAAGAATACTCCTGCCCTTCACGTCTGAACTGACGGCGGGACTCCTGTATCAGCCACAAGCCGATGATATTTTTCAGGAACGTTGTTGTTCCGCCGTAGCCAGCCTCGTTTGTGAGGTTGAGCTCCTCGGATTTTTCGTTGATAAGCGATGCGTCAAGCTCCGTGCCGAACAGCGACCAGGTTCCGCAGGAAATGAAAATGAAGTCCTTTTCCTCTGTGGGAACAGCCGCAACAGCGCACTGTGTATCGTGACCGCAGACTGCGATAACATCAGCTTTTGGTGCGTTAAGGTCGTGACAAATGCTGTCGGAAAGCTTACCAACAACCGTGCCCGATGGTACAATCTCCGTCAGCAAGTTCTGCGGAATATCGAGCGCTGTAAGCACTTCTTCCGACCAGACTTTCTTGTCAGCGTCCATCATCTGCGTCGTTGAAGCAATGGAAACCTCACTCTTTTTCTCGCCCGTCAGCAGGTAGTTGAACAGGTCGGGCATAAGCAGAAGCGTTTCGGCATTGTCAAGCATATGGGGACGATTTTTCCGCAGCGAAAAAAGCTGGAAAACCGTGTTGATATCCATAAACTGATTGCCCGTTATTTTGTAGAACGGCTCTCTCGGAAACAGCTTCAAAGCCTCATCAACCATACCGTTATTGCGTTCGTCACGGTAATGCACAGGAGCCTCCATCAGCGCACCGTCTGCGCCAATCAGACCGAAATCCACGCCCCAGGTGTCCACGCCGATACTGTCAAAGCCGCCTGCAAGGACAGCCTTTGAAATGCCCTGCCGCACCTCATAGAAAAGGCGGTAAATGTCCCAGTAGAACGTGCCGCCAAGCTTTACAGGGTTGTTCTCAAAGCGGTGAATTTCCTCAAGGGAAATGGTTTCGCCGTTGAACTTGCCAAGCATTGCCCTGCCGCTTGAAGCACCGAAATCAAAAACGAGAACTCTTTTCTCACTCATTTCACGACACCCTTTTTCAGAATTATGTTTGCGTAAATAGCCTCCTCGCCAGTTGCAACAACAGCGTATGCAGTCTTTGCACGCTCGTAGAAAGCGAAACGCTCAACCATCTCAATCTTGCAGTTTTCAGGCTCGTACTTGTTGATAATATTCTTGTATTCGTCCCATATCGTCGGAACAACAGGGTCGCCCGGTACAACCTCCATCAGCATAACAGGCTTGTCGGTGTATGTATCAAGAGGAAACAGCTGCATAATTGCATCAAGCAGTTCAAGTACACCGTGACCGTCACAGCGCACTACACGCTTGCCGTAGGTTTCCGCAGGGAAATTTCCGTCAGCAATGACGATTTCATCGCCGTGTCCCATTTCCATAAGTGTTTTCACCATTTCGGGCGAAAGAATTTTAGGTATGTTTTTGAGCATTTCAATCTTCCTTTCTTCAATCAGTTTCTTCAGGTGCTTTGCCCTTACTTACAACACACTTAATTTCATATCCATAATC
>JAFTWI010000058.1 GCA_017465345.1 Oscillospiraceae bacterium
CGAAAGCGAAAGTATTACTGTTGATTATATCAATAAAGAGATTGCAAAACATCAAGTTGAAATTGAAAATGCCAAAAATGAAATAAAGCGGCTTGAACGTCTGAAGAAAAGCGGTGAAACTCTTTCCGATACGGTAAAGAGCACAGAAGAACAACTCCGTACATTCAAAGAAAACTTTGCAAATATGAGCAAGGATAACAAACGTGATGTCATACGAAGATGCGTAAGCAAGGTTGAATTGGACGAGGATAACATAGGCGTTTTGTTCTTGGATAGATGAATGGATTCAGCATGGGGTCATCTATCCGCAATGTTTTCCGTTTTACAATGACTGCTACACCTGTAACAATGGCGGCAAAATCTCATCTTCGCAACGGCTCTCCCCTTGTTATTGCACTGTCAACCAATGATGGGCTTGCAGGCTCAGCGAAAAACATCGGTGCTCTGCTGAATTATAGATATGTGTATTTTGTGCCTTTCGCTCAGGACGACCCGACAGGCAAGCCACGTTCGCTTTCGGCTGATTTCAAACTCATTCCCGAAGCAATCAGTGCTGCACTTGAAGGCAGACAGATGCAACCTGTTATCAATATATAATCAAACTGTGAAAAGAGGGGTATTCTTCATAAGAACGCCCCTCGTTTTTTGTGTAAAGTTACATTATTTTACAAAAGGCTTTATTTTTTCATATGTTTGTGCTATACTTTAATTATGTAATTGTTGTCAAATCAACATCTGCTTTTGTTTGAGTATAAAAGGGGTGAAAGTAATGACGCCGATAATCTATTTTGATGTGTGTGCGTTAATTATTACAGCGGTTGCCGTATTTTCAATCGTATTCAGAAAAATGACACATGGTATATCAAACCGTCTTTTTATTCTTCTTGTTGCAATCGTTTTCGTAGACATTGTTTTTGACATCTGGGCCATTTCTCTTGATATTGCCCGCAGTACAAATCTTGTTTGCAGATATATTTCCCATTCGGGATATCTGATTTTCAGAAATCTGACAATGCCTGTGTATACGCTGTATATAATCAGTCTTGCAGACACGTGGCACAAGCTTAAAGGACGTTTTACTACAGGTATATTTATCACCTTCCCGATTACGGTAATGATTGTTGCCGTGCTGCTCAATCCTTTCACAAAGGATATGTTCTACATAGACGAAAACTTTGTGTATACAAGAGGTTCAATGTTCTGGATTGCGTATATCTGTGCACTTTCCTATGTAGGCTTTGGTCTGTTCTATATCATCAAATGCCGCGAGCTTTTCCGCACGTCACACTTTATTTCGATGCTGGTTATCTACCCGCTCACGCTTTCTGCCGTTGCAATTCAGTGTGTACTGCCTATGTGGATTGTTGAACTTTTCTTCACATCTGTTGCGGTTATAATTGTTGCTATAACCATTCAGCGACCCGAAGAGCTTGTGGATATGATAACTGAGCTTGGAAAGCATGGTGCTTATGCCAATGCGATGAAAAAGAATTTTGTCAATCAGAAGGAAGTCGGAATAATTCTTATCAACATTTCTAACTATTCTTCGATTTCTGCTATGCTTGGCTATGACAATTCATCAAAGCTGCTGAAAATGATTGCGGACAAGCTTGCGTCTATCAATAAGGATATGAAGATTTATGCAGGTCTTTACTATCTTGACAGAGGCGGTTTCCGTGTTATTGTAAATAAAAGAAACTGGGACAAAATCGAAAAAATGGCTGAAACTATAAACACTGAGCTGAAAAAAAGCGTTATTATCAGCCAGCTTGAACTTAACATTATGGCGCATGTCTGCATTGCATACTGCCCTAAGGATATTTCCGACTTCAAATCCTTGATTTCTTTCGGCACTGACCTTTGTATGACTGTTCCATATTCGGGCTCTGTAATTAAAGCCTCTGATATTATTGCTGACAAAAAGTTCAAGCTCAGCAACGAAATCGACGCCATTATTGATGACGCACTTGCAAATAGGAAATTTTCAGTTTATTACCAGCCGATTTTCTCGGTTGAAAATAAGCGATTTGTTTCTGCCGAGGCTCTGCTCAGACTTATTGATGACAAGTACGGCTTTATTCCTCCTGATGTGTTTATTACAGCGGCTGAAAAGAGCGGTGCAATTCATCGCATCGGTGATTACGTACTTGAAGAGGTATGCCACTTTATTTCGGGTGATGAATTCAAGGAGCTTGGTCTTGACTATATCGAAATCAACCTTTCTGTTGCTCAGTGTATGCAGACTGACCTTGCGGACAAGGTGCTTCAGATTATGAAAAAATACGGTGTTACACCTGATAAAATCAATCTGGAAATCACTGAAACTGCCGCTTCATATGCGCAGAATGTTATGATGAACAACCTTGAAAAGCTTACGCAGGCGGGAATAAGCTTCTCGCTGGACGATTACGGCACTGGCTACTCCAACATCAAGAGTGTTGCTTCGCTGCCGATTTCCATTGTAAAGCTGGACAAGACCTTCGTTGACGAGGAGGACAACCCGAGAATGTGGATTGTTCTCAAGAACACAATCAAAATGCTCAAGGATATGGATATGAGCATTGTAGTTGAAGGCGTTGAAAATGCTGAACTGGCAAAGAAATTTACCGACCTTGACTGTGAATTCATTCAGGGCTACTACTACTCAAAGCCTGTTCCTAAGTCGGATTTCATTACATTTATGAAGAATAGTGCATCGTAAAAATTAAGGGGACGCCCTCTCTTGCAGGGCGTCCCCTCTTTCTCGGCTCTGCCGAGAAATTCACCCCTTGCGGAGCGCTTCTAAGGCAAAGGATTTCGCCCTCCTGCTCAAAACAAACAAGTTTGTTTGCGACAATGGGGCGTTGCCCCCTTGACCCCCACCACCTTTGAAAAGGTGGACGAAACTTTTCCTCTTTGTTAAACAAACTTTTTACAGCTCATTCTGCACAAATTCATAAACCTGCTCGGCAAGGTTGATATTTATCCCTGCCGCCTTAGCAATCTCCTCGGGGGTTGCCTTTTTAAATTCCTCACGGGTTTTGAAGGTGGTAAAAAGCTTCTGTGCTTTCTTCTCACCTATGCCCTTGATTTTTGTCAACCCCATTTCGTAGGACTGCTTGCGGTGCTTGTTGCGCTGGAATGTAATCGAGAAGCGGTGAACCTCGTCCTGTATTCTTGTGACAAGCATAAACGCCGCCTTTGTTCCCGAAATGGCAATTTCCGAGCCTGAGGTTGCTATGGCACGGGTACGGTGGTTGTTATCCTTGACCATACCGAAAACGGGTACGTTTATCCCCATTTCACGGAGTATCGGCTCAACAGCTCCAACCTGCCCCTTGCCGCCGTCAAGGAGAATAAGGTCTGGCAGACGGTTGAAACCCTCGTCGGTTTCCGTGCCGTCGAGGTAATGGCGGAAACGTCTTTCCAGCACCTCACGCATACTTGCGTAGTCATTCTGTATCTGTGTTTCCTTGATGGAAAATTTCTTGTACGCCTTTTTCAGGGGCCGTCCGTTTTCAAACACGACCATACCTGCAACCATTGAGGAGCTTCCAAGATTGGAAATATCGTAGGACTCAATATAGACAGGCGGCTCAGGAAGTCCAAGAATTTTGCCCAAAGCTTCGAGGGCAACAATTTCCTTGCCCGTACGTCCGACTTTTATGGCAAGGCTGTCGCTGGCGTTGGACTTCGCCATCATTATCAGCCGCAGACCCTTTCCTCTTGATTTTGAGGAAAGAGTTACAGCACGTCCGCTTCTTTCACGGAGCAGACGCTCAACCATTTCCTCATTGGGCAGGGTTTCCTCGGTAATGATTTCACGTGGAATTTTTGTCGGGTCGGAGTAATACTGAAGCACGAAATCCTCCAGCAT
Organism: Oscillospiraceae bacterium; assembly: GCA_017465345.1. Taxonomy (GTDB): domain Bacteria; phylum Bacillota; class Clostridia; order Oscillospirales; family Ruminococcaceae; genus RGIG8773. The sequence goes on from JAFTWI010000058.1 coordinate 3,857, forward strand.
ATTATCCTCTTTATCCAAGTCGCCAAGGTCAAATTCGGTGCGGTCGAAAAGCCGTCCCATACGGTACATCAACACTGCCGCACAAGCGTACTCGCCATTCTGTGCAACAGCGATAATGTCCGTGTCACGCATATCCTCGGCAACAATTTTCTGATTATCCGCCGCACGCTTGATTGCGGAAATCCTGTCACGGAGCTTTGCCGCAAGCTCAAAATCAAGATTATCCGCAGCAGTCATCATCTTCTCCGTCAACGTTTCAATGGAAGCCTCGGAGCCGTTTTTGATGTACTCAACAGCCTGCTCCACGGTTTTGCCGTACTCCTCGGCGGAGATTTTACCCGTGCAGACACCCATACACTGTTTGATATGGTGATTTAAGCAAGGACGGAATTTTCCCATATCTCTCGGGAAAATCTTCTTGCAGGTTGGGAGCATAAAAACCTTATTAGCCTCCTCAACAGCCTGCTTTGCAACGAAGGTGCTGGTGTAAGGACCGAGGTAAGTTCCGCCACCCTTTTTCTGCATTTCCATTGTGATTTTCGGGTACTCGCCCTCGGAAATCTTTATATAGCTGTAGCCCTTGTCATCTTTCAGCAGGATGTTGTACTTGGGCATATGCTGTTTAATCATTGAGCACTCAAGAACGAGTGCCTCGTACTCGCTGTCGGTTACAATAAAGTCGTAGTCGTAAACGTGGGAAACCATTTTCGCAACCTTGGGAGTGTGGTCAGGCGTTTCACGGAAATAGCTTGTAACACGGTTTTTCAGGTTCTTCGCCTTGCCGATGTAAATGATATTCCCACCCTTGTCACGCATACGGTACACGCCTGGGTTTGTTGTAAGCTTTGCGGTTTTTTCCCTCAGATACGGCAGACGCTCGTTCATCGGCTGTCACTCCTTTCGCTTTTTACATTATAACACAACTTTTCTTTTTCAACAAGTACAATCCCATTAACATATACTACTTGATTATTTTTTCACAATATGGTATAATAATATCCGACATTTTATCACAAGATAACATAATAGAATGTTTAACATATAAGGAAAGAGGAAAAATTATGCTGGAGCTTAAAAATATACGCTGGAAGCTCCCTGAGGGCGATGAAATTCTCAAGGGCATTGACCTTTGCATCCCTGACGGAAAGCTTACGGTTGTAACAGGTCCCAACGGCGGCGGAAAGACCTCTCTTGCTAAGGTTATTGCAGGTCTTTACGACCCTTCCGAGGGCGAAATTATACTTGACGGTGAAAACATCACAAAGTGGGATATTACCGAGCGCGCAAAGGGCGGTATTGCCTACGCTTTTCAGCAGCCTGTACGCTTCAAGGGTCTGACTGTACGCGACCTGCTGGAAATGTCCGCTGAGACAAAGCTCAAAGAAGAAAAAATCTGCTCACTTCTCGGTGAAGTTGGTCTTTGCGCAAGAGAATATATGGACCGTGAAGCTGACGCAAGCCTTTCGGGCGGCGAAAGCAAGCGTATCGAAATTGCAACCGTTCTTGCAAGAAAGGGTGCGAAGATGCTCGTATTCGACGAGCCTGAGGCAGGTATTGACCTTTGGAGCTTCACAAATCTGATTGAAGCGTTCCAGCGTCTTAAAACCGAGGACGAGCGTTCTCTGCTGGTTATCTCCCATCAGGAAAGAATTATGGAAATTGCTGACCATATCGTTGTTATTTCCGACGGTAAGGTTAAGATGCAGGGCAGCCGTGACGAAATTCTCCCTCAGCTTTTAAACGAGCACGGCGCTGCACATAAATGTCCTCTGGGCAAATCTGTAAAGGAGGAGTTCTGATATGGACGAAATTACAAGCAAGCTTCTGGGTCTTGTTGCTGACTGGAACGGTACTGATTTCAAGGGTGCGTACAACATCCGTAAGGACAGCGGCTGTGCAGGCAGACAGAACTCGGAAAATGTTACTATTGAAAACAAGAGCGATAACCCGGGAATTGTTATAAAAATCGGCTCGGGTGCTCAGAAGGAAACCGTATATATCCCTGCCTGCGTGACCCACGGCGGAGTGAACGACCTTGTGTACAACGACTTTTACGTTGACGAGGGTGCGGATGTAATAATCGTTGCAGGCTGCGGCGTACA
>JAFTWI010000059.1 GCA_017465345.1 Oscillospiraceae bacterium
AATGGGTATTTACAATGAAATCGGCAATGATGAAACCATCCTTACAAATCTGTACAGATTTGCGGTTATTGCAAAGATTTTCGGCATAGAGCCAAATCTCGATGATGTAAAAGTGCTGAAAGAAAAGACAAGGAATGAGATCCGTGTTGATGATTTCAATGACAGCATTAACAGGCTTGCAATGCTGTTCGGTGCGGGTTATGTCGATGAAGATACCTTCTGCTTTATGGAGAAAAACTCAATGCTGTATCTTTCCGACCTTACAGCCGCCGAAAATCTTGTCATTTCACAGAACGAAGCCGACCCCGAAGATAAGATTACTCCCGAACTCCTTACAAATGCACTGCGTTCAGCGGCATATTCAAAAAAGTATAAGGTGTTTAAACCTATCAGTTTTGATGAAGCATTGCAGATGACAGAGCTTGCCCACGTTGAAATCAAAGGCGGTGTAATGAGGGCAAAAGACAGAGCATTTCTTAAATTCCTTATGGACATAGGCGAGCCTATGGGTGTTGTTGATAATGCAAACGTCACAGCGGCAGTTGAGGAACAGACCAACATTGAGCAGAAAGTTAAAGATGAAAATACTTCTCCCGAAACTTATCCCGTCATATTCAATATGAAAAATGCGGCGGTTTACTCAAAACTGTTTGATAAGGTGTACGGCAGGGACTTTATCATATACGCAAGAGAGAAGAAAATGCAGCTTGATAATAACTGCGAGGGAGAATATGAAAAGTACGTCAGAATGGTAAAGCTCCATTTTGAAATCCGTCACTATGAGCGTATCCGTCAGATTTGCGGAAGAAAGGTAAATTGGTTTGATTATGCTCCATCTGTTGATGGAAATATATCAGACAATTTAAGCAGCCTTACGGAAATGAAGCCTGTTGACCTTGATGTAGAGGAAGAATACGCAGATGATGAATTGCTGGAAAAAGCAGTTGCGAAATATGCACGAAATCTTCCATTTGGTGAGGATACCGTTTTTGAGGTATTCCATAACGGCAAGGTAATTGTGGGTGTGTTAAGGAACAAGAAATTTTCGGAAATTGACAGCAAAGCATTTCACTCCCAGCTTTTCGATTTCAATAAGATTTGGGGCATTATTCAGATGTGTTCCCGTGACGGACAGCTTAAAAAGCAGGGGGATTGTATTGTTATTCCCGAAAATGTGTGGAAGGAAATTGTCCCCGAACAGCGTGAGTATGCGGACAGGCTTATCAAGGAACAGTATCACAGACTTGTGGAACACAGAAAGGCAAACAGGCTGTTGCAGTCCTTGAGTGACCTTAAAGCCGCCGCAGATGATAAAAAGAAGCAGGCTGAAGCTTTATCTTCACAGCAGAAGACAGCAGAGCAGAAGCACATACAGGATAAAGCCAATCGTAAGGCTGGCGTTGAAACATAGAAAGCAGGTGACTAATGAAAGTTTTTATCAAAGAATACTGCCGTGATGTGACAATCAGAATTTTCGGTATGGACGGCGAGGAACACACGAAAGATTTTTTTGAAAAGTATTTTTATGACGTAATCGGCGTTGAGATTATGACCGATGAGGAACGCAGTGAATTTTTATCCGAAGCCGAGTTTTCCATTGAAAAGGCGGCACAGTTTGAATTTTTCGCCCAGCATATCGGAGCAATTCAGACCGCTATCGACTATGCTGCCGTTGCTCATATTTACGGCAAGGACGATTATCTGAATGAAAATAACTACATAGTGTAGCGGAGGTGTATTTCAATGAATGAACAGGAATTGCTCAAAAGGGTAGAAGCACTTGAAAACCGTCTTACCTCTGTTGAAAACAGCATTGATATTATAAACAACTTTGTTACAGCTATTGTTGAAAGTCAGTCTATCGAGGAAACAATGGACGAAATCGAGAGTATGACAAAGCAGCTTACAAAGTGTGAAAACGCAAAATTTTATTGCTATGACAACAGCAATGGTAAATTTTTTACTCACGGTGATTATCGTGATTGGCAGGAAACACAATCGGCAGATGAAATCAAATCAGCGTATGAGAACAAGGGTATTATATCCGACAGCAAAGAAGCTGTTATACCTCTTGTTTCCGCAAACGGCAACTCTTTGGGAGTTATCGTTGCAGAAAAGGAAAGCGGATTTACACCAAATGATTATGATTACTTCCGTCAGGGCGGACAGGTTGTAAATACTGTTGAGCTTGGTTTGCGTAAGGAGTTTGAACATCAAGGCAGAATTACCGATGAGCTTACCCACCTTAAAAACAGACAGGGGCTTAACGAATACCTTGCAAATACACTTGTAGGAAACATCAACAGCGGACGAAGCGTAAACATACTGATGATTGACATTGACCATTTTAAGGACGTGAATGATACATACGGACACAAATCAGGTGACGTTATCCTTAAAGATGTAGCGGAAGCATTGCAGGAAGCTACAAGAACAGGTGCAGACTGTGCGTTCAGAATGGGCGGAGAGGAGCTTGTATGTATCCTTAACTGCTCTCCCGAAACAGCGGTTGATGTTTCGGAACGTCTGCGTATGAAGATTGAAAATACAATACATAATGTTACAAAAAATGATGAGCCTGTTGAAATAAAGGTAACCGTTTCAATGGGACTTCATAATATGTCACCCGAAATGGAAATGACCGCTGAAAATGCAAGAGCCGTATTTGACAGTGAGTTCAAGTATGCCGATGAAGCGGTGTATAAGGCGAAGAAAACAGGCAGAAACAAGCTTGTATGCTCCGACGAAAAAATGCTTATGTCATATCTTGCGTTGAAATCCGCAGAGTTTTTATGCGGAGATGACCGCAGTAATATTGACGAGGTTAAGCAGGAAACAGTGAAAATGCTTGTTGAGGACAAGGATATTGACACGGTTGTTGAAGCTTTGCAGGCTTATGCGGAAGAAAATCCCGAACTTGCAGATATGGCAGCAGAACTTGTTTCCAAGATAAATGAAACAGCAAATTTAATTGAAGAAAAACAAACGGAGGAAATTGATATGAGTTACGAAAGCAGAGCACCTAAATATTATAACAAGGAAGCATTTAAGGAAATCGAAAACAAGACCTATCTGAACACGGACGCAGCAACAGCGTTTCAGATTGCACAGAGAGCAACAGCGGCGAATATTGAGTTTTCCGCAAAGTATGACGGAGCAAAGTCGGCAGTTACGGTTGACGGCGTAAAGGACAGAGCCTTTGTTGAAGCTATGAGGGCAGAATTTAATATCCCCGAACAGACACATTCCGCACCCGTGCAGAATAAGGGATATTTCGGACGTGAGCAGACACAGCAGAGCAGTCCTGCATATTTCGGACGTCAGCCTGAACAGCCGAAGCAGGACAAGGGAGCTACATATTTCAACCGTGAAGGCTTTAAGGATATTCAGAACAAAGAATATATCCGTACAGATGCAAAGACCGCATACACAATTTCACAGGAGGCACAGAAGTTTGGTATCGAACATTCCGTAAAGTATGACGGTGATAAGTCAGCTGTAACCCTTGACGGTGTAAAAAGCAAGGATTTCATCGAAGCTGTGAGAAAGGAATTTAATATTACCGAAACTGAACGTCAGGAAAAGAAGCCGCAGAGAGCACCCGCATATTTCGGCAAGGAGCAGACACGTCCTGCACAGTACCGCAGTGAAGCTCCCGTACAGAGAGAAAGCTCATATTCACAGCCCCAGCAGAACAGAGAGCCTACATATTTCAATCGTGAAGGCTTCAAGGATATTCAGAACAAGACTTTTATCCAGACCGACGCTAAAACAGCATATACCATTTCAAAAGAAGCCGCAAAGCACGGTATTGAGCACTCCGCAAAGTATGACGGTGAAAAGTCCGCCGTAACTCTTGACGGTGTAAAAAGCAAGGATTTTATCGAAGCTGTAAAGAATATGGCTGAATGGGCAGACAAGGTGCAGATAAGAGAAGCACAGAGTCAGAACAGGGGCAGAAATAACGGAGCAAGATAATTATGTTTTATTCCGATGAGCAGATAGAAAGGGCAAATGCACAAGGGATAACGGAATATTTCAGAATGAAAGGCTATTCCTGTGAGCGTGAGGGCAGAGAAACCCACATTCACGGATTTGGCGGTTTAAAAGTAAAGGACAGCACACAGGAATACTACATACATTCCCGTCACGTCGGCGGCATAGGACTTGTGCATTGCCTGATGAACGCTTTTGATATGACATTTCCCGAAGCTGTAAACGAAGCTCTTAACGGTGAAACTCCAAGCAAAGATTATGCTGTCGGAAGAAAAAATATTTACGCTCCCAAGCCTGTCGAGGAAAAGAAACCACTTGTTATTCCTCCAAAAGCTGAAAATAACAGACGGATATATGCGTATCTGATGAAGGAACGAAATATATC
>JAFTWI010000060.1 GCA_017465345.1 Oscillospiraceae bacterium
ACCTTGCTGACCAGCTCAAGTATGAGCTCAAGCACAACATTCCGCATCCGCACCTCAAGGGCAAATCCCTGGGTATGATTTTCCAGAAGACTTCCACACGTACACGTGTTTCTTTTGAAACAGGTATGTACCAGCTTGGCGGCAACCCTATGTTCCTTTCTTCAAACGATTTGCAGATTGGACGCGGTGAGCCTGTACAGGACACAGCAAGAGTTCTTTCCCGTTATCTTGACGGTAGTATGATTCGTACCTTCGAGCAGAAGGAAGTTGAGGACCTTGCAAAGTATGGCTCAATTCCGATAATCAATGGTCTTACAGACTTCTGTCACCCATGTCAGATTCTTGCTGACCTTATGACAATCCGTGAATTCAAGGGTCAGTTTGGCGGCTTGAAGATGTGCTTTATCGGCGACGGCAACAATATGGCAAACTCCCTTATCGTAGGCTGTCTGAAGGTTGGTATGGCTGTTTCCGTAGCTTGTCCAGACGGTTATCACCCTGACCCTCAGGTTATGGAATTTGCTAAGGATTTCGACTGTTTCGAGCTTACAGATTCACCAATGAAGGCTGCTGAAAATGCTGACGTTGTAATTACTGACGTATGGGCTTCCATGGGTCAGGAGGGCGAAGCTGAAAAGCGTAAGCTTGCTTTCAAGGGCTATCAGATTAACGACGAAATTATGGGCGTTGCAAAGAAGGACGCTATGGTGCTTCACTGTCTCCCTGCTCACCGTGAGGAGGAAATCACTGAAAAGGTATTTGAAGCTCACGCTGAGGAAATTTTTGAAGAGGCTGAAAACCGTCTCCACGCTCAGAAGGCAGTTATGGTTAAGCTTATGGCTTAAAACTGAAACTTACAAAGTAAGTTTCAGTTCAGTGGTTTGCTTTGCAAAACACAAACTTCGGATGTAAAAAAGGAGGGCGGACTCGTTCCGCCCTTTTTCACGGTATTATGACAGGAGGATTATTATGGGTTACAACCACAACCGAATTAAGGAGAATGCAAGACTTTTCTTCAAAAACAATGCAGGAGGCTCCATTCTTTCACAGCTGATTTATTACGGCGTGGTGTTAGGCGTTGTTTTTGTTATGTACATACTTATGTTTTTGACTATGGGTGTTTCGATTTTCGGAATTGCAATTGCAGGCGGCTCGGAAAGTGAAGGTGCGGTTGCAGGTATGGCGCTGGGAACAATAGTCGGTATGCTGATTTTCTTTGCAATTTACGTTGCTGTGCTTCTGGGAATCAACCCGCTGGTGATGGGTCTTATGAACTGGTACAGAAAATCCATTTACGAAAAAGTTCCGCTTGGTGAAATTTTTGCACCGTACAAAAAGAAGTATGTTATGAGCAACATCGGAACAATGTTCCTTGTACAGCTTTATACATATCTCTGGAGTCTGCTGTTTATTATTCCGGGCATCATCAAGAGCTACAGCTATTGTCAGACAACCTTCATCAAGGCGGAAAATCCGAATATTCCCGCAAGCCGTGCAATTGAGCTGAGCAAGATTATGATGGAGGGGCACAAGGCTGACCTGTTCTATCTGCACCTTAGCTTTATCGGCTGGTTTATGCTTTCGGGCTTTACTTACAATATCCTCGGTATCGTCTATGTTTATCCGTATTATTTTTCGGCACTGTCCTTTGCTTACATTGAGGTCAAGGCAGATGCAATCGCAAAGGGACTTATCAATCCTGCCGAATTCAATCCTGTGCAGGAGGAATATATCTAAGGCTGATTTTACCGCTTCCGCAAAAACGGAGGCGGTTTTTGTTTTTTGCAGGCTGTATAAACATATTGTATAAAGTGCACAGTAGTATTCCTAAACGTATAACCGCCTGACACTGTGGTAATTATCACCAAAAGATGCTGTTGAAACGCGGAAAATTTTGTATTTGCGTATGACGTTTTGTGCACTTTAGGAAAATTTCATAGAAATATCATTAAATTTTTTACAGTTAAAACGGCAATTAATTCTCGTATTTGCTTGTAATTTTGGTGAAAATGATATATAATAATATTGAATAATTATGGGTAAGTGCGCCCTTTTGACCCTGACAGCGGCTTTTTCGCCGAGAAAGGAGTGGTATTATGGGTCTTTTTGACAGCGTTACACACAATCTCGCTGAACAGGCTCTTGACGCAACATGGTACAAGCAGAGAGTTATTACAAATAATATCGCAAACAGTGATACACCAGACTATAAGGCTAAAACCGTGGAGTTCAGCCTCCTCCTCAAGGAAAAGTGCAAATGCAAATACCACGAGGGCATCGAGGACGATAACTTCCACCGCAGAGACGACAGGGAAAGTACTGACCCTATCGAGCTGGCGGTTACTACTACATACGAAACCAATACAAATCAGATTCTTGACGGCAACAATGTCGATATGGAAAAGGAGCAGACCGCTCTTGCTGATGCTCAGTATCAGTACAGCGCGCTGACCGACTATCTGAACAACAACTACGCTATGATAAGGTCGGCTTTGTCGAAAACTTAATTTGTACAGCGTGAGAATTGATTCCGCATAAACCGATAAAAAGAAAGGACGGTCGGAATGGCTTTCATAAATTCTCTCGACATAAGCGCTTCTGCGCTTTCGGCTCAGAGACTCAGAATGGATATAATTTCCCAGAATATCGCCAATCAGGAAACCTATAACACCTCCCCGGGCGGCGACCCGTACTGCCGTCAGCTTGTGGTGTTCTCCGAAAAGAAAAAGTTCGGCGACGTTCTGGATAAATATACAAGACTTGCTTACAATGATGATGAGGACGCTAAAAAATACAGCAGAGGCGTTTACTACCTCAACCACGAGGATAAATACAAGGCTGCGGGCGTTACTGTTGC
>JAFTWI010000061.1 GCA_017465345.1 Oscillospiraceae bacterium
CTCCTAACTGGAGCATCGAAGAATGGCAGCAGTACGCAGAAGCTTACTGCACAATCGACGAAGCTAAGGAGCTTTACGGTGACTACGCAGAAACAATGTACAATGACGGTACATATATCTACGCTCTTATGCCTGCAAAGACATATAACAACGCTGTAGTTTACAACGAAGAAACAATCAAGAGCGTTGGTTACGATTCTATTCCAACAACACAGGCTGAATTCGAAGACCTCTGTACAAAGCTCAGAGAAGCTGGCATTGACCCAATTGCAATGCACAGAGTTGAAAACTGGCCTCTCTCCACAATCAATGACTTTGCTAACTATGTAGCTGGTAGAAATGACGCTTACCAGAGCATGCTCAAGAGCGACACACCATTCAGCGACAGCGAACCAATGGGTAAGACAATCAAGATGTACACAGATTGGAAATCCAGAGGCTTCTTCGAAGCTGACATCTACACAGACTTCGGTGTAGCTATGGACGTTGTAGGTAACGGTAAGGCTGGTATGATGCTCTTCGGTGCGTGGGTAGTTCCACAGATTCAGGGCCGTGTTCCAGAGGGAACAGATCCTTCTGTTATCAAGTTTGCTCCAGCTCCTGACTTCGGCAATGGCCAGTATGTAATGGCTTCCGCTGCTGACAGCTACGCAATCAACAAGGGTTCCGACAACAAGGAAGCTGCAAGACTCTTCATCGAATACATCTCTGAATCTCCTCAGTACCTCGCTGACAGCGGTTACATCGCTATGAAGAAGGGTGTTACACCTGTTGTTCCTGATCTCTACAAGCTTATCGACGACGCTGTAGAAGCTGGTACATGTAAGGTTCTCTTCGCTTACGCTACAAACCAGAACTCCATCAACAACGAAGCTGTTCTTACAGAAGCAAGCCTCCTTGCTGACGTTAAGTATGTTGGTAACCTCTATGACGTTATCGACGTAACTAAGGAAGCTGACTGGGCAGCATATGACGCTCAGGTTGAAACACAGAACAAGGCATATGTTCAGGCAAGAGAAGATCTCGGCGTTGCTTGGGATGATACTCTCTAATCAATAACTATATCATGTGATGATTGGGCGGTATTATGTACCGCCCAAACTTGTAATCAAAAGGTGAGGTTATATGAAAAGTAAAAGCAGATCTTTGTTTATTATTCTGTTTCTTGCGCTACCGCTTATCCATCTGATTATCTTTTCCTATGTTCCGATTATCGGTAACTTCGTCCTTAGCTTTACTAACTGGAAGGGCTTCGGTGAAGTTGAATTTATAGGAATAAGAAACTACCGCAAGCTGTTTACAAATCCCGAATATATTTCTATGTTCAAAAATTGCTTCTGGTATTTCCTTGCTGCAATTCCACAGCTTATTTTTGCATTTTTCCTTGCTGTTATTGTAAATGGTAAATTCAAGGGACTCAATATCTTTAAGGGTATCCTCATTATACCGTATCTTCTCAACGGTGTAATTATTTCTACTATCTTCATTATTTTCTTCAATGGTGAAGGTACACTCAATACTATCCTTGGCACATTTGGACTTGAAGCTCTCCAGCATAAATGGCTTCAGGACCTTGAACTTGTAAACCCTGCTGTTGCGTCAATCAGTATCTGGAGATACTACGGAATGAACTTCATTATGTTCTTTGGTGCGCTCCAGTCTATTCCTACTGAGCTTTATGAAGCAGCAACACTGGACGGCTGTACTAAAATGCAGGAAATCAGATATATTTCCATTCCGTCAATCAAGAAGGTTCTTTTCATTAATATCCTTCTCAGTGTTTCCGGCTCAATTCAGGTATTCGAAATCCCGTATATCATGCTCAACGGAAGCAACGGTACAGGTACACCTGTTATTATGATTCAGCAGAGTATGTCCGAAAACAGAGTCGGCTTTGCAGCTGCTCTTTCAGTAATGGTATTTGTTATTGTTCTGATAGTTGTCGGCCTTCAGAAACTGCTTGTAAAGGAGGATTGACATGGGCATATTTAATAAAGAAAAAGAAGCGGATTTCAGCTATATGGCGAGAGAATCCCTTATGTATAAAATTGTGCGCTATGTATTCCTTGTTTTTGCAAGCTTGTTTGTAATAATTCCGCTGATTCCTCTGATTTTCATGGCATTCAAGACAGGCGCAGAGTATTCAAGCACAAGCGTACTTGAAGCACCTAAAAGTTTTTTGAATTTCTATAACTTCAAGTATGCACTTGAAGTAGGTAAGCTTGGCAAGGCTTTCCTCAATACAGCTATCATTCTTACAATTTCACTTGCAATACAGGTTACACTGACAGCGATGGTTGCATACGTTCTCGGACGTTTTGAATTTATGGGCAAAAAGATTGTAAAAACACTCTTTACCCTTACAATGTTTATTCCGATTGTTGCAACACAGACTCTTGTTTTCAGAATGATGTATGCAGTAAAGCTTATCAATACAATGTGGAGTGTTGTTCTCCTTTATTCAGGCGTAGGTATTGTAGGTATCTACATTATGCTTAACCAGCTTGAAAGCATTTCAAAGGAAATTGACGAGGCAGCACTTATTGATGGTGCAGGTTATTTCCGTACTTTCGTAACAATTGTATTTCCGCTTATGAAGCCTGCTTGTACAACACTGATTATCATTAACGGTATTGGTCTTTACAATGACTTCTATATTCCTAATCTCTATCTGAACAGAGATGTTCAGACATTTACCGTTGCACTTTATAAGTTCTTCGGTTCAATGGCAACACCTTTTGAGATTGTTGCCGCAGCAATTATTATCGGTATGATTCCGATTATGATTGTGTTTATATTCTTGCAGAAGTATATCTATAACGGCCTTGCAGGCTCTGTTAAAATGTAATTCTGTTGATAATCTTCCTGAAATAAACATTTACATGCCGAAGCAAAATCCATATTTATGGGATATGCTTTTGGTGTTATACAAGTAGGAGGCAGGC
>JAFTWI010000062.1 GCA_017465345.1 Oscillospiraceae bacterium
AACTCCTTATCCTTAATATTAAGATTGATTTTGTCAAGTATTCTTTCTCCGTCGAATTCAACCACAATATCCTTTAATTCTACAATATTGTTCAATTCCCCAGCTTCCTTTCATATCTTAATTTGTATTAAAGACATACAACATATACTTTACTCTATTATAGTCAAAAAGTCAATATATTTCTATGAATTTTTTCATATTACGACATAAATTTTGCAGTAAAAAACACCTCTGCAAGTCATACAGAGGTGTAAAGTTACTTTACTTCATATATCATTTTCAAACGCCGAGCTTCATTGGTTGTAAAGCCTGATTTCTCATAAAACGGCATTTTGTCAGGTACAGCCGCAAGTTCAACAAATACACTTGTGCCCTTTATACCGTTATCATTAACGAATTTCAGTAATTCATTGATAAGCGTCCTGCCTATTCCCTTGCCCTGATATTCGGGACGGACAACCACATCCTTGATATAATAACACAGTCCCATATCACCTATCATTCTTGCCATTGCGATTGCTTTTTCTCCGTCATAAATCGAAACTCTGAAAATAGTATTCTGCATTGCAAGTTTCGTCTGTGCCAAAGACGGTGCACCGTCCCAGACGCTTTCCCAAAGGGAGATGAATTCTTCGGCGGTGAGTTCGTTGTGTTTTATTGTATAATTCGTCATAGTATCACGTCCTTTTCATTTAATTAAGGACACCTTTACAAATGTAAAAGTGTCCTTTAAAATTATTCTTCAAAAAATGCACTGAAAGCCTTATATGTCATATAAACATCTGTCTTTGCAACTACTTCATAAGGAGCGTGCATTGCGAGAACAGGTACACCTACGTCGATTACGTCCATATTCATATTAGCGAGGTATGCGGCTACTGTTCCACCGCCACCAAGGTCAACCTTACCAAGCTCACCTGTCTGCCAGATGATATCGTTCTTTTCCATAAGTGCACGGACTCTGCCTACAAATTCAGCGGAAGCATCAGATGTTCCTGACTTACCTCTTGCACCTGTGAACTTTGTTACTACGACGCCGTAGTTAAGGAATGCTACATTTCTTCTTTCCACAACGTCAGGGAAAGTCGGGTCAAATGCTGCATTAACGTCAGCGGAAAGGCACTCTGTATTGGAAATGAGAGTTCTGCCCTTTACACCAAAGCTTTCTGCAAGGTCATAGAGGAAGTTTTCGAGGTACGCGGAGCAAAGACCTGTATTGCCGTCGCTGCCTGTTTCTTCCTTGTCTGTAAGGCATACAACAGCTGTCTTATTAACCTTGTCACAGCCGAGGATTGCTTCAAGCGCTGTATATGCGCATACTCTGTCATCGTGACCATAAGCTCCGATAAGGCTTCTGTCAAAACCGATGTCCTTTGCCTTGAATGCAGGCACCATTTCAAATTCTGCGGAAAGGAAGTCGGACTCAATCATACCGTATTTTTCGTTGAGAATAGAGAGAATATTCAGCTTAACCTTTTCGCTGATATCATCGTCACGGAAAGGTCTTGAACCAACGATTACATTAAGCTCCTCACCCTTGATACCTTCGTTGAGAGTACGCTTAACCTGCTCCTGTGCAAGATGTGGGAGAAGATCACTGATGAAAAATACTGGATCATTTTCGTCCTCACCGATACAGATTGTAACCTTTGTGCCATCCTTCTTTACAGCTACACCGTGGAGGGAAAGCGGAATTGTTGCCCACTGATACTTCTTGATACCGCCGTAGTAGTGGGTTTTAAAGAGAGCAACCTCGTTATCCTCATAAAGTGGGTTCTGTTTAAGGTCAATTCTTGGGGAGTCGATATGTGCAGCGGCGAGATGTACACCGTTTTCAATTGGCTCACTGCCGATTACAGCAAGGATAATTGCCTTACCACGGTTGTTGTAGTAAATCTTATCCCCTACTTTAAGGGACATACCCTGCTTGTACTCAACAAAGCCCTCTTCCTCTGCACGGGCAATTGTTGTGACAACAGCCTCTCGTTCAGTTTTTGCGCTGTCGAGAAAGCTCTTATAACTTTCGCAGAAATCATCACAAGCAGCAATTTCTGAGTCAGACATAATAAGACCTGCATGCTTACGTTCCATAAAAAGCTGTTCTTTAAGAAGAGCAGCAGCTGATTTTTCCTTTGACATTCAAATCAATCCTTTCATTATTCATCATTTTCATATAAATTAGTATATCCTTCATAAGCTTTCATAACCTTGCTGACGTAATGCGCTGTTGTACTTGACGGAATTTTATCAAGTGTTTTTCCGTCTGAGCTGTATGCTTTATCCTTTAACCAGTCATTTACACTTCCACGTCCTGAATGATAAGCTGCGACAGCTGTTTCAACATCTCCATATTCTTCATATAGCAGCATTATCAGAAAGCTTCCGTACTCAATATTATACTCTGGAGTATACATATCATCATAACTTACATCTCGTTCGTCTTCCATACGGAATTTTACCCAATCAAAAGCATCCTCCATAAGCTGCATAAGACCTCGTGCCCCAACATCAGACTCAGCATTCGATTCAAAATTGCTTTCAGTTTTTATAACAGCGTAAATCAGATACTTGTCAATTCCTGTTTCATATGCTGCTTTTTCAACATAATTCCCGTATTTAATCGGGTAAATATATTTTTTGCATATATTCTCAGCATTGCATATTCCGATTACTACAGCACCTAAAAACAAAATCAGCAGAAAACTACCGAGTTTCTTCCGCATTATAATACTCCTTAATTTTCTCGGCAACCTCTTTTGCCTTTTCTATGAGTTCATCTATAGACTTATTATTCTTGATAATAAAATCGGAATGATTTATAAAGAAACGCTCTGTGTGCTGTGATGAAAAACGCTGTTTTATCTGCTCAGGAGTAATTCCATCGCGCTGTGCAACTCTTGCTGTACGATTTTTTTCTGTTGCAGTGACACTGATTATTAAGTTACAGAAATCATCAGCACGGCTTTC
Source organism: Oscillospiraceae bacterium (assembly GCA_017465345.1). GTDB lineage: Bacteria > Bacillota > Clostridia > Oscillospirales > Ruminococcaceae > RGIG8773. The sequence continues at coordinate 2,968 of JAFTWI010000062.1, forward strand.
AAAAAGTGTCGGTGCATCTAGAAGCACAAATTTGCAGTTTTCTTCACTTAACTTCTTTATTTTATTCAGAATTTCCGATGTTATGTATGGATAGCTGATTGCATTAAGCTGTTTAAGCCTTTCCTTATCATTAAAAACAATATCTGCAAGCTTCTGTCTATTTAAAGTACCGTCTTCATATAAAATTTCAGAACCGAAGCATTCTGCAAGTTCATCAAGACAAGGCATTCCTTTTTCCATTATCTGACGTGCAATTTTATCAGCATTTATTATTGCAAACCCTTTTTCTTCAAAGACACGGCAGACAGTAGTTTTCCCTGCTCCGCTTTGTCCTGTCAGACCTATTACAGCTATATCTGCTGTTTCACACATTTTTGTCCAAATCCCCTTCCATTGCTTTTTATTACAATGTTATTATTTCAAATCCTGCGGCTCTCAGCAAACGGTTGTAAACAGCCAATCCCACACCGCTTGTTAAAGGACACCGTGCATAAACCTGCTTTGCACCTATATCATCAAATTCACGAAGAACCGCAAAAAGCTTTGCAGCCTGTTCCTCGGATGTATCACCATACGGAATACAAGGTATCCTGCATTTATTTTTATCACTATCAAATGGCATTGCATAAACACCATTTCCGCCATGGCTGTTTACATAATCAACATACTGTTCACTGCTTCCGCTGATTATGGTTACATTGGCTTTCGGAGAATAATGCTTATACTTCATTCCAGGCGAGCGAACCTGTTCACCCTCTACAGCGGCTTCGGTAATATGCCTGTCACAGATAACTTCTGCAAACTCTGAAAGTTCATCTGCTGAGATAAATCCGGGTCTTAAAAGACGAATTCTGCCGTCCTCAAAGGAAATTACGGTACTTTCCACGCCTACAGGACAGCTTCCACCATCAACAACAGCAGGTATTCTTCCCTGCATATCATTCATAACGTGCATTGCTGTTGTAGGGCTTGGGCTTCCCGAAAGATTTGCAGACGGAGCAGCGAGAGCTTTTCCACTTGCAAGTATAAGCTTTCTTGCCGCAGGGTGATAAGGTATTCTTATTCCGACCGTATCAAGTCCTGCACTTGTAACATTTGGAATTCTGTCTTTTTTGGGAAGAACCATTGTAAGCGGTCCCGGGCAGAATTTTTCGGCAAGCTTATATGCAAGCTGCGGCACATCGTGTACATATTCTTCAAGCTGAGCAATATCTGCAATATGAACAATAAGAGGGTTGTCCTGCGGTCTTCCCTTGGCTTCAAATATTCTTTTCACAGCTTCTTCATTTTCAGCATCGGATGCAAGTCCATATACAGTTTCGGTAGGAATTCCCACTACCTCGCCATCTGCAAGAAGCTTTGCAGCGTATTCTATATCACGCTCAGAAGTGCTGAGCAGTTTTGTTTTATAGCTCATTTTTACATCTCTTCCTGTTCGGAAAGCTTTGCAGCCTGATCAGCTGTTGCAAGAGCATCCACAATTTCATCAATATTACCGTTTAAAATATATTCGAGACGGTAAAGTGTAAGACCAATTCTATGGTCTGTAACACGACTTTCAGGGAAATTATATGTTCTGATACGTTCAGAACGATTACCAGTACCGACCTGAGATTTTCTTTCGGAAGCAATCTTGTCATTCTGCTCCTGCTGAAGTGCTTCATAGAGTCTTGAACGCAGAATTTTCATTGCCTTATCCTTGTTCTTATGCTGACTTCTTTCGTCCTGACACTCAACAACAACACCTGTCGGCAGATGTGTAATTCTTACAGCTGATTCTGTTTTATTAATATGCTGACCGCCTGCGCCTGAAGCTCTGAACACGTCAATCTTCAAGTCAGTTGGTGAAATTTCAAGTTCCACTTCATCAGCTTCAACAAGAACTGCAACCGTTACTGTTGAAGTATGAATACGACCCTGTGACTCAGTTTCAGGAACACGCTGGACACGATGAACACCGCTTTCGTATTTAAGGCGTGAATATGCACCCTCACCCTCAACGCTGAAACTGATTTCCTTAAATCCACCAAGCTCTGTTTCGTTGGCATTAAGAATTTCAATTTTCCAGCGGCGTGATTCTGCATACATAGAGTACATACGATAAAGGGAGTTGGCAAAAAGTGAAGCTTCTTCTCCACCTGCGCCGCCGCGGATTTCAATAATAACATTCTTATCATCGTTGGGGTCTTTAGGTAGAAGCAGAATTTTCAGTTCCTCACCAAGAATATCAATCTGCTCACGGCTCTCATCAAATTCAAGCTGTGCAAGCTCTTTCATTTCTTTGTCAAGTCCGCCCTCGTCAAGAAGCTCCTTTGCGTCATCCATTGTCTTTTTGCAATTACAGTATTCACGGTACTTCTCAACAATCGGAGTAAGGTTTTTATATTCCTTCATAAGCGATGTATAAAGCTTATTATCGCTGATAACAGCCATATCAGTAAGCTTTTCGCTGATTTCATTATATTTCTGCTCTGTAAGCTTTAATTTTTCAAACATTGTAACAGCTCCTTAATAATATTTTATACAAAACTGTCCGCTACAATTCTTTATCATCAGAGCGTTCTACAGACTTTACATTTTTTTCAATCTTGCTTCTGGGCACCATAAATTCGTGTCCGCAGCCTTCGCAGCGAAGCTTGAAATCCATACCTGAACGCAGAACAAGCATACGCAGACTACCGCAAGGATGCTTCTTCTTCATAATAAGAATATCATTTGGACGGATATCCATAAAAACGCTCCTTTCATAAATTTTCGAAATTAAAATTATTATACCATATTTTATATGCTAAAGGCAATTATTTTCTGCAATATTTATGCAAATTTAAAACAAAATAGATTAAAAGCACAGAAATATAATACTAAAAAAAGCGTTTTGCACAAACTCAAGGAGGTCTATTATGAAAATCACTGCACATTTCAATTCGCCTGACAGCGCAGATTTTGCGGCAGGTGCATTAAAAAGGACATTATCTCCGCTTACAAAGATTGAAACCGAAAATCGTCATAATATTAACATCGATACAGGTATTAACATTTTTCCGGTGTTCAACCTTGCAAGCATTACGCCTACCTACTCGGTGCCTGTAAGAAGAAATAATTCAAGCCATACAAATTCAAGTGAAGACTGTGTACTAAGAGTTATTTGCCGAAAAGAAGAAGCTGCTGAGGCCTCACGTATTATAATAGGCTTTGGCGGCAGAAACATTACCAAAATTTAGAATAAGAATTCTCCCCCGTGCATAAGATTGAAAAGCGGATACAATTTAAAATTCAATCAAAACTCGGGAGGTATAAAATGAAAAATTACTATCCGGAGGGCGAGATTTTTCTTACGCCCGATAATCAGAACAGCATTAAAACCATTTTTTCGTTACAGGAGGCTATGCTTCAGGAGAAAATTCTTGAAGCACGAGTTTCCTTATGTGACAACGACCACAATCTTCATGTTGAACTTCCATGTGCAAAAGGCTTTATCCCACGTGATGAAGGAGCGATTGGAATTTCCGATGGTACAACAAAGGATATTGCACTGATTACAAAAGTTAATAAGCCTGTTTGTTTTGTTGTTACGGAAATAATCAGAGATGAAAACGGAAATTACACTGCTGTACTCTCAAGAAGAAAAGTGCAAGAGAGATGTATGGACGAATTCATCAATCAGCTTTCGGCAGGTGATGTTATTCCTGCAAAGGTTACACACCTTGAACAGTTTGGTGCTTTTGTAGACATTGGCTGTGGTATACCGTCACTTATTCCAATTGATGCAATTTCAATTTCACGCATTTCTCACCCGTCAGACCGTTTTCAGCCCGGACAAAGTATTTTTGTTGTAATCAAAGATGTTTGCGGAGGACGTGTATGGCTTTCGCATAAAGAATTGCTGGGAACATGGGAGGAAAATGCTTCAAAGTTTCATTATGGTGAAACCGTTTCCGGAATAATCCGAAGCGTTGAGGATTATGGTATTTTTGTTGAGCTTGCTCCGAATCTTGCAGGACTTGCTGAGCCTAAAGATGGTGTTGCTGTTGGTCAGCACGCAAGCGTATACATAAAAGCGCTTATTCCCGATAAAATGAAGGTAAAGCTGATTATTGTTGATGTTTTCAGCGGAACACATATTCATCGTGCACCTGAATATTTCATAACCGATGGGCATATTTCACATTGGAGATATTCATCCGATTTATCTCCTAAAGTTATTGAAACCAGATTTTGAGATTGAAATGAAATGCCGCTGTGGTACAAACCATAGCGGCATATTATTATGATTTATCGTTTACAGTTCTGTCCACAGGCTCTTGCAGAAAAATCGCGTATACCGTATTTATCTGCAAGGGATAGCTTTCCGCTATTGTACCGTCATAGAAAATATCTACGGTATCACCAACGCTGTACTCTGACTTACCGTCCTCGTACTGAATATCAAGGCTTACCCAGCATTGCACGTCCTGCTCATAGCCCTGCAAATCATGACAGGTGATGAGCATTGCACTGTCGGTTATTTCTTCAACTGTACCGAGCACACTTGGTTTATTGCTGATGATATAATTCAAATCTCTGCGGCAGCCTGCCATAACAATGATGCAAAGCACAGACAACAGTATTAGTATAAACTTTTTCATATCATCACCTTATTTCAATGCTTTATTTTATCCCAATACTGTTTTGCCGCTTGTTCGGTCTTATTATCACCAAATTCGTAGTAAACTCTGTCCTTTATAGGGTCAGTCAGATACTGATGTTTAACATAATTATTAGGAAAATCGTGGGGATATACGTAATTCTGTCACACAACCTTTGCGCCCTCGCCGTCGAAATGCTTATTCTGCAAATGGCGTGGGAAGTCCCCGCATTCAATATTCTGAACGTCGGCAAGTGCTGAATTTATTGCCTGATATGCAGAATTGGATTTCGGTGCTGTGGCAAGGAGAATTACCGCATTTGCAAGTGGTATCCGTGCTTCGGGGAGTCCCAACTGCATTGCGCTGTCAACGCAGGCTTTAACGATTGGAATTGCCTGCGGATAAGCAAGTCCTACGTCCTCGGCGGCTATAACGAGCAGACGGCGTGACAAGGAAATGATGTCACCAGCTTCGATAAGACGTGCGGCGTAGTGGATTGCGGCATTTTCGTCGGAACCACGGATTGATTTCTGGAGTGCAGATAAAATATCGTAATGTGAGTCGCCGTCACGGTCGTAGCGCATATTACTGCGCTGGGTAAGTGCTTCGGCTGTTTCCATTTTTATTAGGATTTCGCCGTCTGTGCTTGCAGCTGAAAGGACACAGAGTTCAGCTGTGTTAATTGATTTGCGGACATCTCCCCCACAGCCTCTTGCAATATGCTCAACTACGCCTTTTGCTACCTTAACTTTTACTCCAAGCTCATCCGCAACAATTCGGAAGGCACGGCTGATTGCAGGTGCGAGTTCTTCGGCTGTAATAGGCTTGAACTCGAAAACCGTTGAACGGCTGATAATTGCGTTGTAGACGTAAAAATACGGGTTTTCTGTTGTTGAAGCAATAAGGGTAATCTGACCGTTTTCTATATATTCAAGCAGGGACTGCTGTTGTTTCTTGTTCAGGTACTGGATTTCGTCCAGATAGAGCAGGACTCCGTTCATTCCGTCGATTGTGTTTGTATCGGCGATAACGTCTTTTATATCGGAAATAGAAGCTGATGTGCCGTTGAGCTTGTGGAGCTTCATATTTGTATTTTCGGCAATAATTCGGGCAACGATGGTTTTTCCGATACCTGAACTGCCGTAGAAAATCATATTGGGGATTTTCCCGCTTTCGATTATGCGACGGAGCGGCTTACCTTCGCCAAGTATATGGGACTGACCTACTACGTCATCAAGCGTTTTAGGGCGTATTCTGTCGGCAAGTGGGGCTGACATAAATTCACTTCCTTACAATATAAAAGCGGTGCAAAACGGCATATATGCCATCTACACCGCTTTTAGTGTTTAGTTATTCAATTACTCATAAAGAGGATACTTTGCGCAGATTTCATTTACGCCTGCACGGATTTCGTCAGCCTTGTTTTCAAAGTCTGTTGCGCAGAGGTAGATATATTCTGCAATCTTGTCCATTTCTTCAACGCCGAGACCTCTTGTTGTAACAGCAGGTGTACCGATTCTGATACCGCTTGTTACGAAAGGCTTTTCAGGGTCGTTATGGATAGCGTTCTTGTTAACTGTAATATAAACTTCGTCAAGGCGGTGTTCAAGTTCCTTACCTGTGATATTAAAAGGACGGAGGTCAACGAGCATAAGGTGATTATCTGTACCGCCTGATACGAGGTTGAAACCTCTCTTGAGGAGACCTTCAGCGAGTGCCTTAGCGTTCTCAACAACCTTCTTGCCGTATTCCTTGAACTCAGGCTTGAGAGCTTCACCGAAGCAAACTGCCTTACCAGCGATTGTATGCATAAGAGGACCACCCTGTGTACCTGGGAAGATAGCAGAATTAATCTTCTTTGCGAGTTCTTCGCTGTTTGTAAGAATAAGACCGCCTCTTGGACCACGGAGAGTCTTGTGAGTTGTTGTTGTTACGATATCAGCGTATGGCACTGGAGACTGATGCTGACCTGCAGCAACAAGACCTGCGATGTGAGCCATATCTACCATAAAGTAAGCACCTACGGACTTAGCAATCTGGGAAAGTCTTTCGAAATCAATTGCTCTTGGGTATGCACTTGCACCTGCAACAATAAGCTTTGGCTTGTTTTCTTCAGCAAGCTTCTGAACTGTATCGTAGTTAATCATTTCTGTTTCGTCATCAAGACCGTAAGAAACGAAGTTGAAGTACTTACCTGAGAGGTTTACAGGTGAACCGTGTGTAAGGTGTCCGCCGTCAGCAAGGCTCATACCGAGAACTGTATCGCCAGGCTGGAGGAGCGCAAAATAAACAGCTGTGTTAGCCTGTGCACCAGAGTGAGCCTGAACATTTGCAAAGTTTGCACCAAAAAGCTTCTTAGCACGCTCGATAGCGATGTTTTCAACGATATCAACGCATTCGCAGCCGCCGTAGTAACGCTTTGCAGGATAGCCCTCAGCGTACTTATTTGTAAGAACAGAACCCATTGCAGCCATTACTGCAGGAGAAACGAGGTTTTCACTTGCGATAAGTTCGAGGTTACGGCGCTGTCTTGCAAGCTCCTTCTTCATACCCTCGCCTACTTCAGGGTCAACTTCGGCAACGTAGCCGATTGTATCAATAATATCATTATACATTGGCGATTACTCCTTTACAAAAAATATCATAATAATTATACAACATTTCACTTTGGATTTCAACTATTTTTGAAAATATTATTCAAAAAAGCAATAAATACCGATAGTTTTTAACGGAATAGATAAAATAATTACTTAAGTATGTGCTTCCACTCATCATTTTCTTTATAATAACGGAATTCGCTTAAATTGTCATCAAGGAAAACCTTCATTAAATCGCTCATATCGTTTGCAAGCTTCATTTTAGACAACTCATTAACGTCAATCCAGTAAACCTCGCCTTCTTCGGAGGATTTCAGCTCACCCGTGAATTTATTTGTTTTATACAGCAAGACCATATATCGTGAGCCGTCATCTTGTAACCAGTCCTTTACGCCACAAAGCTGAGGTGAGGAAATTGTAAGACCAGTTTCCTCGAAAACTTCACGGATTACTGCATCGGTAAAGGGCTCCCCTTTTTCGACGTGACCACCAGGGAATGTTATTCCGTTCCAGCTTTCGTCGTCGACTTTGTTCTGTATCAGGACTTTATCTCCGTCGTACACCATACACATATTTGTTAATTTGACTGTTTCTGTTCGTGACATTAAATCACTCCTCAAATATAATATTCAAATTATAACATCACATACAAATATTGTCAAACAAAAGTCACTTTCAGCAATAACCGAAAGTGACTTTAAAAAATATTGAATTAAACCTTGAAAAGCAAATCTGCATAAGTCGGGAACGGCCACATCTTGTCAGGAGTGATTGTTTCCAGCTCGTCAACTACTGCACGAAGCTCCTGCATTGCTGCAAAGACAACATCACGGTAATATCTTGCGGTAGGCTCACCCTCTGAACAGTTCTTGACTTCAAGAAGCTTCTCATCAAGCACGTCTGTTGCTTCGAGGATGCTGTTTGTAAGGCTTGAAGCCTTACAAGCAAGCTTCTTTTCGGCGGTACAATTTATGCCGACCTGTTCCTTTGCAACCATTGCTTCGGCAAGCATTTTTGTGAACTCGATACCAGCTGGAACAATCTGCTTTCTTGCCATATCAACCATTGTGAGTGCTTCGATATTGATAATCTTAGAATAGTTTTCAAGAAGGATTTCCTGTCTTGACTGGATTTCTGTTCTTGTAAGAACCTTAAATTCTTCAAAGATTTCGACGTTCTTATCGTCTGTATAATGAGGAATTGCATCAACTGTAGAAACAAGGTTAGGAAGTCCCCTTCTTGCAGCTTCTTCAACCCACGCATCGTCGTAGCCATTACCGTTAAAGATAATCTGATTGTTTTCCTTGATTGTTTCGATAAGCAACTTGTTGAGGTCTTTCTTGAAGTGCTTTGAGCCTTCAAGCTTATCGGCAAATTCCTTGAGGACGTGTGCAACACTTGTGTTGATAATCATATTTGTACAAGCAATTGAGTCAGCTGAACCAAGGGCACGGAATTCAAACTTATTACCTGTAAATGCAAACGGAGACGTTCTGTTTCTGTCTGTTGTATCCTTAGGGAAGTTTGGAAGTGCTTCAACGCCGATTACAAATTCCTGATCCTGATTTTCGTCAATCATCTTACCTGTTTCAAGAGCATCGAGGATTGTCTGAAGTTCATCACCGAGGAAAATAGACACGATTGCAGGTGGTGCTTCGTTTGCGCCGAGACGGTGGTCATTTCCTGCGGAAGCAGCGGAAAGACGGAGCAAATCAGCATAGTTATTTACTGCCTTGATTACCGCAACGAGGAAAGTAAGGAACTGGATATTATCCTTGGGATTTGCACCAGGGTCAAGAAGATTCTGTCCGTCATTGGTGGACATTGCCCAGTTGTTGTGCTTACCTGAGCCGTTTACACCTGCAAATGGCTTTTCATGGAGAAGGCAGACAAGATTGTGCTTGAGTGCAGTTTTCTTCATTATTTCCATTGTAAGTGCGTTCTGGTCAGCTGCAACGTTTGATGTAGTATAGATAGGTGCCATTTCGTGCTGTGCGGGGGCAACCTCGTTATGCTTTGTTGTAGAAGGAATACCAAGCTTCCAAAGTTCTTCGTCAAGATCCTTCATATATGCGGAAACACGTTCCTTGATGTTACCGAAATAGTGGTCTTCAAGCTCCTGTCCCTTAGGCGCTTTTGCACCAAAAAGAGTTCTGCCTGCAAACATAAGGTCTTTACGCTGGTCATAGAGGGACTTGTCGATAAGGAAATATTCCTGTTCAGCACCTACTGTTGTTGTAACTCTTGTAGCTGTTGTATTACCGAAAAGACGGAGCACACGGAGTGCCTGCTCGGAAATTACGTCCATAGAACGAAGAAGAGGTGTTTTCTTATCAAGGATTTCACCTGTATATGAGCAGAATGCTGTTGGTATATAAAGTGAACCATCCTTTACAAAAGCAGGAGATGTCGGGTCCCAGGCTGTATAGCCGCGTGCTTCAAATGTTGCACGGAGACCGCCTGACGGGAAAGAGGAAGCGTCAGGCTCACCCTTGATAAGTTCTTTACCCGAAAACTCCATAATGATTTTACCGTCTTTTGTCGGTGAAATGAATGAATCGTGTTTCTCCGCTGTTACACCTGTCATTGGGTGAAACCAATGAGTATAGTGAGTTGCACCCTTTTCAACAGCCCATTCCTTCATTGCCGAAGCAATAACCTCGGCAACATCAGCGTCAAGCGCAATACCAAGGTGTTGTGTTCTGAGGAGCGCTTTATAAATATTCTTAGGAAGTCTGTTTTTCATTATTTCCTCGTTAAAAACGTTGCATGCAAAATAATCAGGAACGTTTTTAATAGTGCTCGTTGTTTCAACCATAAAATAAATCCTCCTAATAAAAAGCGCTTTAACAAACGGCAATTACTCCGTTGTTAAAGCGCCATTGCTTCATAAAAAATATCACCGTAACATTTTACACTAAAATACAGCTTTTGTCAATACCAAAATTAAAATAATCTCAGACAATGTTTTTCGTGCATTTCCTGAAGTGCAACAAGAATACCCATTCTTCCTGTCGGATATGTCAGACCACCCTGAACATATGCAGCAAACGGTTCACGGAGAGGAGCGTCCGCTGAAAGTTCAATTGATGCACCCATATTGAATGCACCTGCTGCCATAATTACCTGTGAGTCATAACCGGGCATATCCCAAGGCTCAGGAGTTACATAACTGTCCACTGGAGATCCCTTCTGAACGCCCTGACAGAATGCAATGAGGTTTTCAGAATTTTTCATAAGAACAGCTGTAATAATATCACCACGGACTTCATCACGCTTAGGGAAACATTCAAAACCGAGAAGGGTCATAATTTCGCTTGTAAAGGTTGCTGTTTTTACTGCATTTGCCACAACCTCAGGTGCAAAGAAAAGTCCCTGATACATAAGCTTATTCTGATTGAGCGTACAGCCTACTTCCTTGCCCATACCAACACAAGTAAGACGATATGCACACTGTTCAACAAGTTCCTTCTTGCCTGCAATATATCCACCTGTTTCTGCAATTCCTGCACCAGGGTTTTTAATCAGCGAACCGATAATAAGGTCTGCTCCGACGTGAATAGGCTCACGACTTTCCACGAATTCTCCGTAGCAGTTATCAACCATTACAATAACCTTTGGATTGGCATTCTTTACAGCCTTGACAATTTCAGCAATATTATTTATTGTCAGAGTCGGACGAAGCGAATAGCCTCTTGAACGCTGTATGTATGCCACCTTAGCGTCCTTTACCTTCTGGAAGATTTCTCCGAGATTTGGCTTGCCATCGGGAAGAAGGTCAACCTGGTCATATTTTACACCATAATCAGCAAGAGAACCGTTTCCGCTGCCACGAATACCGATAACCTCTTCAAGTGTATCATAGGGTGTACCTGTAAGGCTTACAATCTTATCTCCTGCACGGAGTACACCGAAAAGCGCGCAGGTAAGAGCATGTGTTCCTGAAACAAAAGTATGACGAACAAGTGCATCCTCAGCTCCCATTACTTCTGCGTAAACCTTATCAAGCGTATCACGTCCAACATCGTCATAGCCATAACCAGTTGTACCTGTCATGCAGGCTGCACTTACCTTGTTATTTATAAACGCACGCAACACCTTTTCACCGTTAATGCGTGCAATTCTGTCAATTTCAGCAAAAGCCGCAGAACAGTTTTCCTCAGCCTTATCTGCCAGCTTCAGAATTCTTTCATCTATTTCAAAGCCCTTTGTTTCAACCGGCTTCGGGTCAAAAATTTCTGCCATTTTTATCAACCTTCCATTTCATATAGTATATCTTCAGCAACAGGCTCAAATCCTATTGACTCGTAAAACGATTTTCTGTGGTCAAGTGACCAAAGGTACGCTTTGCAGTTCTCTGATTCATATTTTGCTGCAAGATAATAAAGTAGTTTGCGTGCTGTTCCCTTTCCTCTTGCAGCTTCCGCCGTAGCAATATGCGACAGGAAAACAAATCCATTTATATTAAATTGTTGTGTAGCCGTTGTGCTGTCAAATAAATACAGATTTGCAACATTATGACGAATTCTGTGGTTGATATCCACATACCAACTCTCATAACTCCCCATATTTTCAAAGCTTTCCGCAAGAATTTCGTAGCAATATCCTGTACAGCAATTAACCTTTACATCATCTATGCTGATATCATTAATGTGCGACTTTAAGCCAAACAACGTCCTGTGACAGCGTTCATACCCGTCTCTTAGCTGTAAAGCAATGCCGCTTGCCACCTCCAAGGTCACCGGCTTAGTCATCTCCACAATCATCTCCAGTTCAGAAACATCGCATTTTCCATCAATAACCATAGATGAGTTGTAGATATGAACAATGCCTTCACCGCAGGAATAGAATTTACAGAAATCATATTCCGCTCCGTAAGCAAGATATGCCGCTAAAATCTTGTATCCATAATACGAATTTGTTATACGCTCAGCTATACCGTCATAAATCTGTTTCATTAAAGTGTACACATCTTTTCAATCATAAGTTTCGCAAGTTTTTCGCAATCTTCAAGGTCAGAAAGCTTTACAACACATGACGGCGAATGGAGATAACGGCATGGTGCCGAAATCGCAGTTGTACGTACTCCGCCGCGGGAAATATGGATTGCACCGCTGTCATTACCGCCTGCAACCATAGTTTTTGTCTGCCAGCCTATTCCCTGTTCATCTGCAATTTCACGGGAAATGTTGTAAAGTCCCTTATCGTAAATTGTTGAGCGGTCCATATGTGAAACGACTGCACCCTTGCCCAGCTCACAACAACGCTTTTCTCCGCTTGCAAGAGGGATATCCGCAGCTGTTGTTGCTTCAAGAACAAGTGCAAAATCAGGGTCAACAGTATACGTGGCAGGACGTGCTCCACGGAGTCCAACCTCTTCCTGCACTACGAAAGTAAACACGCAGTCATAAGGAAGCTCAGACTGTATAAGTTCAATCATAACTGCACAGCCGAAACGGTCATCAATTGCCTTTCCCTTGATATATCCATCGCCGAATGTAAGAAATTCCGATGCAAAATGAACTCTGTCGCCGAGTGACACAAGTTTTTCAGCATCTTCCTTATCAGCTGCACCGATATCAACATAAAGCGAAGAAAATTTCGGAGCTTTCTTTCTTTCTTCGGCACTAAGATTATGGATTGCTTTTGCGCCGATAACACCGTTTATGCCACTTTCACCAACAGAAACCTGTCTGCCAATTACTACACGCGGGTCAACGCCTCCGACTTCGGAAACGGTAAGTGTTCCGTCAGACTTGATTGAAGTAACTATCATACCTACTTCGTCCATATGTGCGGAAATCATAACCTTATTTTTAGCGCTGTTTGCGCCCTTTTTATAAGCAATAACGCTTCCGAGTGGGTCAACTGTATATTCGCAATAATCTGCAATCTGTGAAATAATAAAATCTCTGACTCTGCCTTCATCACCTGATGTTCCGTTGATTTGGCAAAGCTTTTCAAGAAGTTCTATTCTCATACAGTCACCTCCTGAAGGTATGCGGCGATAAGCTGTGCCGTATTTTCAACGTCCAAAACTGAAATAACCTCGACAGGTGTGTGCATATATTTAAGTGTGATTGACAGCGTTACAGCTTTGACGCCGCTCTTATTCACTGAAAATCTGTCAGCATTTGTACCTGTTTCGCCATTCATTACTTCAATCTGATACTGCATATTATTCTTTTCAGCAATTGAT
>JAFTWI010000063.1 GCA_017465345.1 Oscillospiraceae bacterium
ACAAAATATTATGAATATTTCAAGTATCTGCCATTTATTTTTATCAGATGAACTGTGTGCCGATACCCTCGTTGGTGAGAAGCTCAATAAGGATAGAGTGAGGAACACGTCCGTCGATGATACAGGTCTTGTGTACGCCGCGTCTGACAGCTTCAACACAGCAGTCAATCTTAGGAATCATACCGCCGCTGATAATGCCCTGCTTCTTCATGAATGGAACTTCACTTACCTGAACTGTAGGGATAAGTGTGCTGTCGTCGTCCTTGTCCTCGAGAAGACCCACGATATCTGTCATAAGCACGAGATTTTCAGCACCCAGCTCAGCAGCAATTCTTGCAGCAGCTGTATCAGCGTTGATGTTGTAGGTCTGTGCATTTTCATCACAGGCAACTGTTGCAATAACAGGAACATATCCCTTGTCAAGAGCGTCAATGATAGGAGTTGTGTTCACGTCAACAATTTCGCCAACGAAGCCAAGGTCAACCTCACCCTCCATCTTGTGCGCAGTAATCATGCCGCCGTCAATGCCGCAAAGACCGAGAGCCTTGCCGCCGTGCTCGATAAGGTGAGAAACAAGTTCCTTGTTAACCTTACCTGAGAGCACCATCTTAACGATGTCAACAGTAGCCTCGTCTGTGTAGCGAAGACCGTTGATGAACTTGCTTTCGATGCCGACTCTTTTCAGCATATCGTTGATTTCAGGGCCGCCGCCGTGTACAAGAACAACCTTTACGCCAACAAGGGAAAGAAGCACGATGTCGCTCATAACAGCGTCCTTGAGAGCCTCATTAGTCATAGCGTTGCCGCCGTACTTTACAACAACAATCTTGCCGCTGTATCGCTGAATATATGGAAGTGCGTCGATAAGAATCTTTGAACGCACTTCGTTTTCAATTTTAATATCGTTTGTAAGATTTGTGATATCCATTTTTCTTTTCTCCTAACTTTTTCTATAATTATAAAGCCTTTCAGCCAATCCAATCATAACCTCTGTCTTACTTCTCAATCTGCGCTCCGGATTCATCTGCTATAATTTTACAGACTTTTTTTGCTGTTATGTAAAACAAATTTCCGATAACAAACATAGAGTCCATAACAGTGGTTTCTTCTCCCTTGTCTACTGCACAGATAACGTCAGCACATATAACGGATTTTAATAACCCAACTTTATCAACTTCCTTAAGATAAACCTCTGAAAGCCTGCCCTTCTTCAATTTCAAAATGCGCTGATTTGTCACAGCAAAACAAGCCCTGTTCTTATCAACTAACCCTAAAATTATAAATATTATGCCTACAGCCATAAGCGGTGCTGTTACATAGAACATAGAAAGCTTTATTGCATCAATTGACCAGTAGCCGGTAAGACACGTCCAGAAGATACCGAAAGCAAACATAAAATTCGGCATATATCTGGGCGAAAAAAATAACAAGGTTTCTCTTGCTTTTCCACACCAGAGAAGTTCTTCGTTCCCCATAAGATGCTTTTCAAATTTCTTTTTGATTATATATCTGAACATTTTTCCTCATAAATCTGTATGTGATTTTGCACTTTCTTCCTCAATAATTCTGCGGACATTTTCCGCATCTTCCTCGCTGAATCCGCCGATATATTCCTTTTTCTGCACAGCACCCGGATGTTTTTCAGCTACAAATAAAACGTCATTTGCTTCAATCAGCATACCGCTTTCATACACTGTTCTTTGCCGTAACTCTGCCAAAATAACATCTTTAAGGGCTGTTTGAAAAAGCTGTCCCCATATCAAAGTAAGTATACGCTTGTTGGTCACCGCAAAAAAAGCCTTTTTCAGCTTTGGCTTTCTGAATGAATTTACAACAATCAGTGCACACGCCGCTACAATCGCCACAGCAACAAAATTGATTTCGCCATCCACAAGCATAGTCGGAACAGAAAATACAAGAGTCATAATCCCTACCAGCAAGCCGAAAACAAGATGCAGGCTTTTTTCAGAAAAAATCCAACTGCTTTCATATCCATCCAGCGAAGTACCTGCCCATACGATATACTCATCTTTTTTTAGACGGCGACTGAATTTTGCCGTTATCTGAGGTTCAAAGTTGCTATTTTGCTCTGCCATTTTTTCACTTCCTTGGCTCATACAATCCTTGCGCCTACCTTTGCCGCACACAAACCTAAAACCACGCTTGCGTCCTCAACACAGCATACACGCTTTTCACCCTGCACAGGAACTCTCGCAATAATAGTATCGTACTCCCTGCCCCTTTGTGTACGCAGGTAAGTAAGGTTAGCCGTGTAGAAAACCCTGCCTATAAGCTGACGCTTTGTCTTTGCGGCAATAACCCTGTCGGTGAAAATATAATAAACGTCACTTTCACCGTTTGCTGCCTTAATCAGCAGCCATATTCCCACTACTGCAAAAATTCCGATTATTACCCAGCTAACAATAAGATTCTGCCCCGAGCCGTTCTTTGCAAAAAGTGTGTAGAACATAACCGCAAGTACAACGCAAGCCGCCGTACCCAGCAGATTAAGCAGCCGCATCATCACGCCTGTTCTTCTGTAGCAGCCGAAGGTGATAACCTCATCGGCAGGGGTGATGATTTTGCTGAAAACCTCGCGGACTTCATATTCGGTTATATCCCTGTCAAACTCAACAGCCATTCATATCACCATGCTTGCGTTCGTTTTAGGAACGATAATCTCCATTAATCTTAACGTAATCATAAGTAAGGTCGCAACCCCAGGCTGTAGCCTTTGCGTTGCCCGAATTAAGCTCAATGTAAATCTCGATTTCGTCCTCGGTGAGAACTACCTTTGCCTCGTCCTCGGAGAATTCTACGCCTGCACCGTTGCGGCAAACTGCGATACGTCCAGCCTTTGAAGCAAGGTCAACGTCAACCTTTGTGATATCGAAATCAGCCTCAGCGTAACCGATTGCACAGAGAACACGTCCCCAGTTTGCGTCAGCGCCAAACATTGCGCACTTGAACAGCGGAGAACGGATTACGCTCTTTGCAACGATAATAGCCGTGTCAAGGTCAGGTGCAGAAGAACAAACGCAGGTAAGGAGCTTTGTGGCGCCCTCACCGTCCTTTGCGAGCATTCTTGTAAGGTTTGCCATAACCTGATAAAGAGCGTCCTTGAAGGTAGCAAACTCAGCGTTTTCCTCAGTAATTTCCGCATTTTCAGCAAGTCCCGACGACATAAGCATACATGTGTCGTTTGTGGACTGGTCACCGTCAACGGAAAGACAGTTGTATGTAATCTTCACGATTTCGGAAAGTGCCTTCTGCAAAAGTTCAGCAGAAATTGCACAGTCAGTTGTAATGAAGTTGAGAGTTGTAGCCATGTTAGGGTGAATCATACCGCTGCCCTTAGCCATACCGCCCATCTTGCAGAGCTTGCCGCCGATTTCGAATTCAACAGCATACTCCTTCTTCGCAGTGTCGGTTGTCATAATTGCAGTTGCAGCCTCAAGGTTGCCCTCGTAGGAAAGCTTCTTCACAAGCTCAGGAACAGCCTCACGGATTGGCTCGATAGGCAGAATCTGACCGATTACACCTGTTGAAGCAACTATAACCTGTTCAGGTGCAATGCCAAGAGCGTCAGCGGTAAGCTTACACATTTCCAGTGCCTTTTCCTCACCGTCAGCGTTGCAGGTGTTGGCATTCTTTGAGTTTGCAATAACAGCCATAGCCTTGCCGCCGCTTTTTGCAAGGTTGTTCTTTGTAACAACAACAGGCGCACCCTTGACCTTGTTGGAGGTGTACACACCAGCCGCGTTGCACATAACGTCTGAAACAATCAGACAGATGTCATTCTTCTTTGTAGGGTTCTCCTTGATGCCGCAGTAAAGACCGCTTGCCTTGAAACCCTTTGCGGCACACACGCCGCCTTCGATAATATTCATAATCCAGGAAACTCCTTTTTCTTCAAATTCGAAATTCGGAATGCGTAATGCGGAATTATTTTAGATTAGCATTTTTCTGCGTTTTTGTTATTGCAACTAAAATGCTTATTAATTCCTGACAATCCGAATTCATACTATCAAAATGTATTTTCTCAATATAGCCGCTTTCTCCAAGCAGTTCAAGCCAATATTCATTTTTGCATAGAAATCAGCTTTGCTTTGACCTCTTATTGCTTCCTTGACATTTGCACCGATACTTGTACCGCTTCGCAAAATCTGCTTTGAAAGAACATATTCTTTCTTTTCCGAAAGCAAATATTTATACAGCTTTATAATTCTCAACGCAAAAGCTTTGCTTTTGTCAACAATTACATTATCTGACTTCATAATGTTATTTCACCCGTTTAATTCCGAATTCCGCATTCCGAACTCCGAATTAAACCAGTCCTGTAGTTTCATCAATTCCCATCATAATATTCATACACTGCACAGCTGCACCGCTTGCACCCTTACCGAGGTTGTCAAGACGTGAGCAAAGCAGTACGTGGTCGTCGTTGCCGAAAACAAAAATCTGCATAAGGTTTGTATTTTTAAGTGTATTAGCCGCAAGGAAGCCGTCCTGAAGTACGCCCTCGCCCATAAACGGCATAACCTTTACGAAATTCTGTCCCTCGTAGTGCTTAGCCATAACCTCCCAAACCTGCTGTGCGGAAGTCTTCTTTGCCATTGCACGGAGATGGAGCGGAATTGAAACAACCATACCGTTGTAATAGTTATCAACTATAGGATTGAAAATCGGCGGATAGGAAAGTCCCGAAACAGCCATCATTTCCTTGATGTGCTTGTGGGTCTTGCCCATGGAATACTGTCTTGGTGAGTTGTACTCGTCAGGCTTGTTGTCGCCCTCATAAACAGCGATAGCCTTCTTGCCTGCGCCGCTGTAGCCTGAAACTGCGTGACATATAATCGGGTGATAAGGTGCAATAAGCCCTTCCTGCACAATCGGATAAAGCGCCGCATTGAAGCCGCTTGCGTAACAGCCGGGGACAGCAACTCTGTTGGAGTTTGCAATCTTATCCCTATGAGCCTGTGAAAGCTCAGGCAGACCATATGCCCACGCAGGGTTTGTTCTGTGTGCTGTTGAAGCGTCGATAATTCTTGTGTTCTTGTTTTCAACCAATGAAACAGACTCGATAGCCGCCGCATCAGGCAGGCAGAGGAAAGTGAAATCCGACTCATTTATAAGACGCTTTCTTTCCAGTGCACTCTTTCTTAAATCCTCGTCAATTTTAAGAATTTCAACATCTGTTCTGTCCTTGAATCGCTCAATAATTTTAAGTCCCGTAGTGCCTTCCTGACCGTCTATAAAAATCTTGTATGCCATTTCA
>JAFTWI010000064.1 GCA_017465345.1 Oscillospiraceae bacterium
ATTCAAGTGCTTCTGCAACCGCAAGCTTCCCGGTAACGGTATCTTCTGTGGACGTTGTATCTGCTATTTCATTTGCTGCAGAATTTTCATTGTCCTCATCAAGGGTCAGCTGTTCACGCTTCTGCTTTTTCAGAAGGTCGAGAGCCATATTTCTTGCTATCGTAACAAGCCAGCGCTTATGCTTGCCTCCGAAGCAGTATGTATCGGCTATTTTCCACAGCTTTAAAAAGAATTCCGACGTTATATCCTCAGCGTCCTGCTGATTGTGTAAAATCAGGTACACGCTCTGATAAATGATTTTACCGTATTCGTCATAGATTTCCTTCAGACCCTGTTTGTCGCCCTGCTGGATAAGCAGTATACGGCGTTCAAACTGTCTGTCAGTCATACCGTTATCACCCCTTGCTAATATATATACTTCTGAGAATGGTTGTTTTTATGGAATATTATTGCACAAATTTACATTTTTATTTTTGTGCAGATTGACGTTTTACATCACAATTTTGATTATACCACATAATGACAATTTACGCAATAAAAATGGGCACCGAAATAAATCGGTGCCCGAAAAAATTACTTATCCAATTTTATTAAGCTCGTCAAGAAGAGTCTTCTTTGTTTCGAGATCCTTCATACCCTTGGAGAAGATGCAGTCCATACGGTAACGGATATAATCGTCATAAAGCTTTGTGCCGAATACATTTTCGTTGAGAAGCTTCTGATAGGAAACTGCGTCCATATTACCTGAGATAACATAGAGGAGCTTTTCCAGTGCCTTCATCTTCTTATCAACATCGGAAAGGTTCTTTGTGCCGTTAAGTGCATTGATTTCAACAAGAACATCACGCTTATCGGAACGGATTGAATAGCTTTCAGACTCAAGGCTGCCGAATACACGGATAATGTTTGTCTTGAGTGCAAGGCCTGCAAATGGGAACATTGCAAGCGGCAGGTCAGCTTCGTTTACGTCAACGTAGATTGCCTTATCGCAGGCTGGTGCAATAACAACCTTATAAATGTCAGTAAACCAGTATTCGTTGCCATTCTTATATGTAAGCGGATACTGATAACCCTTCATGTCCTTGCCGAGACCGAATTCGAGAATTGGCTCGCGGTCGGAAACGTAGTAAGCATCGTGGTTTGCTGCACACTTATCGGAAACAATCTGTGTAACCTTTGCAACAGTGAACTCGCCCATATCATTCTTATCAGCGTCGAGGAATGTACGTGTTCCGTCAAATGTACTCTTCTGGAGGTCTTCAGCAAAACTTGAAGCGCAGATATATTCCTTATTGAACTTGCTCATAACGTTAACCATTACGTCGTCGTTGATAAGATTATCTGCTTCGTTGTAAGCGTAAGTATCCATAATGCACGCTTCAAGGGTACCCTTGATATCAGCCTCTTCTTCATCAGTAAGACCTGTGAAGCAGAAACGGTCATAAACCTGCTCCATCATTACATCAAGAGGAATTTCACCACTGATATACTTGAAACGGTCATTATTGAGAAGAATAGCCATCTTAGGAAGAATCTTCTGCTTAGCAGTTTCGCTTGTGGTAATCTTGTTGGACATGATACCGAGGCAAACGATAAATTCCGCATAATCTCTCATTACTTCCTGCTCTGTAAGATAGTTGAAGAAATAGCCGTAAACGTAGCCTGAGAAGAATTCCTTGAGGCTGTTGAAGAGTTCTGCGTTCTTACCGATTTCTTCGATATACTTTTCTTTAAAGGAAGCAACCTCGCTGGAAGCAATAGTTTTCTTGCCGCCGTTGAGAGCAACAAGGTGTTTTTCCTGAGCCTTGAAGAAAAGCTTCAGGTATGTTTCATACTTTGTTTCCTCAGCGTTATTTACCTTATCTTCGTTGAATGTCCAGATGAGGAATGCTCTGTGCATATTCTTCACAGCGTCGGAAGAAGATTCTACGAGGTTCTTTACGTCAATTTCCATATTCTGTCCGAACTTGGAATTCTTATTGAAGTCAGCAAGAATTTTTTCGATTTCCTCCTTGAAAGCTGCATATGCTGGAGATTTCTCCATAAAAATTACAGCATCAAGTATTTCGGGACCTGCAACAGTCAGATCAAAAATGACACTCATTGTATGCTCCGTTTCTCAGCGGCGTGAAAAATTTATTTTGGACGCCCTGTCCCGTTTGCCGCTGTAAACGGGACTTTTATTTCAATCAAACACCGTATACGTTTCGGTATTCAATCATTTTTTCCAGGTATTCCTTACCCGGAACAACATCGTTCTCAATTGCTTCGATGATATCAGCGATTGTAACGATGGAATATACATCAATTCCGAAGTCACGCTTTACTTCCTGTACAGCGGACATATCGCCCTGTCCCTTTTCCATTCTGTCTACTGTGATAACCATACCTGTAACGTTTACATCAGCTGCTGACTTGAGCTTTGGCATAGATTCACGGAGAGCCTTGCCTGATGTCATAACGTCGTCGATGATAACAACCTTTTCGCCATCGACAAGCTGCTTACCGATGAACATACCGCCTTCGCCGTGGTCCTTAACTTCTTTACGGTCGAAGCAATAAGCAACGTCAACACCCTTTCTGCTGAGTGCTGTTACAGCGGAAACTGCGAGAGGGATACCCTTATATGCAGGGCCGAAAAGTGTTTCAACTGGAATATTGTTGTCGATAATACATTCTGCATAAAATTCGCCGAGCTTGTTAAGCTGTGCGCCTGTCTTATAGTTGCCGCAGTTGATGAAATAAGGTGCCTTTCTG
>JAFTWI010000005.1 GCA_017465345.1 Oscillospiraceae bacterium
ATTTACATCTTGGAATTGTTGTGCTATAATTTAGGGAGGAAAAAGCTGATTAAAGCGAAGCGTATTAACCGGCGTTTCTTTAATGACTTTCTTGGAAAGGATTGTTTCTATGAAAATAAGATTTTACAACGCTTCTGTGCTGACCGATGCAGGGAAGGATATTTTTAACGGCGAAGTGCACACCGATGGGGACAAGATTACTTACGTCGGCGCTGACAAAAAGGACGGACAGTTTGACCGTGAGATAAACCTTAATGGCAATCTGATTATGCCGTCTTTCAAGAATGCGCATACTCATTCTGCGATGACATTTCTCCGTTCATACGCTGACGACCTGCCCCTTAATGACTGGCTTTTCAAGCAGGTTTTCCCGATGGAGGATAAGCTTACTCCCGACGATGTTTACGAGCTGACAAAGCTTGCGGCTCTTGAATATTTCGCAGGCGGTACAACTGCGGCTTTCGATATGTATTTCTTCCCCGACTCAATCGCTCAGGCGGCAATTGATACGGGTTTGCGTCTTGTGCTGTGCGGTGCGGTTTCGGGCGGCGACAATCAGGCTGATTATGACTCCGCTTTGTCCAGACTTGAGGATTACGTTGTACGCTTCAACAGCCTTAATCCGCTGGTTTCCTTTAAGATGGGATTTCACGCTGAGTATACAACTCACATTTCTATACTTAAAGGAATTGCTGAGCTTGCTAAAAAATATAAGCAGTCTCTCTATACACACAACAGCGAAACCGCTAACGAGGTGCAGGGGTGCATAGAAAGACACGGTATGACTCCGACTGCCCTTATGGAAAGCCTCGGTATGTTTGAGTACGGCGGCGGCGGTTTCCACTGCGTGCATATGACCGATGAGGATTTGAACATCTTCAAGAAGCGCGGACTTTACGTTGTAACAAATCCTTGCTCCAACTGCAAGCTTGCAAGCGGAATTGCTCCACTTGCGAAGATGAACGAAATGGGCATCAACCTTGCAATCGGTACGGACGGACCTGCCAGCAACAACGCTCTCGATATGTTCCGTGAGATGTATCTTGCTTCAGTGCTTCAGAAGGTGCGTGAGAATGACGCTTCTGCAATGCCTGCGGGTGCTGTGCTCCGTGCGGCAACAAGCGGCGGTGCACTTGCTATGGGGCTTAACGACTGTGTGGCACTTTCCGAGGGCAGCAAGGCTGATATGGTTGTAATTGATATGAACAGACCTAATATGCAGCCTGTGAACAACATTCAGAAAAACCTTGTTTTTGCAGGCACACGCGACAACGTGAAGATGACCGTTGCAAACGGCGTGATTGTTTACGAGGACGGCAAGTTCCCGACACTTGATGCTGAAAAGATTTACGCTAAGGCTAATGAGATTATGGCGATAAAAAAATCAATGTAAATATAAGGAGAAATGATTATGAGTATTCTGGTTTTAGGCGGAGCAGGCTACATCGGCTCTCATACCGCACTTGAACTTGTAAAGGCTGGTCACGACGTTGTTATTGCCGACAGCCTTGTAACAGGCTACAGAAGTGCTGTTCCCGAGAAGGCACGCTTCTATCAGGGCGACCTCCGTGATTTTGACTTCCTCGACAAGCTTTTTCAGCAGGAGAAAATCGACGCTGTAATTCACTTTGCGGCTTACTCTCTCGTTGGCGAGAGCGTTACAAATCCGCTGAAATATTACGACAACAACCTCTACGGCACTAAGGTGCTCCTTGAAGCAATGGTGAAGAACAACGTTGGTAAAATCGTGTTCTCCTCAACAGCTGCTACATACGGCGAGCCTGAGAATATTCCAATTCTCGAAAGCGACAGAACTTATCCTACAAATCCATACGGCGAAACAAAGCTTGCTATGGAGAAGATGTTCAAGTGGACAGCCGAAGCTCACGGTCTGAGATACGTTTCCCTCCGTTACTTCAATGCTTGCGGTGCTGACGAAAGCGGTACAATAGGCGAGGCACACAACCCTGAAAGTCATCTTATTCCGCTTATTCTTCAGGTTCCTAACGGCAAGCGTGAAACAATCTCCATTTACGGTACTGACTACGATACACCAGACGGAACCTGTATCCGTGACTATATTCACGTTACCGACCTTGCACAGGCTCACATTCTTGCTGTGCAGTACCTCAACAACGGCGGTGAGAGCGACATTTTCAATCTCGGCAACGGCGTAGGCTACTCCGTTCGTGAGGTAATCGAAACTGCAAGAAAGGTTACCGGACACCCAATCCCTGCTACAGAAACTCCAAGACGTGCAGGCGACCCTGCAAGACTTGTTGCGTCCAGCGAAAAGGCAAAGAAAATCCTCGGCTGGAAGCCTGTTCACGACAGCCTTGAAGAAATTATTGCAAGTGCTTGGAACTGGCATAAGAACCACC
Source organism: Oscillospiraceae bacterium (assembly GCA_017465345.1). Classification (GTDB taxonomy): domain Bacteria; phylum Bacillota; class Clostridia; order Oscillospirales; family Ruminococcaceae; genus RGIG8773. The sequence goes on from JAFTWI010000005.1 coordinate 2,382, forward strand.
CAAACGGTTATAATGAAAAGTAAAAAGATAATCCCACTGAATTGCTTCAGTGGGATTTGTTTTATCTCAGATATTTATATACCCTGTCTGCATCAAAATTCAGAGCGTGGTCGTATGCGGTCTGGTCATAGTTGTCAACAGCATATTTTTCGGCGCCGTTTTCCAGCAGAATTTCAACAATCTCAACTGTGCGGTCACCCTTTTGCGAAGTTGCCGCATACATAAGAGGTGTCTTGCCGCAGTAATCAGCAGCATTTACGTCTGCGCCGTACTCAATAAGCAATCGGACAGTTTCCGTATTTCCTGCACTTGCTGCCAGCATAAGCGGAGTAATTCCGCAAGCATCGCTGTATTTGTAGCCATACGTTGAGTCTCCGCTATGGCTGATATGCTCCGCTTCGTGAGTCCACGCTCTGCGGTTTACATCTGCGCCGCTTCTGACAAGAAATTCAACTTGTTCGTAATCCGCATCGGGATAGGTGAATTCCTTGCCGCAATATTCCATAAGCAAGGTGCGTTCTCCCTCTGCGGCAGGCTCGTTGCTCTCTGTGGAAGCATAGGCGGGGATATCAGGCGTAACACCGTTTTCAATAAGCTTCTGTGCAGCATCAAACTCGCTGTGCTCTACGCACCATTCAAGGCTTGACTCTAATTGTGCCTGTATTTCCAGTGCTCTTTTTCTGCTGGTGATGCTATCAACTGTATAAATAATCGTTAATAAAGCAAGTGTTGTAATACTTACTGCAATAAGAATTCTCGGATACTTTTTTCTTTTATACGGAATGGCAGTTTCCGAAAATTCAGTCGATGCCATATATCTTTTCTCTTGCTGTTTATCAGCAATTAATGTAACTATTCCGATTATCAGCATAATCAATGCCGAATAAATTATCCCGAATATCACAGCAGCAATTATACCGCCGATAATCAACAGGACAAGCAGGGCAAAGAGCATACTTGTAACAACCATAAATTATCACCTTCTTGCTTTATAATACACTCTTCAGTTCCTTAACGTTGCCGCCGTATTTGCCGTACAGCTCACAATACTTCTCTGCATTCAAATCGTCGCCAAGACGCTTGTATGCAACCGCCGCAAGACTCATAGACTGCCTTATTTTCGGTTCGGTTTCAAGGGATTTGAGGGCGTGCTCCAAAGCAAGCTGATAATCGGCCTTTTGCAGGTAAAGGTTGCCGAGATTGCAATGGGCATAAGGGTTTGATGGGTCGTGGTGAACTGCCTCGCGATAACAGCGCAGAGCCTCATCGGTTTTGCCGATATGCGTGTAGATGAGTCCCAGATTTGACCAGGCGTGGGAATTGGTATAGTCCCTCGTCAGCAGCTCCTCATAATCAGCAATTGCACCCGCTTTATTGCCGCTTTCGTCCTTGCACAGCGCACGGAAATACAGCACAGCCGAATAATCATCACTTTCAGCACAGTGCTCCTCCAGCTTGTCAAGAGCCTTGATTGCCTTGTCAAACTTATTTTCGTTGTACAGCGTTATCACTGACATAAGTTTCATATATCGTACTCTGTCATGGCTGAAGGCGGTTTTTATTATGTAGCCGTAACGCTCCTCATAGATTTTATAATCAAAAGGGGAGCGCTTCCTTTTTATTCCCAGCACGCCGAGAAGGTATACTGCAAACAGCACGACTGCTCTTGAAAGGGTTTTGGCGTTTATCTCATCTGCGAAAAACAGCTGCCACACGATAATCGCAGCCATTCCAATGATGATGAGGATATTCAGCGCAAAAACAATTTTTGTTCTCATATCCGTACCTTATGCTGTTCTGAGTACAGCGTATGTATATACAGCAGGGAGCGCTACGATAAGAAGGTCGCCTATTGTGAAGATGTGACCGAAAATAGCGAAAAGCAGGGAAACACCGCAGATTGCTGTCATAGCAATGCCGTAGCCGAAAGCTTTTTTCTTGGCACTCTGACCGCTGCTGAAACCGTAATAAGCCATAGCGCCGAAGCCGCCGCAGAGTATTACCACGCTCAGCACATTGCCGATAAAGCCCATAAAGCTTCCTCTTGCAATCATATTGAACAGTGCCAGGTCAATAAAGAAACGGCTGCTGTCGAAAAGACCTCTGATACCGAAAATAAGTGCTGCGAGCGCGATTACGCCGCTGAGGACAGAACATGATGACAATATTTTTTTCATAATCAACATTCCTTTCAAAGCTATAGGTTTATATAAAATAAAAACGCCGAGACTATTGCCTCGACGAATCTCACACTTATAAGAGCTTACGCTCAAAATAAAAATGGAGCGGATTACGGGGCTCGAACCCGCTACCTCCACCTTGGCAAGGTGGCGCTCTACCAGATGAGCTAAATCCGCATAAATGGAGCGACATTGAAAAGTGCCGCATTACTGTACTTTGAAACAAACAAAGCGTTTTGGTGCCTCCGGACGGAATCGAACCATCGACACGGGGATTTTCAGTCCCCTGCTCTACCGACTGAGCTACAGAGGCATCTTCGCGGTACAGCTACCATATATAATTCCTCAAAGGAATTGTGGCGACCTGGATGGGACTCGAACCCACGACCTCCGCCGTGACAGGGCGGCGTTCTAACCAGCTGAACTACCAGGCCAAAAATGGTGGGAACAATAGGGCTCGAACCTATGACCCCCTGCTTGTAAGGCAGGTGCTCTCCCAGCTGAGCTATGCTCCCATCTTTGTTGTCGTTCTGTTTACCAGCGACTTATATATCTTACAACAAATAGCCGCAAAAGTCAAGGGGTTTTTTCAAAAAAATACGATTATCGGCGTTTTGCACAAACAATTGGGGCTGCAAACCTCCAATTGTTGCAAGATATATCAAAAAATGCGGAATGTCAGCACATAAAGGCAACATTCCGCATGAATTTAATTATTGCAATAGCTGTCAGAATAACAAACTATTTTTGTAAAAACTCCCTTTTTGGCGTTTCCGCAGATTTCAACAGCAGAAATTTCTCTGTTTGTACCGTCGGGGAAAACAAACCTGTCACGAAGCTCCTCGCCGCTGTAGCCGAGATAGGTGGCAAATCTTGCCTTACAGCCTCTTTCGGTGAAATTCAGTCTGTACTGCAAACCGAGATGGTCAAGGGCAATATACTGTTTATCATAGGCAATATATTTTTGACGCACAATTCCTCTGTCCTCAGCAAAGCCATCGCTATAGTAATAGCTGTACTCATCGTTTACATCCTTCATGTAGTAGTCGCTGACAATTCGGGAAT